>JAAXQN010000008.1 GCA_012974305.1 Candidatus Methylomirabilis sp. | reverse complement strand
AGAGCGGAACGAAACACGAGAAGATAATTGGGGTTGTTTCCTGTGGATTCTTTGAGGACGTAGGGGGAACGGAGATGAGGGTAGGTTCCTTGAGAGGGCACGTGGTGGTTTTTTCTGTGATCGAACTTTATGACAGCCGACATGGACCCCATCGTCTAGCCTGGCCTATGACACCGCTCTTTCAAGGCGGCAACGCGGGTTCGAATCCCGCTGGGGTCACCACCCCCTTGGTCAGACCATTCCCTCCAAGACACACGCCACGGAAACCTTGCCAGGTATAGGACGGCCGATCGGGCAAATTGTCTCAAGACCGGAAAGCCTAGAGCGGCTGGCTCGTAAGGACCAATCTCCCCCGAGGGCGAAAGCGGAGAATTTCAGATAAGAGGATGTGCCCAGGCAATGCAAGGGTGGTGACTGGAGTCCATGCCTGTCACGAGACCGAGCGTATCATGCGCCCTTTGAACAGTCAGCGTGCGGGCGCGCTTCCTTCGACAAATCCGCGATGCGGCACAGTCCGGCGAAGATGCGATTACTCCCCGTGATGTGCAGAAATTCCCCGGTGAGCGCATCTCCTCTCAGCAGCCCGGAATCAACGTAGAACTCGTAGAAGCGCAGCCCCTGCGGCCAAGAATAATCCCATTCGAGCCGAGCAATGCCGACCACGTCCGACGTTTTACGCTCGTGATATACCGCGTATGCCTGTCCCTCATGCTTTACGAATGCGAACACCACGTCTATCCCGGACGGAAAGGACAGGCTGAGAGGAGTATTTTCTATGAAAGCCTCTTGGGCCACCTCCCGATTGTTAAAATCGGGCATCCCATGCTCAACCACTTGGACCCAGGTGTACGCTTGCTCCGCACGTCCGGTCCCCCCGGACCCAAGCAGCGCGAGTACGGCCAACCCCAAAAGTGCCTTCTTACTCATTTCCGCTCCTCGTGAAACGCACCCTGCCCCCGCATTTTTAGTACCAAGCGAGGAACCACAACCTTTTTCCGGTCTCAGTAGTGGAGTCCGACCCGACGATACCAGACACCGTGGGCGGTTTGGATAACAGAAAAGGAAGGAGGGTTTAGCGGTGAGAAGTCGACGCCTGCTCTGTCTGAAGGGTTTTGAGGTAGCCGAACCCGACTAGCTGGTGGTGGTCTTCATCCCACAGACGGAAGGAAAGCGATTTGAAGCTCGGCCATAATGTAATTGCCTTCACTTCCTGGAACATCGGATCCGAATTGTGGCACCGTTCCAGGTAATAATTGGGAATCCGCGGGCTGAGATGATGAACATGATGGAACCCGATGTTTCCCGTGAACCACTGCAACACCTTGGGCAATTTATAAAAGGAACTGCCTTGTATGGCAACGGCCACATAATTCCAATTGTCGTGCCGCTCCCAGTACACCCCTTCATACTGATGCTGCACATAAAATAGCCATATCCCCGCCCCGCTGGCAATCATGATGATCGGCAACTGCACCAAGACAAGAGCATTCAGTCCAATGGTGAGACTCATCACAGCCGCAATTCCCCCGAGCGCCAGATTGGTCCAATACACACTGTAACGTTCGCGCTTGCGGGCACCGCGTGGCACAAAGCGTTGCTGAATCACGAAAAGGAACAGGGGCCCAAAAATAAACAATACCAGCGGATTCCGGTACAGCCGGTATCTAAGCCGCTTCGGGGGGGGCAAGGCCAGATATTCCTTCACCGTTAACGTCTTGATATCCCCAACCCCGCGGCGGTCCAGATCGCCCGCGGTCGCATGGTGTATCGCATGTTCGTGGCGCCAGCCATAGTAGGGCGTCAGCGTCAACACGCCGGTCACAAATCCCCAAAAGTTGTTGGCGCGCTGCGATTTGAAAAAGGCGCCATGACCACAGTCATGAAAAATAATAAAGATGCGGACCATAAATCCGGCCGTGGGCACGGCCAGGGCCAGCGTCATCCAATACGAGACCTCCAGGCTGCGATACATCATATACCACAGTAGGCAATATGGGATGAGGGTGTTGACCATCTGCCATACGCTGCGCCGCAGATCGGGATGTTGATATTTCGCCACCACCTGCTGCCAGGAGGCCTGTTGCGATGCGGAGTTAGACGTTGCCGGCACTGGATCCATCATTATATCTCCATACTAGAGAGTGGAGAGTGTATGCAATACTTGTTCCTGCAGCGCCGTTCTGCATACCCCTATTCGCTTGATAATTCGATGCGCACGTTCACAGTTATTACTTGCAAGGCGTTGAGTCGTGATGCGGGGGATAATGCTGAACCGTGGCGGATCCTCCCCGATGTCGCGGATCGATTCACCGCAGAGATGGCCCTCCCGGAAAGCCTTGATGAGTGTAGCAAGTCGCAACAGTCACCGGACATTATCATGGTCGAAGCCATTTATCAAGTGTCATCGGCAGACCCCATCATACCCGGTCGGTCCCCTCCAGCGTAGGCTCCCTGGGGGAAGGAACCTTGCAATCCGACATACCCTTATGGTAGCCTTGAGCGCTTCGTGTCTCTACAGCTTAGAACTCCGCGATAGCCTCTCCCATCTGTCCAGATCAACGGAAGTTATACAGCCACTATGAGGAGGACAGGCCATGGCTGAAAAAGAGCTCTACAACATCGGCGAAATTCCCCCCCTGGGATTTGTACCCAAAAAAATGCACGCCTACGTGATCCATCCCGAGCATCATGGCCCGCCTCTTCAAGCCATGAAATCCGAAGTCGTGGATCTCCCCGAAATCGGCCCCAACGAAGTGTTGGTTCAGGTGATGACGGCGGGAGTCAATTTCAACGGAGTCTGGGCGTCACTGGGACAACCGGCTTCGCCGACCCGGTTCCATAAACATCCATTCCACATCGCGGGGAGCGATGCTGCGGGGGTGATCTGGAAGCTGGGGAGCGCCGTCAAGAGCTCCGTGTATCCCTGGAAGGTTGGGGATGAGGTTTTGGTCCACTGCGGGCAAACCTGCGGCCAGTGTCCCTATTGTAATGGCGGTGACCCTATGTTCTGCCGCGAACAGAAGATCTGGGGCTATGAATCGGCCTATGGGAGCTTCGCCCAATTTACTAAGGTCCAGGCCCAGCAGTTGCTACCCAAACCCGCCAACCTCACATGGGAAGAGGCCGGCTGCTACACGCTGGTTCACGCCACCGCCTGGCGGATGCTCTACGGCCATCCCCCTCATACCCTTCAGCCCGGCATGAACGTGCTCGTTTGGGGAGGCTCCGGCGGGCTGGGTTCCATGGCCATCCAAATCGTTCGAGCGGCAGGCGCCAACGCCATCGCCGTCGTCTCAAGCGACGAGCGCGGGAAATGGTGTCTGGACCTCGGCGCCAAAGCATACCTCAATCGAAAAAACTTTAACTGTTGGGGGCAATTACCTCGGGTATCCGACCTGAACGCCTACGGCGCCTACGTCAAGGAAGTGCGCAAATTCGGGGGGGCGATCTGGGAAATCACCGGCAAGGGGGTCGACCCCGATATCGTCTTTGAACACCCCGGGGAACAGACCTTTCCGGTAAGCTGCTTCGTGGCATCCCGCGGCGGCATGGTCGTTTTCTGCGCGGGGACGACCGGATTCAATCTAACGTTCGACGCCTCATACGTTTGGATGCGCCAGAAGCGGATTCAGGGCTCGCATTTTGCCACCTTATATCAGGCAGAAGCTGCTAACAAGGCGGTCATGGACGGGCGCATCAAGCCGGCCATGTCCGAAGTCTTTGAATGGGAACGAATTCCCGAAGCCCACGACCGCATGATGAACAACGTCCATCCGCCGGGGAATATGGCGTTGATGGTCCAGGCGGCGAGGAAGGGCTTGAAAAGTCTGTCGGAGGTGACCTAGCTAAGAGTCCCGGGAGAAGGCAGGAAGAGGAGAGAGGCCTTTTTCTACGGGACGGCTCTGGGGCCGGTCTCCAGACAGCCAGGGTGCTCCAAGTGGGTTCTCCACCCCTCCCAGGGGGTTCGTTTGTTCTCGCTTGATTTCGAAAGGGGGATACCATAGAATGTGCTCCGTTTATGGGTCGCCTGACCCCGGGGGGGAAATTTTCAACCGGGAGGGGCGCTGGACAGCGTGAAGGCCTTGGTCACGGGCGGGACCGGGTTTATCGGCAGCCACCTCGTGGAATATCTCTTGGAGCGGGGAGACGAGGTTATCTGTCTGGCCCGGAGCCGAAGTCATCTCCGCTGGTTGGAAGGCTTACAGGTCAAGGTTGTTGAAGGGGATTGCACAGACGCCAACCTCGGTGAGATAGTCCAGGAGGACTTTGACTGGGTTTTCCACCTGGCCGGGCTCACCAAGACCTTGGAGGTGGGCGAGTATTACCGGGCCAACGGGAAAGGGACAGCCAACTTAGTGGCCATCTTGGCCCAAAGGAGACAACCACCCCGACTGGTGTATCTGAGCAGCCTGGCGGCGGCTGGTCCCAGTAAGGACGGACATCCTCTTCGGGAGCTTGACCCCCCCCAGCCTGTCAGCCACTACGGTCGGAGCAAACTGGATGGGGAAAAGGCGGTTAGAGAACTCGGCCCGACTATCCCATGGGTCATTATCCGGGCGCCGGTGATCTATGGTCCTCGGGACCGGGGCCTTCTGCCTTTCTTCGAGCTCGCAAAAAGGCGTGTGGCCCTTCGTTTGGGTGGGAAACGGATTTTTAGTCTTTGCTACATCGAAGATCTGGTCCGCGGTCTTTACCTGGCGGCCGAGCGGGGAAAGCCCGGGGAGATTTATTATCTGGCGGAGGCAACCCCTCGATCTTGGGAAGAGATCTTGGACGCCATCGCTACAGCGCTTGAGGTTCGCACATTGATGATCCCCTTTCCTTCTGCCCTCGTCGGCGCAGCTGCTTGGGTCTGGGAGGGGATCGCGCGCTTGACGGGGGCCCCGCCCCTGCTCAACCGTGATAAGGCCTATGAAATGCGGCAACGGTACTGGGTCTGTGACCCGGGAAAGGCCACACGCGAGTTGGGCTTTACCACCTCCATCCCATTACAGACAGGAACACAACGTGTGGTGGAGTGGTATCAGCGCTACCGCTGGTTGTAAAGGAGGGGCCATGGACGTATTTGAGAAATGTCACCGTTACACCGACGCCAAGCAGGTCATGGCGGCCGGCCTCTATCCCTACTTCCAACCGATCCGGTCGGCCCAGGATCCCGAGGTCGTTGTGGACGGGCGACGCATGATCATGGTGGGATCCAACAACTACCTGGGTCTCACTTCCCACCCGCGAATCAAGGAGGCGAGCATCCGCGCGGTGGAACGATACGGCACCGGATGTGCCGGATCACGCTTCCTGAACGGCACCATGGACCTGCACCACGAGGTGGAAGCCCAGCTGGCCAAGTTTAAGAAGAAAGAGGCAGCCCTCCTCTTTGCTGCCGGGTATCAGACTAACCTCGGGGTCATTTCTGCCCTGGTCAGCAAAGATGATGTATCCATCATCGACCGGTGGAACCACGCCAGCATCATCGACGGCTGTCGCCTCGCGTTCGGCCAGACCCTCAAGTATCGACATAATGATATGGAAGATCTCGAGCGCATCCTCGCCTCGCAACCAGACAAAGGGAAGTTGATCGTGGTGGACGGGGTCTTCAGCATGGAGGGAGATATTGTCAAACTCCCCGAGATCGTCCGACTGGCCCGGAAGTATGGGGCCCGAGTGATGGTGGATGACGCTCACGCCACCGGGGTGCTTGGCAAGGAGGGCCGGGGGACCGCAGAACACTTTGGGCTGGAGGACGAAGTCGACATCGTCATGGGGACGTGTAGCAAGGCCCTGGCCTCGGTGGGGGGCTTCATCGCATCGAGCCATGAGGTGATTCACTACGTCAAGCACCAAGCCCGATCCATGATGTTCAGTGCCTCCCTCCCCCCCGCCTGCGTTGCGACCATCGGAGCTGCCGTGGAAGTCATCGAGCAAGAGCCGGAGCGGCGGACGCAACTGTGGAAGAATGCCCAGCGTATGCAGGAAGGCCTGAAGGAGATGGGATTCGATATCGGACTCAGCGAAACCCCCATCGTCCCGGTCGTGATTGGCGACGATCAGCGGGCCTTTCTGTTGGGCCGTGCGCTTTATGAGCAGGCGATCTTTGCTAATGTGAGCGTGAGCCCCGCCGTCCCCGAAGGACGGGCCCTGATTCGTACAAGCTACATGGCCACCCATACGGACGCGCACATCGATCGGGTCCTGGAGGGCTTTCGCACTGTCGGGAGGGAACTCGGGGTAATCTGATTGTGGAGATCATCCCTGTTACCGGCAAGCGCGATCTCCAGACCTTCCTCGACCTGCCATACCGCATCTACCGAGGCGACCCCCACTGGGTCCCACCCCTTCTCTTCGAGCAGCGCCAACTCCTTACCGGCCAACATCCATTCTTTGAAAAAGCAGAGATCCGCTTGTTCCTCGCCAAGCAAGGTGGTGAGGTCGTCGGCCGGATCGCAGCGATCTTGGACCACCAGTTTCTCGAAACCCATCAGGAACCGTATGGTTTCTTTGGCTTCTTCGAATGCCTGGACGATGCAACAGTTGCGAAGGGACTCCTCGGAGCGGCTGGGGAATTTTTGAAGGGGAAGGGAATGTGGGCAATCCGCGGACCGGTCAACCCCTCGATGAACGCCCCTTGCGGCCTTCTCATCGAGGGGTTCACGTCCGCCCCTGCCTTCCTGATGCCCTATAACCCCCCTGGCTATCAGGAGCTTCTGGAGGATGCTGGATGTCGCAAGGCGAAGGACCTCTTGGCATACATCCTACGGATCTGGACTGAAGATCCCCCCATGGTCCTTCGGCCCGCCGAGGAGGCCCGGCGACGGGGCATTCATGTCCGGCCGGTGAACATGAAACGCCTGAGTGACGAGATCCAGATCTTCCGCGAACTGTTCAATGCCGCCTGGGAGAGGAACTGGGGCTTTACACCCATGAGCCGTTCAGAGGCCCAATGGATGGCGAAACAGCTCAAGCCCCTTATCATCCCCTCCATCACCCTCATCGCCGAGGCCGAGGGGAGCCCTATTGGATTTCTGATGCTCCTGCCCGATTACAACCAGGCGCTGCGACATCTCAACGGCCGCATGGGACCCTTAGGCCTGCTCAAGTTCATCTGGTACCGGCGTCGGATTCGGGATGCCCGTCTTCTCCTGTTGGGGATTAAACCCGAGTACCGAAGCAAGGGGATCGATGCACTCCTCTTTCAGATTGCGGCTCGGGCCCTCATCAAAAATGGCTTCATAATGGCGGAGATCTCTTGGGTTCTCGAGGACAACTGGACAGTCCTTCGGATGACGAAGCGCCTCGGGGGGACCCCGTATAAGCGATACCGGATCTACGAGCTGCCGATCTAAAGCGATGACCGTTGACCGTAATCCGACGACCGTGAGAACTCGATGACCGACCAGCGACAACCACAAAAGGATCCTTTGGTCCCTCAAAAGAACCGTTTAACGGTTATCGGTCATCGGTAATCGGTCGTCGGTCATCGGTGCCAGAGGTTCGTCGTCATCCGCTCCAAAACGACGCACAGGACAGCCAGCGCGATCCCCGCCAGTACATCAACCATATAGTGATAGCGGAGGTACACGGTAGAGAAGATCAGAGCCACCACCACGGGCAGGAATACCCAGAAGAGGCCACGAACGAACTGCCAGGCGTAAAAGAGGACGAGGAGGACAACGGCCGTGTGACCGCTCGGGAAGGCATCCTGCTTGAACCGCTCGAGGAAATTCAAGGTATCCCGGATGGTGTCCGCCGAGAAGATCCCGTGAAGGTCCACCGTTTGGAGATGAGTCAATGTGAACCGGGGCCCGATGGCAGGAAACAAGAAGTACCCTAGGAAGGAGAGGTAAAATCCGAGAACCACGCCGAAGACCGCCCGGTCAAAGCTCATTTCTTTCCCCCGCCAATACAGAGCAACCACCAGGACGACAGGAAGAAAGTAATATGTGGCGTAGGCCCAGGTGAGGATTTCGGTGAGCCAGGGATGGATAAACCGCTCGAGCCAGACGGTGGGATGAGTGCCAAGGAGGGCAAGATCCAGTTGGATAAGGACGGGGTCTCGCACGATCGGGCTTACCCACGGCAGGAGATCGGCAAAGCTGTCGAACAGGATCGGTATGAAGACAATGGGGTAAAAGGCATGCAGTCCTCTCGCGAGCCAGAATCGCCCCTGATCCATCCACCAGAGCAGCGTAAGGACAAGGGCCAGTCCACCGTATTTCAACAAAAGGGCCGTGCCATGGGGAGGCTGGGTCACCAGCGTGGTGAGCATAAGGGCAAGAAGCGCCAGATAGCTGATCAGATCCACCGGCTTCAACCGCTGATGCCCCTTCATGCACACTCCTCCTGTGGATACGAGCCCCCATCTTAATGCGGTTCGTTGTTTTTTCAAAGGCGAAGGATCGCCTGGACTCGGTCGTGCATTACTAAGAGGATATTATCTCTCTGGGCGCACCGCTCCGAGAGCAGTTATTCAGCGTGCACCCAGGGCGGAGACCCCCAAGGCCAAAGCTGGACCGGCACGCGGGAGAAACGGGAATGGGGAATCGGAATAGAAGGAAAGCGTTGAGGTGGAGGGGCAACCGTGGTATTTTTGAAAGCAAAGGAGTCCCATGGGAGGAACGGCCAAAAAGACAGGTACAAAGCCGGAGGGGGCACGAGATGCTGCCGGGGCTTCCTGAACAACCACTAAGCGCCTGGGCCGAGAGACGCTCTGCAATCCCTCGGGGTACCTCCCGCGGGGCCGAAGGGAGGTTTCGATGGTAGACCCCCAGGAAATCGAAGAGGATTACGGGGACGAGTATCTGACCGTCAGTGAAGAAAGAACGAAGCCGCGGATTACCGTCGACGAAGCGATCTTTAATCGTCCGATCCGAGAGCTAAATTATCATCCTCCCCGGTGTCTTCAGCGAACGGCGAAGCTGGCCGAGGCTGTCGAGCTTATGAAGCGCTACAGTGTGGGCGCGGTGATGATTCAGGATGGAGAAACCCTGGTAGGAATCCTCTCGGAACGCGACATCCTGCGAAAGGTCCTGGGGACCGACGTGGACCTAGACCAATCGACGGTAGAACAGTTCATGACACGCAACCCCGAGGTGCTCAAGCTTGACGATGTGGTCGCCTATGCAATCCATACGATGCACCTCGGCGGATTCCGTCACGTCCCTCTGGTGGACGAGAAGCACCGCCCGGTGGGTATCGTGTCGGTCAAGGACGTGAATGAGTACACAGTTTCCTTCATCGCCCAGCAAATCCTCACCCTTCCCCCTGACCCCCACCGCAAGTACGAGCCACGAATCGAAGGGGGCTGATCTCGATCACCGTACACCAATAACCTACAACCGGCGACCGCTATTCGACGACCGATATCTGCTCATCGGCGACCGAAGAGCTTTTAACTCATCACGGTCATCGGTCTTCGGTGGAATGTCATCGGTCATCGAGGTTGTTTTTGCATCAGGACGTGCCAGAAGACGTGGAGGGACTGCTTTTCTTCCTCAATGGCGAGGATGTCAAAGCAACGGCCGAAGATCGCGGCGAAGTCCCGTTTCCGAAAGAAATGGTCGTAGTGGTTTCGGTGGACGATCCAGTTGCGCGTACGGCGTTCACCCGGGTAGTGTTTGAAGCGGGTGCTGAAGGCGGTCAGGTGTAAGTAGCCACCCGCCTTCAGTAGTGCCGTGAGACCGTTGAGGTACCGGGACCAATCGGTCTTCTTCACATGGTGGAAGACCCCACTGTCCACCAGGGCATCGAAGCTCGCCTGCCGAAAGGGGAGACGAAAGGCATCCGCGAGGATGAACCTCAGGTGTGAGTGGACCGCGCGAGCATCGATGCGCGCACAGGCCTTCCTTAAGGCAAGTGGCTCGTAATCCACCCCCACCGCCTGGTGCCCTTCTTTCCCAAAACAGATCATGTGTCGTCCCTCGCCGCAGCCCACGTCGAGGACCCGTGCGCGTCCTCGCTCGCGTTTGAGGCGCCTCGCAAGGCGGGCCACCGCCGGGGTGGGCTTGACACGCGGCCACGGGGTTTCCCCCGCCTCGTACGCCCGACGGAAGAAGCTCTTCTGTTGTTCGTAGATCGGTCTCGCCATCTCAGAAGGTGAGTGCCTCGCAGAGGGAGCGACCAAAGTACTCTCTCGGGCGGTTGAAATACCCGATGTCGACCTGTGGCGCCTCACGCCGGATCGTGCGCACAAGCTCCCGCATCCCGATCGCCCCACCCCGCGGGGGAGGGAGGCTCTCGAGGTACCGGCGGGGGTCTATGTTCAGGTTCTTCATCTGGATAAGATCGAGCCCTGTCTGAACGATGAGGTGAAGCAGGCCGTCAACCTCTTCCTCCCGGTCGGAGACCCCCGGAAAGACAAGCAGGTTGATGGACGTGTAGCAGCCGTGGGCTTTGGCCCTCCGAATCGACTCGACCACATCGGCATACTCGTAGTGCTTGGGTCGGTAATAGGCGGCGTACGCCTCGGGCTGGGTCGCATTGAGGCTTATCCGGATGCTGTCGAGGCCCGCCATACAGAGTCGCTCGACGACCTGGGGCAGCGACCCGTTCGTGTTTAGGTGAATCGTCCCCCGGTCGGTTCGTGACCTCAAGCGTTGTATGGTTTCCTCGATCAGGTCCCCATGCAGGAGTGGCTCACCTTCACAGCCCTGGCCGAAGCTCACGATGGCCTCCTCCGCCTCGGTCAAATGCGGGTGCGCCAACGCGCACAGTTCTTCCAGCGTCGGTGCCCCTCCGATACGTTCATGGGAAGCCGGGACGAGCCCTTCGGTCTGCAGCGAGATGCAGCCAACACAGTCGGCATTACAGGCAAAGGCGATGGGGAGCGGCGCCTCCCACCGCCGGTAGAAGGCGTTCTTGGCACAAAGGCAGTGGTAGTCGGTGGCACAGCGCTTCAGATGATGCAAGAGCCGGTTGTCCGGCTGCTCCGCCAGCCGCCCTCGGATAAGAGGCAAGAGTGTCCGATCATCATACTGCCACGGCGCCTGGTGATCCATCGGATCGATGCGAACCGCCGCGGCGACGAACTGCCCACTCCGCCATCCTACGGCGGCGTAAGACCATAGGGGTAGATAAGGGGCGACCGAAGCGTCGGGATAGGAGGTCGCCGGCAGGTGGGTCCGCATGTACCCTGGGGGGAGGAAGGCCGCCACCGCTTGCTGCCCTCTGGCCGCCTCGGCTACTTCGAAGGTCGCGAGGGAGCCGTTCCAGCCGACCGGATAGGTCCCAGGCATCGTGAAGAGCCGCGACCCCTCGGGCAAGGGAATCAGCTCTTCCTCAGGCACGCGGACCCACGTGGCCCCCGAAGCGCCGCCCATCTCGAGGGTCGAGTGGTCATAGATCCGCTCCTTTTGATCTGCAAACACGAGAAGGGCCACCGGACTCCTTTCTCTACGCGTTGACGGACACGAGGGGCCAACTGTCGCGCGCGGGGTGAATCCGCATTGCCGTCAACGTCTATATCAATGCGCTCTCAAGGACGATCCCCCGATCCAGGGACCGGACTCCCACACGCAGATCCTCCCTGAGGGTTGGAGACAGCTGCGGGGACTCGAGAAGCTGCCGAGAAAGATCGATGAGGCGCCGGAAGGCGCGAATCATGTCTCCTTCATGACCGCCGTAATGCTCCTCTACTAAGTGCATCCAATCTTCCTCGCCAGCCGCCCACTCGTAGGCCGCTGAGAGGTAGGTGGTGTGCATGGAGACCGGGAGGAAGACCCGATGGGCTTGCTGGACGTCCATCACCTCACGAGCCAACGCCTCGATCTGCCGGATTCCCCGCTTGAGATGCGGCTGCCGCTTGAGCAGCTGACTGGCAAAGGGGGCTTCGATCTCGCGGGGCTCCTCCACGAGGCAAGAAAGGATCGCCATCATCTCGTAGGGTTTGAACCCGTCCAGCGCCCCCGAAAAGACCACCCGAGCGACCAAGAGTTCATTATCATGGCGGAGATCACCGATTAATAATCCCTCTTGGGTGAGGGTGCGATCCCGGAAATAGCCGAAGCGTCTCAGGACCTCCAAGACCCGCAGAAACTGCTCCCAGTAGGTATTCCTCAGATGCTCCAGTGTCCGCGTCTGGTTCCGGATGGTTTCCGTCAGTCGCCGCTCTCGCTTGAGGGCCTTTTCCAGTCGGTGCCGCTCCTTGCAACGGTGGCAGCGAAGCTCTGCAAGGGCCAGCGCCTTCTCCTCGATCCGCCGCTTGAGCTCCATGTAGTCTTGAACTGCCCCAGGCGTCGCCTCGCCATGGCCCTTGGGGAAAGATCGCCGCCTCCTCCGCCCCCGGCGGCCGAACTGGTGCTGCTCAGGCCGGTGCCGCTGGAGATCTTGGTTCAGCGTCTCCAGCTCCTGCCGCTTGGTCTGATAGGCGAGCAACTCTTCCAAGGTACAACAGGGAATGTCCACCCGGCGAGTCTGGTCAAGCCGGCCGGTGAGCTCGGCAATCTCCTGCTCGATGACCTGGATCCGCTTCCGATTCTGAAATTGCCCGAAGCTGGATTCGATGTTGCGCCGGATATCTTCCGGATCCCCGTAGGTAAGGACCAGCAGGGCCGCAGAACTGTACCCGATGCGGAACTGACTCTCGATGGGCTCCGATCGCTTCCGGATAAGATGGAGCGCGTCCTCGACAGTCTCCGGGGTATCCAGCGCAATGATGCATTTCCCTTCGGGGTCGATCCCGCGGCGACCAGCACGTCCAGCCATCTGGGTCAATTCATTGTGGCTGAGGGTTCGGAAACCGAAATCACTCCGCTTCGTCAAGTCCTGGAGCACCACACTCTTGGCCGGCATGTGGATCCCCAGGCTCATCGTCTCGGTGGCAAAGACCACATGGGTCAGTCCCCGTTCGAATAAGGTTTCGGTCAGACGTTTCAGGGCCGGCAGGATCCCGGCATGATGGACCCCCGCCCCCCGGCGGAGACCGTCGAAGACGAGCTCGTTCAGCTCTGACTTACTCACCAGAGCCGAACTCTCGCTCAGAAATGTCTCGATTGCCTGATCGACCTCTTGCTGTTGCGCGGGCGCTAACAGGGAGACCCCCTCCTCCAGGAACCGTCGGAGGGCTTCTTCACACCCTGCCCGGCTAAAGATGAAATAAATGGCCGGGAGCCACCGTTTGGCCTTCAGACCTGGGAGCAGGACCGAAGGCCTCACCCGGCGTCTGACCCGCCATCGTCGACGCTCCTGGGTCACCCGTCCCCGCATGCGAACCGTTGCCATGCCCCGCCAGGACGCAACGGCCGCGAGCAGTTGAGCCCGGGAAAGTCCATTGACCTGAATCAACTCTCCCTCTGAGCCACAGAGATGGTAGTGCAAGGGGACGGGGCGCAAGTGATGAACAACCCTCCGGATGGGACGGTGGACTTCACTGATCCACTCCGCGATCTCGTCGATGTTTCCCACGGTGGCCGAAAGGGCGATGAGCTGGATGTCCCAGGGGCAATTGATGATAATTTCCTCCCACACCGTCCCCCGCCCCTCATCTCCCATGTAGTGGCATTCGTCCAACACCACGTAGGCGGTCTTCTTCAGAGTACGGGTGTAGAGCTTGTTGCGGAGAATCTCGGTGGTCATGACCACCAGGGGGGCACCCGTGTTCACTTTAACATCCCCCGTAAGGATCCCTACGTTCTCCTCCCCAAACTGTTTACAAAAATCGGCAAACTTCTGATTGCTGAGGGCCTTGAGTGGGGTGGTGTAGGCAAGGCGCCTCCCCGTGGAGAGCGCCTGATAAATGGCGAACTCGGCGATGAGGGTCTTCCCTGCTCCCGTGGGAGCAGAGACGATGACAGAGTCCCCCTCCAGGATGTAGTGGATCGCCTCCTCCTGAAAGGGGTCCAGGGGAAAGGGATAGCGGAGACGAAATGTGTCTAAAAGCTCTGTCCTCATGATCGTTCAGCCGCGGTCTAGCACCGTCCCTCCCGAGCCGCCCCGGCCAGGAGCGCAGACGCCGTATACCCATGCTGGAGCGTGGGATTTTTGGGGTTCATTCGGCGGAAGGGACGCGAGATTTTCCGCATCTTCATTGTAGAATCGGCACAAACCCCCGTCAACAGCAAAATGGGCGGTTATTGTGCCAAAACTCCTTGGCTTTCTCTGGTGAATCTGCTATGGATTGGAGGCCATGGACTACCAGAGGATGGCAGAAAAATCGCTCCAGGGAGAGCTCCTGAGCCGGGAGGAAATGCAGACCATTCTCGACGCCCCTGCGGAGGAGCTTCCGTCCATCCTTGAAGCAGCTCTCCTCGTTCGACACCACTTCTGGGGACGCAAGGTACATTTGCACATGCTCATGAACGC
>JAAXQN010000145.1 GCA_012974305.1 Candidatus Methylomirabilis sp. | reverse complement strand
TCGTCCACGCCGGAGGCAACTTTGTGAAGACATCCACTGGCTTTCATCCTGCCGGCGGGGCAACCGTAGAGGATGTCAAACTCTTGAAATCTGTGATTGGCAATGACGCCAAGATAAAAGCGGCCGGGGGTATTCGCGATGCAAGAACGGTTCTCCAAATGATAGGGGCAGGAGCCGATAGAATCGGTACGAGCTCGAGCGTAGCAATCTTGGGTGAAATTCCCAATGATCGTCCAGTCGCCGGGTGATTTCGTCGGACGCAACACCTGGGTTGGCGAGCTTGACACTCCGCAGACAGCGGGGGATACTGAAAGCCAAAAGCTGAGTGTGAGGGTTGGATCCCTGATGGAGGTATCAGAGCTTCAGGATGCGTACAGGGGTGTCGGTGAACTACTTCTGGTCCATTGTGCTAGTGATCGCCGGGTCCTATGGAGCCCTCGTGATTTTTTTGTACTTTTCTCAATCCCGCCTGCTCTACCTGCCGAATCTTCCATCTCGTGACATTGTTGCTACCCCCGACATGGTGGGGCTTGGCTATGAGCCGGTAAAAATTGTCAGCGACGATGGCGTGACCCTTGATGGCTGGTTTGTTCCTGTACGCCAGATGCGGGGCGTCTTGCTGTTTTTCCACGGCAATGCCGGCAACATCTCTCACCGCCTCGACTCACTCAAGGTCTTTTACGACCTGGGTCTCGCGACATTTATTTTTGACTATCGAGGCTACGGACGCAGTACCGGTGCTCCGTCGGAGCAGGGCACTTATCGTGATGCTACGGCTGTCTGGCGTTATTTAACCGAAGACCGGCGTATCGCAGCGAAAGACATTGTGCTCTTTGGTCGTTCGCTCGGTGCCGCCATCGCGGTGCAATTGGCGACCAAGCACACGCCCAAGGCGCTCATTATCGAGTCTGCCTTTACGTCGGTACCCGACCTGGCGGCGGAGGTCTATCCTTTTATTCCTGCGCGGAGGCTGTCGCGATTTCGTTATGACACCGAAACGCTTCTCCAGTTTGTATCTTGCCCCGTACTCATTGTGCATAGCCGGGACGACGAGATTATCCCCTTCGCGCACGGACGCAGATTGTACGCAGTCGCACACGAGCCGAAGCAGCTCTTGGAGATCCGCGGTGGTCACAACGATGGGTTTCTCGTAAGCAGGCAAGACTATATGGCCGGCTTGGATACCTTTATGAAAGTCCATCTCGAACAATGAGCGGATCAACGTCCGAATCCACTACAGATAAATATCTGGGCCCGTCCTCCGTCTAATCGAGTAGAATACAATAAGAAGGATGTCAGGAGTGATTCTCGTGCGAATTGAGGAGGAGGCATGGAGACCTTAGTAAGCATTTGTGTGGGTGTCGGCTTAAGTGCAGCCTGTGGCTTTAGGGTGTTCGTACCTCTTTTCGCCATGAGTATGGCGTCTCTCGCGGGGCATCTCACGCTCTCCCCTGGTTTTGAATGGATCGGGACGTATCCCGCTTTGGCCGCGTTCGCAATTGCAACCTGTCTTGAAATCGCTGGTTACTATATCCCGTGGGTCGACAATCTCTTGGATACCATTGCTACCCCGGCTGCAATTGTTGCTGGCACCATTGTAACGGCCTCAGTGGTTTCCGGGATGTCTCCATTTCTCAAGTGGGCCCTTGCGGTCATTGCGGGTGGCGGGGTCGCTGGCACAGTTCAAGTCGCGACGGGCGTGACCCGGGGGGCCTCCACGGTGACAACAGCGGGTATCGGAAATCCTCTTGTAGCAACGATGGAACTCGGGGGAGCGATGGCCTTATCTGTATTGGCCATTGCTTTGCCTGTCATTGCTGGCATCGTGGTGCTCGGACTGCTGTATTATGGTGTAATGAAAATAATTGAAAAACACGGTGGGACCTCCCCTCACGTCCGGGCAAGTGAGAAATCTCCGGGGTGAGACTTTGGTGGAAAGGATGCACCCGGGGCGATTGATGGGTCAATTCGTGATCTCTTCTCTCGCGATGTGTCCAAAATGAGGGAGGTGACCTATGGCTAAGAAGAACTCCAAGACCGAAGAGCAATGGAAGCACGAACTCACCCTGGAGCAGTTCAAGGTCTGTAGAATGAAGGGAACGGAAAGACCGTTCTCGGGAGAGTACCACGACTGCAAAAAGGACGGAATGTACCAATGCATCTGTTGCGGTAACGACCTGTTCAGCTCGCAGACCAAGTTCGATTCAGGCACAGGGTGGCCGAGCTTCTCGGCTCCGATCTCGTCAGCGGTTGTAAGAACTGAACCCGATAGCAACCTGGGTATGCGAAGAGTAGAGGTGCTGTGCGATGCGTGTGACGCACACCTCGGCCATGTGTTCGATGATGGGCCTGCGCCAACCTACAAGCGCTACTGTATTAATTCGGTCGCGCTAAGACTCGTTGACCAGAAATCTAACCGTTGAAGGCCAGCCTCCTCACTCTGGCCTCGATCTTGCATTTTATTCTCCCGGACCGGGCATGCCACCGGACATAACTACCTTCATGGCGTCCTCAATACTGTATCGCGGAGCTTTTGTCTGGGCCTCCTTTACCCGGCAAAAACTGTTATACTGAACCGCCAACGACGCCATCAGGAAACCATGTGATGGAATCTGGGACGATGTATTTTGGGGGGGGCGGGCCAGTGGTCGAACAGGTATGGCAGGCTCTCCGGTACTTTCCCTGGCAACACCTGATCGACATCGGCATCATGAGCTTCCTCGTGTATCAGGTCTATATCCGCTTGCGCGGCACCAGGGCGATGCGCATCGTGGCGGGTATTGCCGTTTTGGGACTCGGGTATCTGGCCGCGCAGAGTGCTGGGTTATTTCTCACCTCGTGGCTGTTGGGGGGCGTGTGGGCCGCCGCGCTGATCTTCGTCATCGTGATCTTTCAGGGCGAGATCCGCCACATGCTGGGGCAGATCAATCCCAGGCTGCGAGCAAAGGCCCTGTGGCGTTGGACAAGCCGGGTGCGGCTGCCCGAGGAGAGGCTGGTCGCCGTCACGGAGGCGATCTTTAGGCTTGCCTCCAGGCGCTGTGGAGCACTCGTGGTATTTGAACGGGACGATCCCCTTGAACCCCTGCTACAAAGTCCAGGGACGGTGCTTGATGCGCAGATGAGTCCAGAGCTTCTGGAGACGCTCTTTGCACCTCCGACCCCCCTCCATGACGGGGCACTCTATATTCGGGGAGGACGGGCCTATCGGGCCGGCTGTGTACTTCCGCTCTCAGAAAATCAACGACTCTCCTATTTTCACGGCACCCGTCACCGGGCCGCTCTGGGAATTTCCGAGCATTCGGATGCCATCGCCGTCGTGGTCTCCGAGGAACGTGGAAGGGTGTCAATCGTTGAGCACGGCACGATCGCAACCGTCGACAACGCCGAAGAGGTCCTGACCTGGCTCGGCGAGCGACTGACATCGCCAGAGGAAAGGCCAAGGCGGCACCGGGCCGTCAAGGCGCTCGTGACTCATAACTGGCGCCCCAAGCTGGGCGCGCTGGCCGCGGTCAGCCTGCTCTGGTTTGTTCTTGTGGGGCATCCAAATGCAGAGCTGGGAGTCTCGGTACCGGTGGTCTACGTCAATGTGCCACAAGAGCTGACGATTGAGGGCAAGCACGTCCAGGAGGTATTTGTCCGCGTTCGCGGGTCACGAGAAATGCTGAACTTTTTAGACCCCAACCAGTTGCAGGTCGCCATCAACCTCAGGAAGGCCAGCGCGGGACGGCACCGCTACTCCATATCTGACAAAGATATTAATCTCCCTCCTGGCCTGCAACTTATAGGGGTAAACCCCTCCAAAATTGCCTTGCGCCTGCGCGAGAAACCCTCTGAGCTGAAATAGAAACGCGAGTGCTTCCCTCGATCTTCCTCGGGACGGTGAGGCTCTCGAACCGTCTTCCTCGGGGTGGTGAGCGGTTCGGCTGAGCTCACCGTCGAAGCCCTGTCGAACCACTCACCAAGTTGGAACGGCACTAGCCAAAGCAAGGAATCTCCTTCGTCTCCCTACACTACAATTCGCCAGCCCTTACTCGGGGCGGCTTTTTGTTTGCCTTGAGCGGCTTTGGATTTATGACATCGGGCGAGCCAAGAGGAACCGGATGGTTTACATGAGGGGCTGAGGACGAGCTTTCGACTTGCCGAGAGCTCCCAAAAAATCCTGCACAATCTTGGAAGCTTCATCCTTCCAGGTTCGCTGTGAGGTTTTGATTTTGCCTCCAGCCATCATCCCGTGTCCGCCTGCCATTCCGGAGGGCAAGATCGAGGCAAGGAGAAGACCGGCGGTGGCCTCGGTATCCCTGGTGCGCAGGGAGATGTGAAGATGGCCCGCATGGGGTGCGACACACAGAGACCACGTGGCGCTTTCGAGCCGCATGAGAAAGTCGGCCACTTCGGCCACCGCTTCCGAATAGGGAACGGATTCTAGGATGGTGACCACCACATCTTCATAGAGTACTGCACTGTGGACGGCATGACCGACGAGACGAAAGTAGTCACGGGAAAGGAGCGGGTGTTCAATCTCACCGAGGAATCGCTTGTTCACGTACGGGTATAGGAACTGGCTGGCGACGATGTCAGCCGATTTGGCCTCCCGCCCTAGGTGCTGCGTCTCTGAGGAGATCCCGTAAAAGAGGGCTGTAGCCACACGGGGATTCATGGGCACTTCTGCGGACTGGAGGTACTCGGTGACGATCGTGGAGGCCGCCCCGTAGTTCTCACGCAAGTCGACAAAAGGTATAGACCCGTTCTGCCCCCAATCCGGATGATGGTCGATCACCGCAACGGGAGTGATGTGGGAGGGAAGGGCGGTGTTAGCTCGGCCGGGTTGGGTATCCACCAAGATTACCGACCCCTCAAAGTCAGGAAAAATCTGTTCCAGTGGAACCAGGGGAATATCGAGAACTTTCACCAATGCCCGGTTCTCTGATCGGCCGATAATGCCGCTCAGGCCAATGATCGGGGCTTTCTTCAGTTTATGCGAAATAAGGGACCGGAGCGCGGCAGCACTGGCAAGCGAGTCCGAATCCGGATTGTCGTGGGGAAGAACAAGAATTTTCTTTGAGGCAGGGAGGACGGCGAGCAGCTCTGCTACTTTGCCTTCCGCTTTGTCAGGGCTGGGCTTTGTGCCCATGGATAACCTCCAGGGGTCGCCTGGGACACCGGTTCCGCTCGCACGTCTATTCTGACGTCTTTTCCGGGGCCACACCTTTCTCCAGGTCCTTCGTCAGGCTGGAGATCTGTTCCCCGGTCTTCACGTCAAGCTGTTCCAGTCCTGCCCTGATTTCGTCCAATTTGGCGTTGACGGCTTCGCGAAAAGAGGCAGTTGTGCTTCCTGCGGCGTTGAGTGCCCCTTTTGCAGCTCCGATCTTTTGCAAGGCCCTACCAAAATTCCTCTGATCGACTTCGGCCATAGCTTCGGTCAGAAACTCGAGTACTTCCTCTAGACCTGCTCTCATTTTTGCTCTTACCAGCGCTTGTTCGAGTTGGCTTTTCTGCGCCTGCAAGACCTGTTTCTCCAGCGAGTTGATCTGGGCCGCCATCTCCGCCTTCTGTTGTGCCAGGAGCTGTTGCGCCTCCCTCACGTCCTTATCCCGGAGAAAGTAGCCCGTCCCGAATCCGCCAGCCACCGCGATGACGATGACGACAACCCAGATGGCGATCAAGCGGAAGATCCTGCCCAGACCTCTCCGTTCTTCAGTTCGTTCTTCAGTCATAGCAACACCTCCGACATTGAGAACTCTCCTCGTTCAAGACAAGGTCGATCACCCGATATCGCTATTTTGGTTCTCCTTCCTCCTTTTCTTCGGCCTCGGTTCCTTTCTCGGGCGCAGTGGCATCTGGTGGGGGCGCTGGCTGGCGGGGGCTCCTCACGGTCCTCTCCAGTTTCTCCAACGCATCGGCGGTCCTGGTTCGGAGCGTATCCGCGGCAGAGCCCGCGGCTTTCACCTGACGGCGCACCTCTTCGATTCCGCCGGTTCGTGTATAGGCGAGGACCGCGATTACTAAGGCAACGACGGCAATAATGAGACTCACGATCTCCATTGCAAATCCTCCCAGCGTGTGTGCTTACCTACGTCGAATTGCGTCGTTAATGGCGATGTAGTCATGAAGAGGGGTGGGGGATAATTTTTATACACCAATCGGCTATTCATATCAAGGAGTTTCTCAGTGCTGCTTTATTTTGACTGCAGCCGCTAAGGAATGAGTTGAGGTTCGTCATGGTGCTAAGCGTTTTTCGCTTCCTCGCCAAGGAGGGCCAAAGCCCCCTCCACCTGCTTCCGGCTTCCTACGAGCACGAGAACCTGTCCCGCCGCGATCCGCTGCTCCGGCCCCGGGTTGGCTGTGATCCTTCCGTTCTGGATCACCGCGACCACTGATGCCCCTGTCCGACGCCGGACGTGGAGCTCGGCGATGGTCTTCCCCGTGGTGGAGCCCCCCTCTCCGACAAGGTAGGTCTCCATCTCGACCTGGGCAAAGATCCGGGTCAATTCT
>JAAXQN010000137.1 GCA_012974305.1 Candidatus Methylomirabilis sp. | reverse complement strand
CACCGGAATGTCCCGGAAGGGATCGCGGCGGACCGGGATGAGGATGGGTTCGATAAGCCCCTTGTGGATGAGGGCAAGGATGACCGATGGGGACTGGGTGATGCTCCGGGCCTCCTGAGCCGGGAGAGTCCCACCGAACTGGAGGAGATGGGCGAGGAAATCTGCCTGGCGGGGAGCGCGAGCCTTCAGAGAGGCAATGGCTGCTTCAACGTCACCGGGAGACCCGAGAAGCCGAAAAGATCGCTCCTCACGGGTCCGGACTCGAGGGGGCGCGAGGAGGGTTTCTACCGACAGGAGCCCCTTGGCGCGGAGTCGTTGCAGGATGGCGGGAGTGCTCTTCCCGAGTCGTCGAGTGAGGCGGCTGACGGGGATGGCGGCGTCTGCGGGAAGGAGGCGGAGGAATTCCTCCTCCCGTTTTGAGAGACCGTGGCCTGCTTGGGTTTGGGCCTGACGTCCTTGGTGGGTGAGCCGGACTAACTTGCGAGTGGAGGCATCGATGCCTGGCGGTAAGGCCGCCTTGATGACCTCTCCCCAGGATGCGCAGTAGTACTCCGCCACCCGACGGGTAAGTTCCAACAGCTGTTGATCTAGAAGGGGCTCCGGATCCAGGATGTCGTGAATCTCTTTGAGGTTCTGAATCTCGACCCGCTCCGGAAGACGCACAAGATAGCCGGAAACGACGCGCGTGCCCAGCGGAACGATGGCGCGCTTTCCGGGAGCGGCCACCTCTCGGAGATGGGGCGGGACCGCGTAGTGGAGGGTCTTGTCAATGGACAAGGGAAAGGCAACCTCGGCATAGGCTGGGAGAGATGACGGAGCCATAATTTCTTCCTTCTAGGTAGGGGTGCGCTGCCAGGACTATAATAGGAGCCGGAAGCTATGTAAAGAGGGGGAGATGGGATGAGTTTGGGAGGGGGTATGCGAAACGGAGGGGCCGTCCTCCTCGATTTTGACCATACCCTCTTTGATACTGATCGGTTCTTCTGGATCGATATTCGAGCCGCCTTTATCCAGTTTGGGATCGATGGGGGGCGATGGGAGGAAAGCTACGCCCGGGTGTGGCCTGACGGATACTCGCTCGAGAAACATCTGGATTATTTGACCCGGCAAGGTCAAGTGACAGTTTCCGTCAAGACCGCCATCCAGCAGGTGCTTCGGGCGAGCTTTGCCGACCTCCGCTCGTACCTCTTTGCCGATGTGGAGCCGTTCTTAAGCCGTCTGCAGGCGGCAAAAATCCCCTGTTTCCTCCTCTCATTTGGGGACGCTTCCTGGCAAGAGTACAAGGTTCACGGGGCAGGGCTTGCTCACTTTTTTGAAGACGTCTTCTACACTCCAAAGGTGCAGGCCAAGGTGGAGGTAGTCGAAAAGGTGGTTGGACGTTTCGGGCGGATCGCCGTGGTCGATAACGATCCCCGGGAGCTCGATCTCATCAAGGCTCGCCACCCCGAGATTGAGACCTTCTGGATCACCCGAGTCCCGCGTGACGCCTTGGAGAGTGTGGATTCAGAGACCAGAGAGCGGTTCCGGGAAGCCCGAGCCTACGCGACCCTCCTCGCTGAGTTCCCACACCACCGCTGCCATACGTTAAGCGAGGTGACCTTGTGAGCCGCGTGGTAGTTGCGGTTGCCCCCACGCGCATCGACTTCGCCGGGGGTACGCTCGATATTCCTCCCCTGTATCTCTTTCATCAGCCAGCGCTCACCATTAACGTTGCGATCAACCTCTGTGCCACCGTCACCGTGCAAGAGAGAACGGGACGAGGAGTCCGCCTCAGCGCCAGGGACCAGGACACGCAGGCCTTTTGGGCTTCATCAAGCGAAATCGAATGGCGGCAGAATCGCTTCCTGGAGTTGGTCTCCCGCCACCTGCGATCTTTTGCTCCCCTCCCAGGTGTCGAGGTGATTACCGATTGTCAGGCCCCTGCGGGAGCAGGTACGGGGGGATCGTCCGCCTTGGCCGTCGCCGCCACCGCGGCGTTGGCCAGCCTGAAGAAGCGCCGGCTGGCGAAGCCGGAGCTGATTGAGTATGCACGGGCCGTGGAGACGCAAACCATCCGAGTTCCTACGGGATACCAAGATTACTACGCGGCGGCGTACGGGGGAGCCAGTGTTTTAGAGTTTGGTCTCACAGGGATCGTCCGCCGGCCAGTGGCCACCGGAAAATTTCTCGAGGAACTGGAGCACCATTTGCTCCTGGTGTATACCGGGAAGCCCCGGTTCTCTGGTGCCAACAACTGGCAGCTTTTCAAGAGACATATCAGCGGGGATCGCAAAGTGTTCGGCTTCTTCGAGCGGCTCAAATCGAATGCGGTCGCGATGCGGGAGGCTTTTCTCGCTCGAGACCTCCGCGGCATCGCGGAGGTGCTCAACGAGGACTGGGCGATCCGGAGGGCGATGTTGCCGAACATGACCACACCGCTCATCGACACCTTGATTCGGAAGTCGCGGCGCGCTGGAGCCTTCGGCGCTCGGGTCTGCGGGGCGGGCGGGGGAGGATGTGTCGCATTTCTAGCTGACCCCACAGCCCAGAAGGGCCTGAAGAAATTGGTGGCTGCACATGGGGCGCGTGTCCTCCCTTGCCACGTCCATCGCCGGGGGCTGACAGTCCGAGAGACTTTCGTGTAGCGAAGGCCCTCGCTCGTCCCGCCTTGGGTGAAAGGAGAGATCGCATGCGGCTGGCCACAGTTCTCTGGGACGGAGAGCCCATCGTAGCGGTCTGTATTGGGAACAGCATCCTGAACCTCGCGACGAGCGTAGCGGCTCTGAAACGGCCGCGCAAAGAACAACCGCCGTCGGACATGCTGGACTTGATCAATCGAGGTTCTCCGGCACTTAGGGTCGTTCAGGATCTTTGCCGAGAGGGGGCCCGCCGTCTCGCGAAGGGGACATGGGAGGCCAAGGCGAGGGATCCGATCGTTCGGCCAGTCGATCGGATCCGTTTTCTAGCCCCGATTCCCCGACCGAGGAAGAACGTCATCTGCCTGGGCCGGAACTATGCGGAGCACGCCAGGGAGCAGCAGGCCGAGGTCCCTTCGGCCCCGGTTTTCTTTACCAAGCCCCCCTCGTGTGTCATCGGCCCCGAGGCGCCCGTGACTCGCCATTCGGTCACGGCGCAGCTCGACTACGAAGTCGAATTGGCGGTGGTCATCGGAAGGAAGGGATCAAATATCTCGCGGGCAAAGGCGTACGATTACGTCTTCGGCTATACCATCTTGAATGATATCACCGCACGGGACCTCCAAAGGAGACACATGCAGTGGTTCAAGGGAAAGAGCCTAGACAGCTTTTGCCCGATGGGACCGTGGATCGTTCACAAATCGGCCCTTCGCGATCCTCACGATCTCCGTATTGGCCTTCGAGTCAACGGTGATGTGCGGCAGGCAGCGAGCACAGGGCACATGGTTTTCCGGATCCCGGAGCTCCTTGAGGTCCTCTCTGCCGGGATGACACTGGAGCCGGGCGATATCCTGGCCACCGGCACCCCTTCCGGAGTCGGTCAAGGTTTCAACCCGCCCCGGTGGCTTCAGGTCGGCGATGTGGTCGAGGCCGAGATCGAGGAGATTGGTCTCCTGCGGAATCGGATCATCGCCCCGGCCCGACGCGTGGGGCGCCCCCGGCGGCGTTGAGTGCTCGACGAAGCATTAACTCGGTGAATACTCGGTCCGCACCTCGTCCCGATTCTGCTCCTCATCGTACACATACAGGGTATTGGGGTTTCCGTTCTTTGTCTTCTTGTGGAGCTATCGCAGTCAGGCATGTTGGCTTGACGATATCATCCCCAGGACGTTATCATCTTCAGCTAGTGCCTGAGAGGTTCTTTGTGCCCTCTGCCCTTGGACCACCTGAGCGGGTGGAAAGGAGAAAGCTAATGCTAGTGAACATAACTGCAAAAAAGAATGGTCCCTATCGCGTGGAAGTGGCCGATGGTACGATAAAGCTGCTGGACGCAGAAGGGAAGGAGTTCGATCTCAAAGGCAAGACAGCATTCTCGCTGTGCCGCTGCGGGCACTCCCAGAATAAACCCTTGTGCGATGGAAGCCATTCGCGCGTCGGCTTCGAGGCTGATGACTCGGCGCCCAGGGTCAGCGGTTAGGTGGGGGGCTATCGCAAGGGGCGGCCGGTGAGACGCGTGTAGTCCCGCTGGAGAAGCTGCAAGTCCTGCCAGGCGGTCTTTTTCTCGTTGGGATTTCGCAGAAGATACGCTGGATGGTATGTGACCAGCAGAGGGATGCCGTAGTAGTCATGAAACTTCCCGCGGAGCTTCGAGAGCGGCGTCTTTGCCTTTAGGAGGGCCGAAACTGCGATACCTCCGAGGGCGCAGATGAGCTTGGGTTTGATAGCCTTCAGTTGAGCAATCAGGAACGGCTCACAGGAGGCGATCTCGTCCGATTCGGGAGTGCGGTTATTCGGCGGCCGGCACTTGAGAACATTACAAATGTAGACCTCTTCACGTCTCAGGCCGATCGCCTCGATCATGCGGGTGAGGAGCTGTCCTGCCCGGCCGACGAAGGGCTCGCCCTGCGCGTCCTCGTCCGCGCCAGGAGCCTCTCCGACGAAGACAAGGTCGGCCTGCGGATTGCCGACCCCGAAAACGATTTGGGTCCGGTGAGGGTGGAGCTTGCAACGGGTGCATTCCCCCAGGACCTGCCGGGTTGCCTGCAGCGTCAGGGTTCCGGAAAGAAGGAGCTCCCGCTCTGAGCGCGGTTTTTCTGGCTCGGGCATCTCTGGACCTCCTGGGAGGAAGTCGAGGCCCAGCTGCCGCTGAGCCTCGAGAAAATCCCGGGTCTTCTTCACAACGTCTGCCACCTCGTGGCGAAAATGTTGTGGGCTCACGGTCTTATGCTCGGCCTAGTGCCGTTCCAACTCTTTGTGCCAACTTTCTCGCTACACTCGCTCACGACCGTTGCAACAAGGCAGGCCGCCCCAATTCGGCCCCTCGATCTTCCTCGGGGTGGTGAGCGGTTCGGCTGAGCTCACCGTCGAAGCCCTGTCGAACCACTTATCGAGTTGGAACAGCACTAATCTCCCCTACGTACGGCCACGACTCGGTCCAAGATCTGATGGGCCACCTCTCGCTTCGAAAGCTCCGGTAGCTCTTCAACCTGTCCCTGGCGATCAAGAATCGTGACACGGGTGGTCTCGCCACCGAATCCAACGCGGATGTCATTGGCCACGATCAGGTCCAGATGCTTCTTTTGAAGCTTCTCCCGGGCATTGGAGACGAGGTCTTCCGTTTCAGCGGCGAATCCCACCAAGATCCGTGATTCCTTTTGCCGGCCTGCCTCGGCCAGGATGTCCGGGTTTCGCAATAGCTCGATCGTAAGGGATTCTTGCTTTTTCATCTTTTTCGGCGCGTGCGTGCTTGGGCGGTAGTCTGCCACGGCAGCGGCCATGATGAGGATGGTGGTGGCATCGAGTTGCCCCAACACCGCATGGAGCATCTCTTCAGCGGTCGTCACATCGGTCCGCGTGACCCCTGGGGGGGTGGGAAGCGATGTGGGGCCGCTGACCAAGAGGACATGAGCGCCCCGATCCCGCGCAGCCTGAGCAATGGCAAAGCCCATCCTCCCTGAGGAACGGTTGGAGAGGAAGCGGACGGGGTCGAGCGGCTCCTGGGTGGGACCCGCGGTGACGAGGACCGTTTCCCCTTGGAGGTCTTCCTGATGAGTGAGAAGGCCTTCCACCTCTCCGCAAATGGTGAGAAGGTCGGCAAGGCGTCCGCGGCCAATCAGTCCGGAGGCAAGTTCTCCGTATTCGGTTTCCAGCACGTGCACCCCTCGGGCCTTCAGGCGGGTGAGATTTTCCTGGACGGTGGGATGGGCGTACATCTCCCGGTCCATGGCGGGAGCAAGCAGGACCGGACACGTGCAGCTCAGATACAGATTCGTCAAAAAGTCGTCCGCGATTCCGTGGGCCAATTTGGCGATGGTATTGGCGGTAGCCGGGGCGATGAGGTAGAGATCTGCCCGCCCGCCGGTGGCGACATGACCGATTTGCTTGTCGTAATCAAGGGCAAAAAGATCGGTGAGGATAGGACGTCTGGAGAGGGTTTCAAAGGTCAGGGGTGAGACGAACCGCTGGGCACTCTCTGTCATCACCACCGTGACGGCCGCACCTCGGCCAGTCAGCTCCCTCAGAATCTCCACCGCTTTGTACGCGGCGATGCTGCCTGTGACCCCCAGGATAATTTCCTTCCCGTCCAGGCTGTGCGTCATCGCGCACGCCCTTTCTTCCTGTCCGTTTGCGACGTTGGACTTTGGACGTCGGACCCTTCGACCTTCGCCAGGTGGTTCACGGGGCCTTTCCCCTTTCCGATCTTGACCGCCGTCCGAATTGCGGCATGGATGTACCGTTGGGCCGTATCAACCGCCTCCTTCACCTTGTGGCCCTTGGCGAGTCCTGCTGCGATGGCCGCCGAAATGGTGCAACCACTGCCGTGGGTATGCTCGGTCGGGATCTTTGGGGTGTCCCAGACCTCAAAGCGTTTTCCGTCGTAGAGGACATCGAGGATTTTTGGTCCAGAGAGATGGCCCCCTTTCACGAGCACGTACCGGGGCCCTAACGCCTTGATCGCCTTCGCTGCCTCCTTCATCCCGTTCAGGTCCTTAACCTTTTCCCCCCACAGGATCGTCGCCTCGTCGAGATTGGGGGTGACCACGGTCGCCAGGGGAAACAGCAGGGTCTTGACCGCCTCCACCGCGTCCTCGTCGAGGAGGCGATGGCCGGTGGCCGAAACCATCACCGGATCCACCACCAGATTCGGGAGTTGAAATTCTCGGACTCCTTCCGCCACCGCCGCTACGATCTCCTTCGTGGCGAGCATCCCGGTCTTCCCCGCGTCGGCGCCGATATCCGAGAGGACAGAGCGGATCTGGAGCGTAACAAAGTCAGGGGGAAGCGTTTCGACGCCCTGAACGCCGAGGGTGTTCTGGGCGGTAATGGCGGTCAGGACAGACAGGCCATAGACTTGAAAGGCGGTAAAAGTCTTGAGATCTGCCTGGATACCCGCCCCCCCGCCTGAATCGGAGCCAGCAATGGTCAAAGCCCGTCGCATCGTTTCTCCCCATGCTGAGCTAAGCCATTATGCCCGACGTCTTCGGTTCGCGCAAGCGCTGCAACCGACATCCCTGTTCGAGCCGGTGCCACTCACTGCTTGCTTGGCCAGGCGTAAAGGGTGCGGTAGCGGTCGTAGCTCCCCAAGACCTTTTTCACATACTTGCGGGTCTCACGATAGGGGATTTCCTCAACGAAGGTCTCGAGGTCGTGCAGGGAGCCGTCCGTGAGCCAGCGTCGGACCGCGTGGGGTCCGGCATTATATGCTGCCAGGGTGAGGACCAGGTTACCTCCGAACTGCTGGTGGAGGCGGGCCAGGTAGCGGATTCCCAATGCGATGTTGGGACCAGGAGCGTCAAGGTCGACGGGGTTCGGGAGATCGATCTCCTTGGCCACGCGCGCCGCGGTCTGTGGCATCAGCTGCATGAGTCCCCGGGCACCTGCCCTGGAAATCGCCGTGGGGGCGAAGGCACTCTCTTCGCGGATGAGTGCGGTCACAAAATAGGGATCGAGGGAAGTCTCTTTGACATATTGGTCAACCCAGGGCCAGAAGCCCAAAGGATAAAGAAACCCTCCAAACGTGGTCAAGGCTTCCTCTCTCTGCCCATTTTTGAGCAGGGTGAAGACCGCGCGCCTTGCGACCTTGACCACCTTCTCAAATTCGTTTGCGCGAACGAGCGCCTGACAGGCCTCCCATTGCAAGGAGATCTGACCGCGGTGGGCCGTCGCGACTTCCCAATACTCTGCTGCCGCGTCCGCCCAGATCCTCAAGTATGAGAGTTCCCGGGCTTTGGCCAAAGCAGGGGACGAGGCAGTTTCAACTGAGGCAGGAAGTTCCAGAGGGAGTTTCTCAGGCTTGAGCCTCAGGCGTTTCCTCGCTCGCCACTCGTAGTAAGGATCAAGAGTAGCTTCCTTCACGAGGCTTCTGTAGATCTGTTTCGCCTGGCGGTCTTTCCCCATCTCCTCCAGCATGCGGCCACGCCAGTACAGGGCCTGAGCCCTTTGGCCAGATTTGGGGTAGTCCTTTGCGATATGTTCTAATTCGTGTTCGGCCCGCTTGAGGTTTTCCTGCCGGTAATACAACCAGGCTCTATTCCACCTAGCACTATCCCCTAAACCTCCAGCGGGGTAGCGGCGAATCAGGCTTGCGTAGACTTTGAGGGCGGCAACATCCTCCCCACGCTCCTTGAGATTGAGACCGATCAAGTAAAGGGCATCATCGGCGAGGCGGTTCCGCGGGAATGAAGCGGGAATCCGCTTGAGGTACGAAATCGCCTGCGAGTACTTTCCTGATCGAAGGGAGGCCCTCCCCATGAGAAATAGCGCCTTCACTTTGAAGGGGTTGCGCGCGGCGGGATCGGTCAGCGGACGGAGGGTGGTGATAGCCTGGGGGTACTTTTTCATGGCGAAGAGGATGCGCCCCATGAGGAACCTGATCTGTCCATTTTCAGGCTCATTTTGGAGGAGGGGGCTGAGTGTGGTGGTTGCCTCTTTATAGCTTCCCTCTCGAAAGAGGGCCTTCGTCCGGAGGAGGCTCTCGCCCGAGGTGAGGATTGCGAGTCGGGGGATTTCCTGGAGGAGGCGCTCTGCTTCGGCGGTTGCGGGGTCCGTCGGGAGGCGGATGTAGAGGCGTTTAAAGAGGCGCGCCGCCTCCTGTGCACGGTCCGCGGAGAGGTAAAGTTTCGCCAGGTGAAGGGTAGCCTCGGGGGCCAGGTCCGATTTCGGATAACGGTCGACAAAGGTGCGCAGGCCCTTTTCCGCATCCGCGTGTTGCTGCGTTTCCAGATAAGTCATGGCGAGGCGGAACTGGGCTTCCTCCGCGAGGAGGCTCTTTGGGTAGCGTGTTAAAAGCCGGGAAAGGAGGGCAATGGTTTTGTCGTGATCCTCAAGGGCTTGCGCGGCCTCGGCGGCGTAAACGAGAGAGTAGTCGGCCAAAAGGTCGTACTCCGTCGCTGCCTGCTCAAAGAAGGGAAGGGAAGCCGCCGGTTGGTCTGTTTTCAAGAGACAATAGCCGGTGAGAAACATGATGCGGTGGCGGATAACTTCAGGAGGGGGGTGAGAAACGGCCTCAAGTGCGTTCAAGGCAGCGGGACAGTCGTTGGTGTCCAAGGCCAACAGGGCTTGGGTGAAAGCCGGAGGAATGTCGCCGGCGAGGGCGTTCGCAGACCCCAGAAGGAAGACGAGGACTAACGGCCATATCTTTCGGCCGCCTCCGCGCTTTGCCCCTCTCTCAATCATGATTCGCTGCTGTCACGAAGAGTGAGCGGATCTACACAGGGCCTGGATGGCCTCAGCGAAGGGTGGGTGAAGAATCCCCCGTTCAGTGATGATGGCGCTCACCAGTCCTGCTGGCGTGACATCGAAGGCGGGGTTGGCCACCGGGAAGCCCTGGGGGGCAATGGAAACACCCGCGATGGAGGTAATCTCCTCAGGAGGTCGCTCTTCGATGGGGATCTGGTCGCCTGTGGATAGAGCGGGGTCTACGGTGGAGAGGGGAGCTGCGACGTAAAACGGGACATTGTGGTGCCGGCAAAGGACCGCGAGGGTGTACGTCCCGATTTTGTTCGCCACATCGCCATTCAGAGCGATGCGATCAGCTCCCACGATCACCGCTTGCACCTCACCACGCCGCATGAAATCTCCGGCCATGCTGTCGGTGATGAGGCGGGAGGGAATTCCGAGACGGACGAGTTCCCACGCAGTCAGCCGGGCCCCCTGGAGGACTGGTCGCGTTTCATCAACCAGGACCTGAATATGTTTCCCGTGCTCCCAGGCGGCCCGAACGACTCCCAGACCGGTCCCGTACCCCACCGTTGCCAGCGCGCCAGTATTGCAATGGGTGAGAATCGTGTCGCCGTTCTTGATGAGCGTCTGTCCGTGGCCCCCCATGGCGCGATTACAGGCCAGATCTTCCTGGTGCATCTTGACCGCCTCTTCAACGAGACGCTGCTTCAAAGCGGGTATGGAAAGATCGCGATGCTTTTCGGCTACGGTCCAGATCCGCTCCAACCCCCAAAAGAGGTTTCTGGCTGTCGGGCGGGTTTGGGCCAACAGGTCTTTAATGGTTCTCAGCTCGTGAAGAAAAGATGTCACATCGGTTGCCTGCAGCGTCTGCGCCCCGAGCGAAAGCCCCATGCCCGCAGCCACACCGATCGCTGGAGCGCCTCGTATGCGAAGGTTTCGAATCGCCTCGGCCACGTCCTCCGCGTCCCGGCAATCGATATACACCTCTTCCCCAGGAAGCCGAGTTTGGTCGAGAAGGCGCACGATCCCCTCAGGGAGCCATACGATGGTTTGGATCTCAGGAGTCATCCTGACTTCTCCACGAGATAACGAACTTCGCTTCTTACAGTAGCAGTCCTCCCTTTGCTGTCAACGGAAATGTGCCTTCGGCCCCAGGGGCATGAACTCCTCTTCGTCACTTCCTGGTGGGATGTAGTCTTTTCGGTCAGTCCGCCTTCTTTTCGGACTCCCCCTGTTCCTCCCTCTTCACGGAAGTTCTTTATTTTACAGTCGTAAGACTGTGGCACATCCTTTGCGAAAGAGACACGGATTAGCATTTAAGTGGTCTCATCAACAAACAAGTCTGGAGGAAGATGTTGGGCAAAATCTATGCAATCATGGTTACGGTGATTCTGCTGTTCCCCTGGTCGGTCGTGGGTCTGATGGTCGTGGGGGCCCTCTGGGAGCGGGGGAAGGGCGGCGCGCACTCGAGTTCCGAAGATGAAAAAGCAAGAACCCCCGGGATGCATCCCGGGGGTTCTTGGCTCAAAAAGCGAAAGTGATGGATCGTCCACCGTCTGCTTAGTACATGTCTCCCATTCCCATTCCACCACCGCCCGGGGGCATCCCGGGTGCCTCCTTCTTCTCCGGGATCTCGGTCACGAGCACTTCCATCGTCACCATCAACGCCGCAATACTCGCGGCGTTCTGCAACGCAATGCGGGTGACCTTGGTGGGATCGATGATCCCGGCCTCCATCAGGTCTTCGTACTCATTGGTCTCGGCATTGTATCCGAACGAACCACCCTTTTCCAAGACCCTTTGGACGACGATGGCGCCTTCGGCCCCGGCGTTTTCGACAATCTGGCGGATCGGCTCCTGCAAGGCCCGACCCACGATGGTGGCCCCCAGCTTCTCGTCCCCTTCCAACTTCAGGGCTTCCAGGGTCTTCAAGGTTCTCAGGTAGGCCACGCCGCCGCCGGTGACAATCCCTTCCTCGACCGCTGCCCGGGTGGCATTCAGGGCGTCCTCGACGCGCGCCTTCTTCTCCTTCATCTCCACCTCGGTGGCCGCCCCCACCTTGATCACGGCCACGCCTCCGGCCAGCTTGGCCAGCCGCTCCTGCAACTTCTCTTTGTCATAATCCGAGGTGGTCTCCTCGATCTGGGCCCGGATCTGTTTGATCCGCCCCTCGATGGCCTTGGGGTCTCCACCCCCCTCGATGATGGTGGTGTTTTCCTTGTCCATCAGCACCTTCTTGCACTTGCCCAGATCGTCGAGGCGGATATTTTCCAGCTTGATCCCGAGTTCCTCGGAAATCACCTCCCCGGCGGTCAGGATGGCAATGTCTTTCAGCATCTCCTTCCGACGATCGCCAAACCCCGGGGCCTTGACCGCCGCGGCGTTCAGCGTTCCCCGCAGCTTGTTGACCACTAACGTCGCCAATGCCTCGCCCTCCACATCCTCGGCGATGATCACCAACGGCCTCCCCATCTTGGCAATCTGCTCCAAGACCGGGAGGAGGTCCCGCATGTTGGCGATCTTCTTCTCACAGATCAGGAGAAAGGGATTTTCAACCACACACTCCATGCGCTCCGCGTCCGTGACGAAGTAGGGGCTGAGGTACCCCCGGTCGAACTGCATCCCCTCCACGACCTCCAGGGTGGTCTCCATCCCCTTGGCCTCTTCCACGGTGATGACGCCGTCCTTCCCGACCTTCTCCATGGACTCGGCGATCAGGTTGCCGATGGTACTATCGTTGTTGGCAGAGATGGTTGCCACCTGGGAGATTTCCTTCTTGCCCTTGGTCGGGATGCTGTGCTTTTTGAGATCCGAGACCACCGCCTCCACTGCCTTTTCAATGCCTCGCTTGAGGGCCATGGGATTGGCCCCGGCGGTTACATTCTTCTGCCCCTCCCGGTAAATCGCCTCGGCCAGCACGGTGGCAGTGGTGGTACCGTCCCCCGCCACGTCTGAGGTTTTAGAGGCCACCTCCTTGACCATCTGGGCCCCCATGTTCTCAAAGGGGTCCTTCAGCTCGATCTCTTTGGCCACCGTCACCCCATCCTTGGTGATGGTGGGTGCGCCCCACTTCTTATCCAAGACGACGTTGCGTCCCTTGGGACCCAGGGTCACCTTCACCGCCTTGGCGAGCTGGTCTACGCCATGCAGCGTGAGCCGCCGGGCATCTTCGTTGTACGAGAGTTGTTTTGCCGGCATCGATCACTCCCTCCTTCTACGAAACAGGTTAGTCTCGCCCTCACTGCGTCTTACACGCGTTGAACGGATTCTGAGATCCGTCGTGCCCGTTCACTTCAGAATGCCGAGGACCTCGCTTTCCCGCATGATCAGGTATTCTTCGTCGTCGATCCGGACTTCGTTCCCCGAGTACCTTCCGAAAAGGATCTTGTCTCCAACTTTCACGTCCATGGAAAGCCGCTTGCCCTCCTCAGTCAGCTTCCCGGGACCGGCGGCGATCACCTCCCCCTCTTGCGGCTTCTCTTTTGCCGAGTCGGGAATAATGATTCCGCCCTTCTTGACTTCCTTCTCTTCGAATCGCCTTACCAGGATATAATCGTGTAGTGGCTGAACTCTCACCGCCATACCCAGTCGACCTCCTTCTTCAGCCCTCGCGCTGACGTAAATCGGTGTTGAACCCCCCGGATTACACCGGTCCTCAAACGGCAATTCGTTGCACGCCATTGTTAGCACTCACCGGGATCGAGTGCTAACAGCGGCTACAATAATCCACAGCCTATTGGAATGCAAGGTGTGCTGTGATGCGATTTAGAGTAGTGTTCTGCTGAAAATGATCGAAATGTTTAGTTATTCATATTATTCTTCTAATTTCGCCGAAATATTCCATTTTTCTCCATATTGCAATCTGATATGGGCGTCGTTGCGAGAAGGAAGCAGTCCTGGTATCATGGCCGCAGTGGGAAGGCATGCCGTGAGAAATAGGACAACCCAAGCCGTGGTGTCCCTGGATTCCCTGGCCCGGAATCTTGGTCGGGTCCGGGATCGCGTGGGGGACATCCAGATCATGGGGGTGGTCAAGGCAGATGCTTATGGCCACGGTGCTTTCCCCGTGGCCCGCACCCTCGTCGAGGCCGGGGCAACCTGGTTGGGTGTTGCTCTACCCGAAGAAGGGGTCCAGCTGAGGCGCCAGGGCCTTCAGGTTCCCATCCTGGTTATGGGTCCAACTCCTCCCGATCAGGGTCCACTTCTTTCCGAATACCGCCTCGATCAGATGGTCTACCATCCCTTCCATGCCCGGGCCCTGTCCGCCAGCACTGGAGGCTCCAGGGAGGCCGTGAGAGTTCATCTCAAGATCGATACCGGGATGGGGCGATTAGGGATTCACCCGTCTGAGGCCGCAGCCGGTGCGAAGGCCATCGTCCATCTCCCTGGATTGGAATTGGGAGGGGTGATGACCCACTTCGCTGCTGCTGATGCGGCCGATAAGGGCCACGCGTTGGAGCAGCTTCGGCGGTTTCTCGAGGCAGTCCGGGAGATAGAGGCGGCAGGAATTGCCGTTCCTCTCCGCCACGCCGCCAATAGCGCGGCCATCCTGAACCTTCCCGAAACCCATCTGGATATGGTGCGTCCGGGGATTGCGCTCTACGGTTATCCGCCATCTCTATTTGTCTCCCAAGGCCACCCCTGGGAGCCGGTCCTGACGTTTATGACCCGCATTGCGCAGATGAAGAAGGTGCCAAAGGGCGGGACGGTGAGCTATGGCTGTACGTACGTTGCCCCGCGGGATATCCTGGTGGCGACGTTACCGGTGGGATATGCAGACGGCTATAATCGTCTTCTCTCGAACCAAGGAGAGGTACTCATCCGGGGTCAGCGGGCACCGGTAATCGGCCGGGTAAGTATGGACATGATAATGATCGATGTGACCGATGTGGGGGGAGCCCAAGAAGGAGAGGAGGTAATCCTTCTCGGAAGGCCAAACGGACCAGAGATTTTACCCTTCAAAAATGTTGGCTTAGGTGCACCTATTCTTACAATCACCCCGTCCTAGTTGGCTCAAATCCATTTCAGGCATAGAAATCAGCTAGAATTCAAGAGGTTGCAAGAGTCACGGGCATCTCTCATGGCCGTCTGTTTGCGTGCTCCTGGACGCAAATTAATCTCTGCGTATCTGGCACCCCCCTTGCACAAATTCGGTTATGAACTTTCGGTAAGGAGGGACCATGAAAAGCCGTCGCATCGCGGCCGTTGAGGACGATCCCAAGCAGGATGGGCAAGACCTCAACGAATTCAACGAAGAGGAGATCAGGCAGCTTGGAGAGAGGGGGATCACCCCGTACCACCTGGCCCGTTTCCTCGAGTCCCTTCGGAACAATCTGGATCCATCCTCTCTTCGGAGGGTTATGATCCTTTTTGACGAGAGTCAGGGGGAGGAGCAATGTTATCGCGAGTGCGTGTAATTCCTTTCGCGAGGTTCTATGTTACGCTGAGCCGCGCCCTCCGCGGCGTAGGCAGTTCGGCGTTCGTGTGTCGGCTAGAGAGGGCCTTGCAAGTAGCAACTGCGAACGAGAGTGTCGTGGAAGGTGTCTTGCTTGGTCTTGGGGCAGCGACACTCTGTTTTATGCTCGCGTATGCCATCTTCGTTCTGATCTATTGCCAAGCTGGCTTCTTTACCATGGGACTTGGCTAACTCCTCAGGGATCACATCAAGAATTCACTGGGCAAGATTCCACTCTCACATAGCAATCCTTTCCCACCCCTACAAAAAATAGGAATGAAATTTGCTGTGGTATGATTCTTACGGGCCCATCAGGTCGTGCGAAGCAGAGGGGGTACATGGAAGTGTTAAGGGATCTCGAGATCCTCATCCTTTCCCGTTGTCCAATCATCGCCGTTGAGACCTACGAAGAGGAGCGGATTGAAGAGGGTCTCAAGGGTGTTGCGGCAAAACTCGGTATCCCCCTCTTTGTCTGGACGGTCACCGGAGGGCTCGAGCGTGCCGGAGAAGGCAACCCGATCTACGATAGCAAACATCCCCTCAAGGCTCTGGGTAACGTGACCGCCATCCCGGGTGAAGGGATCTACCTCTTCAAAGACCTGCACCGGTATTGGGGTGAGGCCGAGGTGGTCCGCCAACTTCAGGACCTCGCCAGGCCCTTTGCCAAGGATCGCAGGGCCCTCATCATCACCGCACCACAAATCACCCTTCCCCCCGAGCTGGAAAAGCTCGCGGCTTTCTTCAGGATGGACCTTCCCACTGAGAAGGAGCTGAAGCTCCTCGCGAAGAACGTCGTCAAGAATCTCTCCCGAGAGCACAGGATCAAGGTGGAGATTTCGTCCGATGAGTTCGACCGGCTGGTGGAAGGGATGAAGGGGCTCACGCTGTTTGAGGCGGAGCGGGCCCTGACCAAGGCGATTCTCCGCGATCTAGCTCTGACACGCAGAGACCTCGAGGTCATCATCGAGACCAAGAGAGAGCTGCTCGAGAAGGAGGGGGTTCTGGAGTACTTTCCCCCCGAAGATGGTATGGCCGAGATCGGAGGACTTGGCAGGCTCAAGCGGTGGCTTGCCAAGCGGAAGAAAGCCTTTACTCCCGAGGCCAAGCGATTTGGCGTTCCACCCCCAAAGGGTATTATCCTCTTGGGAGTGCAGGGCTGTGGCAAGAGCATGGCTTGCAAGGCAGTGGCGAGGGAGTGGGGGCTGCCGCTGCTCAAGATGGAGCCGGGACGACTCTACGACAAATACGTTGGCGAGTCGGATAAAAACCTCGACAAGGCCCTGAAGATGGCAGAACGCATGGCTCCCTGTGTGCTGATGATTGATGAGATCGAGAAAGGCTTTTCCTCGACGGGAAGTTCGGAGGCGGATGCCGGGCTCTCCAAGCGGATCTTCGGCCGGCTCTTGGGGTGGCTGCAGGAGCGGAAAGGTCCCGTATTTGTCGTCGCCACCTGTAATCAGATTGCAGGATTGCCGCCGGAACTGATGCGCAAGGGGCGCTTTGATGAAATTTTCTTTATCGACCTGCCTCACGCGGACGCCCGGAAGGAAATCTTTACTGTTCACTTAAAGAAGCGAAAGCGCAATCCCGCAGCCTTTGACTTGGGCGCGCTCGCTCAGGCATCAGAAGGGTTTAGCGGCGCCGAGATCGAGCAGGCCGTTGTCTCTGCTCTCTACACCGCCTTTTCCCGTGACACCGATGTCGATACCTCCCTCCTCATTGATGAACTTAAGGCCACCACACCCCTCTCCGTGACCCGGGAGGAGGACATCACAGCCCTCCGCGCGTGGGCGCGGGGCCGGACGGTGATGGCAAGCTGACTTTGCACGCGTCGATTCTTGCGATTGCCCGGGACCTGCTCTTCTGTGGCTGACGGCTCGACTGAGCTCGCCGAAGTCTGCTGACAGCCGATAGCTAACTGCTGCAGCTCTAGGCGGGACGGGCGAGAAGAATAACAAGCATCCACGAGAAGTGAAAGTCGCCGCCTACCTCGCGGATGCGGAAAGCTTCCCGGACCGCGGGGGAGGCCTCGGTGAATCGCCGGCGGAGTTCGGCCACCACGTCGGGAGGGGAACCCGAAGTTCGAACCCAATCCGAAAAAACCAATTCAGTCCGGTGGGAAGTCGTCAGCTCCTCCAGGGTGAACCCCGTGTCCGCAACAAACCTCCGCCACTCTGAAGGCGTGTAATTCCGCACATGGGTGGGGTCCCGAAGCCGCTCGATCTCTTGGTGCCATATGTAAGGCTCCGGTTCTTCCGGACTGGAGGAGTCCGTCAGGGCGAAGCGCCCCGTGGGACGGAGGATCCGATGGATTTCTCGAAGGAAGGCAGGGACCGAGGCGAAATGGTGGGGGGCAATGCGACAGGTGGTGATGTCAAAGGTTTGGTCTCGGAAGGGCAGCGCCTCGGCAGCTACTTGAAGGAAGCGAATGTTTCGGAGTTGCCGCTCGACTGCCAAGCGCCGGGCCTCTTGTAGCATCTTTGTTGTGATATCGGTGGCCACCACCTCGCCCGCGGCTTCGGCGAATGCAAAGGCGGTAAACCCTGTCCCCGTAGCAATGTCCAGGACCCGATCAGCGGATGTGGGCTTTCCCCAATTTACCATCACCCCCAGGCTTGTTCCTGTCGCATGGGGGCGGCTCACCGCATAACGGGCAGCCTGATGGCCGAACTGTCGCTGGACCGCTTTTTCGGGGCTGTCTTTCTTCATACGTCGAAGATATCACCTCAGTCAATATGGGGCAACTTTGCCCTCCCCACCCTTGAGTTTGAGAATCTCCCCGGCGGTAACGTTGAGGAGGTTCTTTCGCTGTGATACAGTCAGCCGGGCAGGAGTGAAAAGTGATTTCGGAAGCTCGCGAACACTTAGCAGCCGCCCGGGAAGCGGCAAAAGAGGCGGGTCGGATCCTCATGGAAGGATTCGGCCGCCGTCCGGAGGTCTATTACAAGGGGCGGATCAATATCGTCACCGAAATCGACCGCCGGTCGGAGGCTTCCATTGTCGCATTTCTGCACCGTCGCTTCCCTGACTACACCATCCTTTCCGAGGAGGGTCAGGGGTACGAAGGGAAGGGTGGGGCGAGCTGGATCGTCGATCCCCTTGATGGGACCACCAACTATACCCACGGATTTCCCTTCTTTGCGGTCAGCATAGCGCTGCAGCAACAGGGTCAGCTTCGTTGTGGAGGAGTCTATGATCCTCTCAGGGAGGAGTGGTTCACGGCCATTCAAGGGGGTGGCGCCTCCCTCAATGATGAGCCGATTCACGTCTCCGAAACCGACGTGCTGGTCGAGGCGCTTCTCTGTACCGGCTTTCCGTACGAACTGAAAGAACATTTCGAGATGAACCTGAACCACTTCCGGAATTTCAGCATGCGGGCCCTGGCCGTGAGGCGTCCCGGCGCTGCGGCCTTAGACCTTTCGTATGTGGCGGCGGGGCGGCTCGACGGTTTTTGGGAGTTCCAGCTCAAGCCCTGGGATATGGCTGCGGGCACCCTCCTGATTATGGAGGCAGGAGGAACCGTCACCGACGCCGGGGGCAGCCCCCTGAATGTCTTCGGTGACGAAATCGTAGCCTCCAACTCGCGAATCCACCAGGCAATGCTCGATGTCCTTGCCCTTCCTCCCGCCTGAACCTCTCCGGCAAGTAGGCGTCTTGAGGCGGACCACCTCAGAACCGTTTGTCTAGCCCGCATTATTCACGAACGGAGTGTCTTCGTGAATAATGCGCCTGCAGGTGCGGGCTCGGCCGCAGCTGCATGTTTCGATCCCGCCGCTGCGGCGGGACTCAAGGCTAGCCCTGAGCCACGCCCCGCAAACGCGGGGCGGAGTCGAAGCCCGGAGGGCAGATTATTCACTTCTATGTGAATAAGCCGGGCTAGGGCACCCACAGGTCGGCCAGGGTTTTGGGACAGCCCCGGAGTTCCTGCCGGTAGTACCGTGGTAGCAGTGCCTTGGAACCACCTGATTTTCCTGGGGCCGGCGGGGTGGATCTGATTAGCAATCAGTAGGTCGGAAGGCTAGCCACCGATGTCATAGAAGGTCTCTCCTCCTGTGATCCCCCCCTTTTCCGAACGTTTTGCCCTACGTCAAACGAGGTCTCTTCCCGAAGGGGAAGGTTTACGGCATAGTGGATTTGCCTATGCAAACCATGGTAGTTTCGACGAGGGGGAAAACAGGGCTAGCATTGATTGACATTCCAAGGCCTTTCTAATAGCGTATCGACATTGTTCTCAACCGCACCCTATGGGCAAGCCCGAACGGACGAGCCATCACTCAAGGCGTAAACAGGTGCGTTTATCGTGTTGATCGTGGGCGTTGGACAGCTGGAAGACGCGGTGAGCTGCAGCTTGTGCCATAGGCGGCAAAAGGAAAGGGGGAGGGAACGTCGGTGAAAGGCAGGACCCCAAAGCAGTTTCATCTCATTATGATCAAGCCATCACATTACGATGATAATGGCTACGTGATCCAATGGATTCGTTCTTCCATCCCGTCAAACACCATGGCAGCGATCTACGGCCTCGCCTTGGATTGCGCCGAGCGGAAAGTCCTTGGTGACGATGTTCAGATCACGCTCACGGCGCACGACGAGACCAATACCCGTATCAAGGTAAGACGTCTGGCCCGATTGGTGCAGAAATCGGGCAGGTATGGTCTGGTCGCGCTGGTCGGCGTACAAACCAATCAATTTCCCAGAGCCGTGGACCTCGCGCTTCAATTTCTCGATCAGGGCGTCCAGGTGTGCATCGGCGGTTTTCACGTGAGTGGCGGCCTCGCCATGTTGCGTGATGTCCCGCGGGATCTACAGGAGGCAATGGATCACGGCATTTCACTTTATGCCGGTGAACTCGAGGGGCGGCTAGAGAACTTGCTCCAGGATGCGTACGGCAAACGATTGAAGCCACTCTATAACTTCATGGAGGATCTGCCGAGCCTCGACGGGCGGCCCGTGCCGTACCTCCCAGCCCGCCTCATTCACCGGATGTCGGGGACACGAACCAGTTTCGACGCAGGCCGCGGCTGTCCCTTTCTGTGTAGCTTCTGCACCATCATCAACGTCCAGGGACGCAAATCCCGCTATCGCACTCCGCGTGACATCGAGGAGATCATCAGGACCAACGTCGCCCAAGGCATTAATAAGTTCTTCATAACCGATGATAACTTCGCCAGAAACAAATTTTGGGAAGATCTGTTCGACCGGTTGGGCGAGCTACAAGAGGAAGATGGCATCGACTTCAAGATCACCATCCAGGTCGACACCCTCTGTCACCAGATCCCGCGTTTCATCGAGAAGGCGGGACGCGCGGGTGTCGACAGGGTTTTCATCGGTCTCGAGAGCATTAATCCGGAGTCCCTAGAGGGATCGAGAAAACACCAAAACGACATCACCAAATATCGGGACATGCTGCATGCATGGCACAGCATCGGTGCGCTCACGTTTGCCGGATACATCCTGGGTTTTCCCGCTGACACGGCCGAGAGCATTCTGAGGGACATTCGCATCATCCAGCGGGAACTCCCGGTCGATTTACTGGAATTCTTTATCCTCACCCCCCTTCCTGGATCGCAAGACCACAAAGAGCTCTACGAACGCGGTGTGCCGTTGGATCTGGACATGAACAATTACGATACAATCCACGTGACCGCCCCTCACGCCCGAATGTCGAAGCAGGAGTGGTTAGACGTGTACGAAAAGGCATGGGACACGTACTACACGCCGGATCATGTCGAGGCGGTCGTGCGCCGAGCGAGGGAATGGGGCGTCAGCGCGAATAAGATCAAGTGGATGATGCTGTCATTCCACGCCGCTGCCAAGATCGAACGCGTACACGCGCTGGATGCCGGCCTCTTTCGACGTAAGTACCGACGCGATCGACGGCGAGGCCTGCCCTTGGAGAATCCCCTGATCTTCTACGGCGGGTACCTGTGGGAAATCGCCGATAAACTCATCCGTTTCCTGGGGATGTACAGGGACTATCAGCGGGCTTTCCGTCGGGCCATGAAAGGTACATCACGACCCGCCGCCACGGATGTGGCCATGCAGCCGGTTCAGGCAAAGGAACTGGATGAATTCGAGCTCTTCACGGTGACGGATGCGGCCAGATCTGTGGCGCATAAGACCAAGCAAAAAGCAGAGAGGAGAAAGGCGGCCGCAGCACGCTGAACAAGCCGCTCATGGCCGGCTAGGCGATCGGGCTGCCCGAGCGGGACTAGCAAGCGAGGCCGATCAGTCTTGATCGGTTGCCCCTAGGGTGCGTTTTTGGGGCACAAAAGGGTACGTTTTGCCGCGTCCTGCACACCCAAACACTTGAAGTTATTGATTTTGCTTACCCTGGCGCAGGATTCGTAATCAGCAGGTCACACAATTCGTACGCCTGACCCCGATCATGACCCCGATCACTTCCTCCGTCGGATAGTGGCTATATTTTTTCCTGCTGTTTTTGATCGCAATTCACTCCGGGAAATATGAATGTACCGATTGGGAGGAATGCTGAATGAAGCAGTTGAACGTCTCTAAGATTTTTGAAGAATTTAATAAGGACGGGATCCTAACTCAGATGGAAGGTAAGGACGTCCAGGTTAAAAGCGTAGCTGCTGCAGATGATTGTGGACCAGGGGACCTTGTTTTTGCTGAAGAAGAAATCTATGCAAAACTTGTCGTCGAAAGGGGTGCCTCAGCAGTGGTGACCTCCCCGAAGCTTGTCAAAGAAATTGGGGGTACCCAGCAGATCACCATTCTGACGAGCCCCAATGTCAAGCTTGCAAGAGCCTTAATTTGTCAAAAGTACTTCGATCGTGAACTTCGTCAAGCGGATGAGCCCAGTATCCATCCTTCGGCGGTGATTCATGAGAGTGTCGAGGTTCCCAAGGATGTCGTCATTGGACCGCGCGCGGTGGTTGGACCTCGTGTGCGGCTCGGCGATCACTGTGTTCTGATGTCAAACGTGGTCGTTGAAGAAGATGCTGTCATTGGGGACCATGCAATTCTCCATCCTTCGGTCGTGGTTGGATTCGGTTGCCGCGTCGGACAAAACGTCATTATTCGGTCGGGCACGATCATTGGCTCTGAAGGCTTTGGGTTTGCACAAGACGAGAAGAGAAAACACCACCGGATTCCACAGATGGGGAAGGTGGTCATCGAGGACCGTGTGGTGATCGGAGCCAACTGTTGCATCGATCGCGGGACCTTCCACGATACGCGAATCGGGGCGGGAACAATTATGGATAATCTTTGCCACATCGCGCATAATGTTGAGACCGGGGAAGACTGTATTCTCATGGCTATGACCTGTATTGCCGGCTCGACCCGCTTGGGCAACCGAGTAATTACTAGCGGTCAGACCGGCATCCTTGATCATGTTGATGTCACCGACGACACGGTGCTTTTGCACCGCGCGGGTGTCACGAACGACGTTAAGAAGCCAGGGTTGTATGGCGGGGCGCCTATTCAACCGCTTAGGGAGCATATGAAGAACCAAGCCGTGGTCCGCCGCTTGAGCGACATGCGCGCTACGATCATGGAACTTAAAAAGAAAGTGACCGATTTGCAGTCAACGGAATAGGCAGACGAAATAAGCCAGCCCATTACTGCCAAGACGTCTTATTCGGAACAGGAAGTGCTGAGTTATTGTCTGCAGGATCATCGGACGAAACGGCGATTGCCAGCTCCTCCTCTTCTTATGTTCGACCGAGTTCCGGAGATCCACAAGGAAAAGGGGAAATTTAACAGAGGTTGGATCTTTGCCTGAGCATGGGGTCAAGTCTGCTCTTGACTCATCTTTGGTCAAGCGTGACGAAATCGTCGCCTCCAACTCGCGAATCCACCAGGCGATGCTCGATGTCCTTGCCCTCCCCCCCACCTGAACCTCTCCGCGCAACGAGGCGCCCCAGGCGGACCGCCTCAAGGCCCTTTATGTCTCCCTCCAACCTTTCCTTCAGCGGGCGAGGCGCTTGAAAAGCTGCTCCAGGGGGAGGGCGTTCAGAACGTCTTTTTTCTCGATCCAAGCGCGTCGGGCGGTGGCGCCCCGGAGAGACCTGCTTCAGCCGAGGAGGAAGATGGCAGGGGATTGGGAACCCTCAGGTCTCCTGGATATACACACTCTTGATATCGGTATAGAAGTTGATCGTGTCGTCGCCGACCTCGCGGGCGCCATAGCTCGAATGTTTGTACCCCCCGAAGGGGAAATTGGAAAATCCTCCGAGCCCTGGCCGGTTCACATGAATCATGCCGGCCTCGATCTTGTCGACGAAGGTGAAGGCCTGACCGATATCTCTGGTGAAAATAGAGGCGCAGAGGCCGTAGTCCACCGCGTTGGCGACCGTGAGGGCTTCCTCGAGGTCACCCACCTCGATGAAGCTGAGCACCGGTCCGAAGACCTCCTCCCGGGCAATTTCGTGCTCAGGGCGAACATCGCCAATAATCGTAGGGACGTAGAAGTGGCCGTTGCGAAGCTCTTCGGGCTCGGAACCCCCCACAACCACCTTTGCCCCTTCCTCACGAGCCCGCTGAACAAAACCCTGCACGTCCCGGAGGCGGGCTTCGTCCACCAGTGGTCCCATTTGCACCTCTGGACGATCGCCCGGACCCACGCGGATGGCTTTTGTCCCTTGAGCCAAGCGCTCGACAACCTCCGTGGCAACTTTCCGGTCCACGATCGCTCGGCTGGTGGCTGTGCACCGCTGACCGGTCGAGCCGAAGGCTGCAGTGAGCAGCGCCTTCACAGCGCTTTCCAGATCTGCATCCCTCAAGATGATTTGCGGGTTCTTTCCACCCATCTCGAGCTGGACCTTGGCAAGGCGCTGGGCCGCCGCCGCATGAATGGCCATGCCGACCTTTGTTGAGCCAGTAAAAGAGATCCCCCGGATCAAGGGGCTATTGACGAGTTCAGTTCCCACTTGTGTCCCGCCGTGCACCAAGTTCAACACCCCAGGCGGCAGGCCTGCCTCTTGAAAGATCTCGACCACCCGGGTGGCGGTCGCGGGCGTCAGGGGCGAGGGCTTTAAGACCACCGTGTTACCGCACACCAGGGCCGGTGCGATCTTCCAGCAGGGAATGGCGACCGGAAAGTTCCAGGGGCTGATGGCGGCCACCGGGCCGATGGGCCGACGGGTGGTAAAGCAGAAGACGTGGGGGACCTCGGTCGGCAGGGTCTGTCCGCCTAACCGCCGGCCCATTCCCGCAGCAAACTCCATAACATCAATGCCTCGCTGCACTTCTCCCCGCGAATCGCTGAGGATCTTTCCTTCTTCGCGGGTGAGCAGTTTGGCAACCTCTTCCATATGCGACTCGAGCAGCTGTGCGGCCCGCAGCACGATCTTGCCCCGCTCAGGGGGAATGGTACGCCGCCAGGTCTGAAATGCGTCGGCTGCCGCTTGGATAGCCCGCCGGGTATCCTCGGTTGATGAATCCGGAGCGGTGGCGACCACATCGCGGACGTTAGCAGGATTCAGTCGCCGAATCCCCTCGACCCCCCGATGCTCCCATTTGGATCCGATGAGGTTTCCACACCGAATGGTTGTATCTCCGGCACCCATGTGCTTTCTCCCTTAAGGAAATTGTTCTTTTCTGGCCGTTCGATTGTTCTCATGAGGTCATGACCAACTTATCTTCCGGCCCCATGTCTGTCAAGGATACGGTTGTGCTCCAAGATGGCCGGATTCTCATGCCCTTCTGACAGAATGTCAGACCCCTATCCTTTTCTGTTCTGTATGCACATCTTCTGACGAGAGAGAGATCGTAGAAACTGAACATATACGCTCGTGGCTGCCAAAACGACACTGGCACTCTCGTTGCTCAACTGTGAGTGAGGAGAATCCCCATCGACTCCTTCTTCTCTCGCCGGGTTCGCGTGAAAGGAGACTATGGTCTTGCAAGCCCAACGCTCTATCTTGGTCGTTGATGATCATCCCGGGGTCCGGGAGCACTATCGGTCTCTCTTGGAGGCGGATGAATTTCACGTGGTCGAGGCCAGCAACGGCGCCGAGGCCCTGGTTTGGTTTCTCAGAGAGACGGCAGATTTGGTCATTCTTGATTTGAGGATGCCCGTGTTGGACGGTCGGAGTTTCCTCGAGTACCGGCGGCGGCTGGCAAAAATTCGGGAGGTTCCCGTCCTGGTGATAACCTGCTGGCTCGATGATTCCGGGGTCCACCAGGACCTCCTGCGGCTCGGGGCGGATCGGGTGTTGCAAAAGCCCGTCCGGCGTGAGGACCTCCTCGGCGCCGTGCAGGAGACCTTCGTCAGACCCCACCGCCCGGCCGTTGTACCTCCTGAGACAGCCACGGAGGCCGGGAGGCGTCAGGATGCCCGGGTGGCCTTCAGCGTCCCCATTCGGATCCGCGGACGCTCGGCCGCCAATATACCCGGCAGACTCCATGACCTGAGCGCCGGCGGTCTCGGTGCGTATTTTCCTGATCGGCTCCTGCACGGAGAGCCAATCACCGTGAGCCTCGACATCGATGGGGGGACCCTGGCCTTGACGGGGTTTGTGCAGTGGGCCGACGAAAGAAGGACGACCATGGGATACCGCCACGGCATTCGGTTCACCCAGAGGCAGGAGCAGACCTTCCCCTTGTACACCTATTCATTCTTCCACGAAATCTCGCACGCCTCTTCACACCGGGCAACATCCTAAGAGCCACCTCCTCTGTCACTTGATGGCCCCGACGGTAAAACCAGCGATGAAGCGGTCGACGAAGAAGTTATACACGATGGCGATAGGGACGCTGGCGATAAAGCAGCCGGCCATCAATGAGCCCCAGAAGTAGACATCCCCGCGGACGAGGAACGTGGGGACACCGACGCTGACGGTGAACTTCGATGCGGCGGTGATGAAGGTCAGGGCATAGACGAACTCCTGCATGACCAGCGTAAAGGTGAAGATCACTACGGTGAGCATCCCGGCCACGGACATGGGGATGACGACCTTCACGAAGGCCCCGAGGCGGCTGAGTCCATCAACCATGGCCGCTTCCTCGATGTCATGGGGGATCGCCTTGAAGAATCCCATCATCAGCCAAGTACAGAAGGGGACCGTGAAGCTCGGATAGACCAGCACGAGCGACCAGAGAGAGTCCTGAAGGCCCAGGGTGCCGATGACCCGCGAGAGAGGAATGAACAGGAGGGTCGGGGGGACCAGATACGTCAGGAAGATGCCGATCCCGAGCTGTTCCCCTGCCCGCCCCGTCAGCCGGGCCAGGGCGTATCCGGCCGGGACCGCCAGGAGCAACGTGACGGCGACCACCAGCATGCCCACCCACGCGGTGTTCCAGAGCCATTGGGCGTACAGGGTCTCTTCGAAGAGAAGCTTTAAATGTTCGAGGGTCGGGGGGTCGTTGAAGAGGAACGGGTTGTTATTGGTGTTCAGAAGGTCGCGCGTCTCCTTGAAGGTCGTGATCACCATCCAGTAAAACGGAAAAGCGGCAAACGTGGCGAACGCTGCCACGATACCGAAGTGCCCCCCCTTGGCTCCCCACGCCTTGAGTTTGTGCAGACCCGAAGGCATCTCAGGTCACCTCCGCACGCCGGGCTACGCGGAGAAGCAGGATGGCGCTCGCCGCGAGGACCGGGAAGAGGAACAGCGCGATGGCGGCCCCCTGGGCGAGGTCGCCACCGTCGATGCCGGTGAAGAAGGCCCAACTGGCGAGGACCTGGGTCATATCGTAGGGGCCGCCGCGGGTCAGCACGTAGATCACGATCATATCGGTAAAGGCAAAGACCATGCCGAACAGGACGGCCACGAGCATGATCGGCATCACGAGGGGGATCGTGATCTCGAAGAGATGGCGCCAGAATCCGGCGCCATCGACGGCGGCCGCATCGTGGATGTCCTGCGGGATGGCGGTCAGCCCGGCCAAAAGGATGATGGTCGCCAAGGGGAGCAGCCGCCAGGCGTGGACCGTGATGACAGAAGCCATTGCCAAGTTGGGCTGCCCGAGCCAGATGGGCCACGTGTGGGGTCCGAAGATGCCCACGGCCCGGAGGGTCCAGTTGATGATGCTGTAGGATCCAGAGCCAGCCGATACTGCCGAGCGAGATGGGGGCGACCCAGGGAAGCAGGATCAAGAGCCGCACGAACCACTTGCCGCGGAAGTCCTTGAGGAGCGCGAGCGCGAGGACCTTTGCCAGCACCAAGACGATGACATTCGAGACGATGGCGAAGACGAAGGTGTTCCACAGGGCCTGTCGGAAGGTGGGATCCTGGATCACGTTCTTGAAGTTCTCGAGCCCGACGAACGTCATGGTCTCGCTGCCGACGGTGATGTCACTGACACTGTAGAAAAGCGCCAGGAAGAACGGAAAGCCCACCACGGCGATGATGTACACGATGGCCGGGCCGATCATCAGCCGGCCGAGCCACTTCTCGCTGTCGAGGAAATGACCGAGCCGGCTCCCGCGAGCTTCCTCTGCGATGGCCACTGCTCTCGCCGGAGCTTCCATTCCGCCTCCCTACAAGGGCCGTGGATCCGTCCGCAGCCCTGTGGCGCGATTGAAGAACTTCAGGTCCTTGTGCTTAATGGCGAACTCGTAGGTCTCCCCTTGCTGAATGGGGAGGGTCATCGTGGAAGGGAGATTGGAAATGATCTTCTCGTGGGGAAACGGATCGCCGAGGACCCCGTACACCAGCCGATCTGCTCCCAGGTGTTCTACCCGGGTGGCCCGGAACTGAAAGGTCGCCAGGTTGTCTTGCGCCTCATGGACCTGTGTTGGAAGAAAATCCTCGGGGCGGAAGCCCAGAATGTAATCATCCCTCTCCACAAGGTTCATGGGCGGGGACCCTAGGAAGCCCGCCACAAAGGTATCGGCAGGCTCTTTATAGACTTCCTGGGGTATTCCGAGCTGCCGGACCTTCCCGTGGTTCATCACGGCGATGCGGTCCCCGAGGCCC
>JAAXQN010000200.1 GCA_012974305.1 Candidatus Methylomirabilis sp. | reverse complement strand
CTCCCAGGTGGGTTCCCCTCCCCCAATCCAGTAATAGGTCTTCCCCCGCGGATCAATCTTTTCCACGATGAGTTCGTTGTAACTCCGCTTTCCCTGCCGGGTGACCTTTACTCCATTCAACTCTCCGGGGGGGACGTTGACGTTTAACAAAGTGTCCGGAGGGAGACCTCGTTCCAGGATAACCACGGCTAGGCGTGCTGCGAAAGCCGCCGCCGCGCTCAAATCCTGCCTCAGGGGTTCGACCGCCGAGATGGCAAAAGAAGGAATACCTAGGAGTATTCCCTCAAACGCGGCAGAAACGGTACCAGAGTACGTGATATCGTCACCCAGATTTGCCCCGAGATTGATTCCCGAGGCCAGGAGGTCTGGCTTTTCCTTGAGTATTCCCATGACCCCGAGCGTCACGCAGTCGGTCGGGGTGCCATCCACTGCGTACCAACGGGGGGCAACTTCCGTGGCCCGGAGGGGCTTGTGGAGCGTGAGTGCGTGCCCAGCTGCACTCCGCTCTCGATCGGGAGCGATCACATGCACCTCTCCGATCTCTTCCAGGGCCCCGGCTAACGCCTTAAGCCCAGGGGAGTAGATACCGTCATCGTTGGTGACCAGGATTGTCGGCCGTTCTGGCATGATACTCTAAGAATTGGAAAGGAGGGAACCCTGCAGGACTCATGGTATGCCCATCAACATGGGTGCTGGTCGGGACGCCCGGACTCGAACCGGGGACCCCTGGCCCCCCATGCCAGTGCGCTACCAGGCTGCGCTACGCCCCGACTTGCAGGGAAGCTATGATCGATCCAAAAGCGTTCCAAGGGCCTCCAGTCCCTCCCGGATTCGTCGAACCTGCTCGAGGAGATCCGCTGGCTCCACCTCTTCTTGAAGCCGGCGTCTCGCTCCGGCGATGGTGTAACGTAGATCGTACAAGAGCTCCTTGACATTCAAAATGATTTCGATGTCCCGCTTCCGGTAGAGCCGTTGGCCCGTTCCGCTCTTCTTCGGTTGGAGAAGGGGGAACTCCGATTCCCAATACCGCAAAATATAGGGCTGGACTCCGGTGAGGCGAGCCACCTCACCGATCCGGAAATACAGCTTGTCCGGAATTGGCTCCTTCCTCCGAACCTCCCCCAGGAGTCCCCGCCTGGCCTCCCGCCGAGCCGAAGAAACGTTTCTCCGTGTCTGGTTCGCCACCCTCTTCATCCTCTAGGGCTAGCCCTGGACGTTTACGGACTGCTGAAGGGCCTTGCCCGGCTTGAATTTGAGTATCTTGCGGGCAGAGATAACTATCTCCGATCCCGTTTGGGGATTCCGTCCTTTTCGGGCTCGCTTGGCCCGGACTTGAAAAGATCCGAATCCAACCAATTGGATCTTCTCCCCTTTATTCAAGGCAACCTTGATGGCGTCGAAGGTTGCCTCCACCGCCTCCATTGCCTGTTTTTTGGTTAACCCTTTCTCTGCCACGAGCGCCGCGAGGTCTGCTTTGGTCATCTTTTACCCTCCTTTTCTCTTCGGCTGAGAGCCTCAAGAGCCTTGAGGGCCTCAGCGCGACTCTCGTACTCCCCGACCCGCACCTGATGCACCGGAGTGGGCACCGCCTTGGAGTCAATCTTGGGGGTGTACTTCTTCTCTTGGAGAGTATGGGCTAAGTCGATAGCCCTGTTCAGATTATAGTATGACCCGACCTGCAGACGAAACTTTCCGTCCCCGCCGTTGACTAAGTTTGAGGGAAAGCCATCCACGTTCAGTCTCCTGGCCATCCGCTCTGTTTCTTCGTGGCTGCTAAAGTCTCCCACGTAGACGCGATGCTGGGAAATCGGGGCAGTAGTCATGTGAACAACCGGAGTGTATCCAAGCTCTTCCAGTTGCTTCTTGAGAGTCAAAGCATTTTGATTTATGACCAAAGAGGCGACTTGAACAGTAAACTGCCCCCTCCCCTGGACTGGATTGGCCTGAAGCTTTGGGCTGGAAGGTTTCTGTGTGCGAATCTGTGTTGGTGGTTTTTCTGCACGAGGTACCGTTTCAGTTCCCTTTGGTAGCTTCTGCACGGCCTCAGCCGAGTTGACCCTTTTGGGGCGGCTTTCGTTTGGCTGAGGGCGCTCACGCGGCCCCTCCGCTGGTCTGAGCTGTTTCGGCGGCGCCTCTGTCCTGGGACTTCTCGCTTTCCGAAGGGCTTCCCCCCTCCGCTGCTTTGGCTCGGGTACCTTCGTTGCCACCTGCGGTCTCTGTGCCTCTGGCTTTGCCATTGGGGGTGTAATGGGCTTCGGGGGAGACGTGGTCGGGCTTGCCCTCCGTGCGGTCCGCGGAGAGGGCGGTGGTGGTGTAACCTCTTGGAAATAGGTGGTATACAAGTATGCGGCACCTAAAAGAAGTACCCCAATCCCACCGATGGTCGCCAATCGCTTGGCCTGAGGGCTGAGCCTTTCCGGGGGAGTGGCACTCCCTCCTTGGGGGGTGGGAGCGCCTGGCAGAAAATTATACTTTTTCATAGACTCTTCTTGAAGAATGTCGGCTCAACCATATGTATCATAGCGAGAAGCACTATCCAGTGTCAAACCTTTTCTTTACCGCCTGTTACGGCTTCCCCCCGCTTGTCCGGGGGGCGACAAAGCAAAATCAAGGCTACATGGAAGGACTTATCGACTTTTTGCTTTAAGGTAGTGGCTATAAGCCTCAGTGATAACAGCAGAAACCGTAAGGCCGGGTGGGAGGTATTCTTCCGAGAAGTGGACGAGTTGATTCCGGCGGCTTCGCCCCGTAGCTGAGCTTTGGAGTTTTGTGTTTGGTCCCTCTTCCACCAAGACCTCTTCGATCGTGCCCACTCGTCCCGTATTCTGCTCTAACGCAATCTGATCATGGCGTTTGAGGAGCAGATGTAACCGATCGGTCTTGACCTCTTCCGGGACCTGATGAGGATGGATCGCGGCAGGGGTGAGGGGCCGAGGTGAGTAGTTGAAGGCAAAGAGGCTATCAAAGCGAACCTCCTCTAAGAGGCTCAGCGTTTCACGAAAATCCTCTTCGCTTTCCCCAGGAAAGCCGACGATAAAGTCAGTAGAGAGAGCAATGTCCGGTACCACCTCTCTCAGCGCCCGCGCTTTTACCAAATAGTCCTCTCGGGTATAGTGCCGGCCCATGCGCTTCAGCACCCGGTCGGAGCCTGCCTGAACCGGCAGATGCAGGTGTTCGCAGACGCTATTCAAGCTGGCAATTGCCTCAATGAGATCCGGGGTAAGATCCTTCGGGTGAGAGCTCGTGAAGCGAACCCGAATTGTTCCTCCTGACAAGGTATCGATCGCTTTGAGAAGGTCAGAAAAGCGTGTCCGGGGTTTCAAATTCTTGCCGTATGCGTTGACGGTCTGCCCGAGCAGGGTGATTTCTTTGTATCCCTGTCTCAACAACTCCTCTACCTCTGCCATGATATCCCCGGGAGGACGGCTCCGCTCCGGTCCTCGGGTATACGGGACGACACAGAAGGTACACAGGTAATTGCAACCCTCCATGATGCTGACCCAGGCTTTGCACGTACTCTCCCGCCGAGGACGGGGGGATTGAATGTAGAGGGGGAGCGGCTCCTTCGGCCGAGGGAGAACCGGTCCGTTGGAACCGCCTTTCAGGAGACTTGGGATACGGTATATCATAGCTCCGGGGCCGGCTACCAGGTCGAGATAGGGAAAACGCGTCTTCAGCCTCTCTCCCTCTCGCTGAGCCAAACAACCACAGAGGCCGATTTTGAGGCGGGGGTTTTGTGCCTTAAGCTTCTGAAAGGTACCGAGAAGGCTGTAGACCTTATGCTCGGCTTTCTCTCGGATGCTACAGGTATTGAGGAGGATGAGGTCCGCGTCCTCCGCCGTCTCCGTGAGATCGAAACCCTCCTCGGCGAGAACGCCGGCGATCTTCTCTGAGTCTGCTTCATTCGCCTGACAACCAAACGTGATCAGCTTTAGTTTTGCCATGCTTCACCCGTCCGGTTATGGGTGTGCATATAGTATAGCACCGTTTGCGCACGCAAGAGAATCCGACGCGCGAACCAACGTCCACCCTGCCCTAGCCGCCGGATCTTTATCACAGGTCGTCTGGCTTGTCTCGTCTCTCAGTACAAGTGGCAGCTCACCCAATGACCGGAGGAAATCTCTCGGAGGACTGGTGCCTCCTGATCGCACCGCTCAAACCGTTTGGGGCAGCGGGGATGGAACCGGCAGCCGGATGGTATATGGATGGGACTGGGCGGATCCCCTTCGACGACAATCCGCTGCTTCTTAGTTTGAGGATCTGTCACCGGGATGGCGGACAGGAGTGCCTGGGTATAAGGATGCAGAGGGTTCTGGTAAAGCTCATTCCCCTCCGCTATCTCCACAATCTGACCGAGGTACATGACGGCGACCCGATCGCTGATGTGCTTTACCACCCTAAGGTCGTGAGCAATGAAAAGGTAGGTCAGCCCGAGTTCCGTTTGGAGATCCTCGAAGAGATTGATGACCTGCGCCTGAATGGAGACGTCTAAGGCGGAGACCGGCTCGTCCGCAATCAAGAATTCCGGTTCCACCGCCAGTGCCCTGGCAATCCCGATCCGCTGTCGTTGGCCGCCGCTGAACTCATGGGGATAGCGACCCATATGTTCCCGGCCGAGTCCCACCATTTCCAAAAGCTCTGCGACCCGGTTTTTCTTTTCCGTTCCTTTGGCGAGTTTGTGGATGGTCAGTCCCTCCCCCACGATTTCCTCCACCGGCATCCTGGGGTTCAAGGAGGAATAGGGATCCTGGAAGACGATCTGCATCTTGCGACGGAGCTGGCGCAGTTCCTCCTTGTTCGTCTGGAAGACAGACGTCTTCCCAAAATAGACCTCCCCGGCAGTCGGCTCGACAAGCCTGAGGATGAGGCGTGCGACGGTCGATTTACCGCACCCGGACTCCCCCACCAGCCCCAAGGTCTCGCCACGGCGAATCTCAAAGCTTACCCCGTCCACCGCGCGTAGTGCCACCCGCTCCCCAAACCCTCTTTTGAGGGGGAAGTATTTCCTCAGATCTTTGACCTCAAGCAATGGATCCATCTGTCGTGACTATGCCAGGATGCAACGGGCCCAGTGTCCAGGGTGAACCTCTCGAAGCTCCGGCTCCGTCGGCCAACATTCCGCTATCACCTTCGGACACCGGGGTGCAAACTTGCATCCGCCGGGGAGCTCCAGGAGATTAGGGACTAGACCGGGGATGGCCGTCAGGCGTTGTCGCCCCTTTCCCGCCTCTAACTTGGGCAAGGATTCTAAGAGGCCGCGGGTGTAAGGATGAAGGGGGTTGTCAAAGAGTTGCTGCACAGAGGCCTCCTCCACCACCCGGCCTGCGTACATCACCACCACCCTTTCGGCGGTTTCCGCGACGACCCCGAGATCGTGCGTGATGAGCAGGACTGCCATTTTCATCTCCTCCTTGAGAGCGAGGAGGAGCTCAAGGATCTGCGCCTGAATGGTCACGTCGAGCGCCGTGGTGGGCTCGTCTGCGATGAGAAGCTTCGGATTCAAGGCGAGTGCCATGGCAATCATCACTCGCTGACGCAATCCCCCTGAGAGCTGGTGAGGATACTCC
>JAAXQN010000130.1 GCA_012974305.1 Candidatus Methylomirabilis sp. | reverse complement strand
ACGGCCGACAGCCGTCCGCACCTGATTCACTTTCACCGCATTCACCTGCCCTCGACGGATGGCGTGACAGTGCTCGCCGAACCGGGGGAGTCCCTCGTTTATGAACTCGATGCCCGGCTGCACCTGTACTACTGTCACTCCGCGGAATAATGCGACCTAATCGATTTGTGTGAAGGAGGTTCATCAAATGAGTAAACCCAAGTTATCGCGACGCGATTTCCTGATGGTGGGAACAATCGGCACGGCCGGCGTGCTGGGCGCGGCCGCCCTGGCCAAGCAAGGGTCACCGGCCCAAGCGTCGCCTGCGCGTCAGAAGGGAGGGGGTGATCCCTACGACTCTCACTTCGGCTTGGGGGGAGTGGGGGATACGGACCTGAGTGCTTTCGATCCCTCTGCCTACCTCACCGACTTCGACTACGGCCAGGTGAGCCAGCTCGACAATGGCCAGACGCTGCGCGAGTACACGATTGTTTCCCTTGACAAGGAAATCGAGGTTGCGCCGGGGATCTACTTCCCCGCCTGGACCTACAACGGCCAGGTACCTGGCCCTACCCTGCGCGCCACCGCCGGCGACCGCATCCGCATCCACTTCAAAAATTTGGGATCGCATCCCCACACGCTCCACTTCCACGGCATCCACCCCGTCAACATGGACGGTGTCTGGGAACTGGTGGAGAATGGGCAGAGTTACACCTACGAGTTCGACGCCGAGCCTTTCGGCCTGCACCTATACCACTGTCACACCATCCCTCTCAAGGCCCACATCCACAAGGGGCTCTACGGGGTCTTCATCGTCGACCCCCCCACGCCCCGGCCCCCGGCCAGGGAGTTGGTGATGATGATGAACGGCTTCGACACGAACTTCGACGGGGACAACGAGATCTATGCCGTCAACACCGTGGGCTTTCATTTCATGAGGCACCCCATCTCCATCAAGAAAGACGAGTTGGTGCGGATCTACCTGGTCAACATCACCGAGTTCGACCCCATCAACTCCATCCACATCCACGCCAACTTCTTCGATATCTACCGGACCGGGACCCGCCTGGAGCCGGACGGCTTCACCGATACCGCGATGTTCTGCCAGGGCGAACGGGCTATCCTGGAGTTCCGCTACAAGTTTCCGGGGCGATTCATCTTCCATGCCCACCAGAGCGAGTTCAGCGAACTGGGCTGGCTGGGCGTGCTTGAAGTGACGGAATAGGAGGACAACCATGCAAGAGACACAAGAGGGAGAAGCTCGCAGCGGCGTGCTGGGCCGAATGCCCACCTGGGTCAGCGGAATCGCGCCCCTGCTCCTGCTGGCGGCCCTAGTTTGGTTTTTCCTGGCCTATGGCCCCTTGGGTGTCTTCCAGGCGGCCTTCCCACCGGTCGAGGAGTTGAGCATCCAGCGCATCGTCCTGCCCGAACCTGAGGTGATTCAGATAGAGATCGTCAATGGCGGGCCGCCCAGGTGTTGGTGGACGAGGCCTACTGGGTTCACACCATCGAGCCGGCGCGCACCATCCCCCGCCTGGGCCGGGCAACTATCACCATCCCCTATTCCTGGGTAGAGGGAGACACCCACGAGATCATGCTCATCACCGAGACGGGCGTGACCTTCACCGGTGAGATCGCGGTAGCCACCGTGTCCCCCAAACCCAACGCCCTCTACCTGACGACCTTTACCCTACTGGGCATCTACGTGGGCGTGATCCCGGTTGGCATCGGCCTTTTGTGGTATCCCTTCCTGCGCCGCATCAAGCGCCGCTGGATGGACTTCTTTCTCGCATTCACGGTCGGCCTGCTCCTCTTCCTGGGAGTAGATGCCGTGGTGGAGGCCCTAGAGCTGGCCGGGGAGCGGGTGCCCGGCCCCTTCCAGGGCGAGGCGCTGATCCTGATCGGTGGCCTGGGCACCTTCCTGGCCCTGGATGCCTTCGTGCGATGGACAACTTCCGGCGTCCGTGACGAGACCCGTGCCCGCTTGGTTCTGGCCTACCTTATCGCCCTTGGTATCGGGCTGCACAATCTGGGCGAAGGGCTGGCCATCGGCGCGGCCTACGCCGTGGGGGAGATTTCTCTGGGTGCCTTCCTGGTGCTGGGCTTCATGCTGCACAACACCACCGAGGGCCTGGCCATCGTCGCCCCCATTGCCAAAGATCGGCCCACGCGCTGGCTGGGCCATCTGGCGGCCATGGGAGCCCTGGCCGGCGGACCGACCATCGTTGGCACCTGGATCGGGGGCTTCACCTACTCTCCGATCTGGTCCACCTTCTTCCTGGCCGTGGGGGCGGGGGCTATCTTTCAGGTGGTCTACCAGATTGGCAAGCTCATGCAGCGCCAGAGTGATGAGGGGCTGAGCAGCTTATTAAACACTGCTGGACTGATGGCTGGCCTGGTGATCATGTATGTGACCGGGCTGTTGGTTGCGGCGTAGCAAAGCTGGAACGGGCTTGGGGGAGTGCCCGGCCATCGTGCCCCGGCTCGGTACCATTTCCTCTTGTTAGGAATTCTGGCCGGCGTACCGACCATCGCCGGATTGTGGATCGGCGGCCTGACCTATTCCGTGCCGCTGTCGGTTCTCTTTCTGGCTATCGGGGCCGGTGCGATCTTCCAGGTGATCTACGAGGTGGTCAGATTCCAGGCCGGGGGAAAGCCGGTTCTGCAGATGTTGACCATGCGCCACAATTTCGCGGGATTGGTGGCTGGCTACGTGGTCATGTATTTCACCGGTTTTTTGATTGCGGTCTGACCCAAGGGAAAGGGAACCACGTCCCCTCGGCGCATGACGGACCCATGGTTTCTTGTATGCAGGAGCGATGATGGAACTTCGACCGGTAAGCCAGGCCGTTGAAGATTACGTCAAGGCCATCTACCTTCTGGAGCAGTCAGAAGGGAAGGTGACCACCAAAGCCCTGGCGCTCGCGTTGGATGTGGCCGCCCCCTCGGTCACCGCTATGATCAAGCGGCTACATGCCATGCATCTGGTCCGGTACACGCGGTATCGGGGCGTGGCGCTGACTCCGGCCGGGAAACGAATGGCTCTTGAGGTCGTGCGGCACCATCGCCTCCTCGAATTGTATCTGGTGGAGGCCATGGGTCTTCCGTGGGACCAGGTGCACGAGGAGGCGGAGCGGCTGGAACACGTGATCTCCGAGGAGCTGGAGGAGCGCATCGCCGAGCTCCTCGGTCATCCTGTAACTGATCCCCACGGAGATCCTATCCCGACCAAGGAGGGACAGTTAGAACACCCTGCCTCTGTTCCCCTTGCCGAACTTAATCCGGGGACCGCTGCCATCGTCCACCGGATCGCAGACCAGAGCCCTGAAAAGCTCCGGTACCTCGGAAGCCTCGGTCTCTTTCCCAAAGTGCGGGTGACGTTGCTGGAGAAGGCCCCCTTTGGTGGACCCATGTTTCTGGAGGTGGGGAAGAGCCATTGTACCCTGGGAGGCGAGCTTGCCCGTCAAATCCATGTTCTTCCTGTGGAGGCCCACTGAGACTATGACGCGCCTCTCTCACCACGTCCTGCGGAGAATGATCTGGGGAGTATCCCTCGGGGTGCTGCTCGTCCTCCCTGCGTGCGGGGGGAGTGAGGATATCGAGGAGGGGGCGCGGACGTACGCGAGAGGATGTTATTCCTGTCACGGATCGGTGGGGTTGGGGGACGGTCCGACGGCCAAGCTGATGGGGATCCAGCCGGCGAATCTCCAGCAGGCGGTTCGGGAAAAGTCCAAAGCCGAGATCCTGAACACCATGACCCGCGGGAGACAGGCGATGCCTGCCTTTGGTCGTAGCCTGACTGAGGCCCAACGGGAGGCAGTGTATCGGTATCTCCTCACTCTGCAAGGGAAGAGGGCAATAGCCTCCCGGGGCTTGGATCCCACAGGAATCCGGGGGCTGCGGTAGGGGAACAGCGATGCTGTTTCGCAGGATGTTTCTTGGAGGGCTGGTAAGCGTTGCCCTGCTGTGGGTGGTGTCCGAGGTTCTGGCCCACGGATCTCTGCACCGCGGTGCGCCGCCACTGAAGCGGCAAGCGATCTATCGTACGGCCCCTCGGTTTGCTCTAAACACTCAGGAAGGAGAGCAACTGACCCTCCGGGACCTGAGGGGCAAGGTAGTCTTGGTCAACTTTGTCTACACGAGCTGTCCCGATGTTTGCCCCCTCGCCACAGCTAAGTTTCGCCGCCTCCAGCACCTGCTCCGGGCGAGGGGTCTTCAGGGGCAGGTCTCCCTCCTGAGCATCACCACCGATCCGGCGATCGATACCCCCTCGGTGCTCAAGGAGTATGGGCGCCGCACCGGCGCCGACTTTTCCTTTTGGACCTTTCTTACAGGCACCTCAGAGCAGATCACCCAGGTCTGGGAGGGCTTCGGCGTCGTAGTGGTTTCGCGAGCCCGGGGGGACGTCGACCATACGAGCATGACCTTCCTCCTAGACCGGACAGGCAGGATTCGCCTCATCTACCTCGGGTACGGGTGGCGCGAGGAGGATATGGTGGCGCAGATGACCACATTGCTTGAGGAGGGGTGATACCGGTCATCACTGCCGAATCGGCTTCTCCCACTTCTGTTTGAAATGCTCGAGGGGATAGAATTCGTAGTGAACATCGATCGTCTGAACATCGGGCGAGATATCCCCATTCACGCGAAAAAGCAGGGGCAGTTCCATTTCCTCTCCCGGTTCCAACGTCTGCTCGATGAAGCAGAAGCATTGGATGACCTCGAAATGCGCCTCTGTGGGTCGGACCACATGGCGTGCCTTCCCGGAGACCGGTGTGTCCGACCGGTTCCTGACCCGGAAGGCTGCTAGCAAAATTTCCCCGGGCGGGGCCCGGACCTCGCCCAGGATGGGCTCGAAGTCCCAGGGCAGCCCCTTCTTTACCTCCCCCGTAAAGCGGACCACCACTGTTCCGGCCCAGTTGAGGAAAACCTTCCAGCCGTCCGTCTCCTTGACAAGCTCGAACCGCTCTTCCCCGACGATGGCCGGTAGCTCGTCGCGCTGGTGCGCGGTGGTCAGGATCTCCGAGATCTTTTCTTGCTCAGCCTCCGGGAGGGAGTGGAGCTGCGCCTCGTTGAAATCCATGAGGAGCTTGCGGAGCTTCGGGTCGTTACCGTTGGGGAGGATCAGGTCGAGCATCACTGTCGCCCCGTCTTCGTGAAACTGTGTGCGGGCGTTCTCATACCGGATATACGAGGCCAGCTGGGCCGCCAGCTCAAGGGCCGTTCCCTCAAAAGATACGTGCAGACGAAGGTATTCCTTTCGGGCCTTGTGCTTTTTGTCGGCATCCGAGATGAGGGGATAGGCCATCGCGTAGTTCCGGCTGTAGACAGCCTGCACATATTGGCGCACTGTCTCCTCGGGGGTCCGTTCGGCACTCCAGGCGTTGGCGGCCACAGTGAGTCCGACCAGGAGAGAGACTACCCCGCTCCACCTCGGAAATTGTTTTTTCACGCTGAGGGCCCCTCCTTAAGAGGATTTCTCGCTGAGCAACCGCTGTAGGAGCTTTGTGGATTCCCCATCGCTCCAGTCTCGGTAGCCCAGCTCCCGAGAGCGAATGACCCCCTGGCGGTCAATCACAACGGTCATGGGGAGCGAGAAGCCTCGGTATGCGCGAAGAGTTTCCATGTCTGGGTCTAAAAGGACCTGAAAGCTCAGGCCGAGCTCCCTGAGAAAACTCTTGACGGAACTCTTGGGACCGGCGTCGACGCTCACCGCAACGACCTCGAAGCCCTTGTCCCTGTACTTCCGGTAGGCTTTCTCCATGGTCGGCATCTCGAGACGACAGGGAGGGCACCAGGTCGCCCAGAAGTTGAGGAGAACCACTCTCCCTTTGTAGGTCGACAGGCTTATCTGATTACCCTCCAGATCCGGAAGGGTGAAGTCAGGGGCGACATGGTCCACCTCGGGGGCAGGGTGCTGCCCCCATACGGGGAGGACCATGAGGAAAACCAAAAAAATCGCCATTGTCACCAATGGCAAGCGGATCCCAGAGGTTCTTTGAGAGCGCAAGCTGGTCATTCTGCGGTATTCATCTCCATGAATGCTGGTCCCGTCCTTGATGGATAGGACGCTCTGCTCGCTGTCTCAATTCAAACGGGAAATCTCTTGGATTTATTCCGAGGCACCTTTCTATGCTACCACACAAGGGGTTTCGAGCCAATTCACCCTCCCTCTGCCGCCCGTCTTTCTCCTTGACATCCCACGAAGGGAAGCGTAAGAAGAATTTGTGGGAGCTGGGTGCCTCAGCTCTCCTTCCTTTTTCGGGGCTGTGGCGCAGTTGGGAGCGCGCGTGACTGGCAGTCACGAGGTCGAGGGTTCGAATCCCTCCAGCTCCACCAGGAAATTCCGCGAGTTACGCCCCTCCAAAAAGTCTCGCATCCTCGAATTGTAACCAAATTGTAACCGTTAGACTAACCGGCAGCGGTTGTCGAGGGAAGCACCCGTCTTTTTCGGGTGCGGTCGTAGGCAATAAAGAGCAAGAACGGGACCACCTGGCGGCCTCCGGCGCGAAATGTCGGGGGTCGCTGCTCTTTCCCCAGACAAAAAACACCACGAGCGCCAAGATTGCCCCCGACACATCCTGTGGTCATAGTAAAAGAGAGCGCGTAGACAGAATTCTCACCATACGCGTGGACTAACGACTGAGTTTATGGTCGGGAGACTTCGAGTCCGAATTCCAGCACAGAGTAGGCACACGGTTGAGCGACTCACCTCGCGCGTGACATGGATGTCGGTGAATGCGCGGAGGAAGCATCATGGAAGACGCCCACGGTGTGAGTCAGCTACAACAGGGAAGCGGGACGCTGGCACTGATGTTGCAAGGGAAATCGCAACATGCGGCAACGTTACCTTCGACATCCAATCCACGTCCCAGTGCTTTACAAAAAATTGGACCAGGAGGAGCCTGTCCCGACGGGAATGGGCTGGACCGAGGACCTGGGAGAACACGCTGCCTGCCTGAAGCTGCCGACCACACTCCACCTGGGATGGACTTTGGGCCTCGTCATTTTTGCGGAGCCAGATGTTGTCGAAGCCGAGGCGCGCGTTGTCTGGGTTCGGGCAGGGGGCCAACGAAAGTTCTACTATCACGGCGTGGAATTCATCCGTCTCTCGCCAGCCTATTATGAGTCCCTCCTAAACGCTCTCCCCCAGGACAGGTCCTCGCAGCAGCGGGACACGTACCGCTTCCCCATGACGCGACCCATCGAGTGTCATATCGGCGGGGTACACACCCCTCCCATGGAGGGTCAGACCGCGGACATCAGCCGAGCCGGAGCCATGATCTTTTTTCCCCAGCGAATCCCTCCTCGCACCCGGGTCGATATCACGCTCCACGGTCACCGTCCGGACCGTATTCGCGGCAGGGTGCGGTGGGTGGCTGATGCGAACGATGGCCCCGGACTGATCCGCCACGGCATTGAATTCCTCGGGGGCCCCCTCCTCCCTCAAAGGTTCCTAAGCCTCTTCCCGGGTACACTCACCGAGGGGAGCTCGGGTGATCGACCCTCCTCGTAATGTGCAGGCGAAAAAATCACGAGTGGGGCTACACCTATTTCTCTCTAACATTCCGCTCGAGCTAGTTACCCCCAGCAGTCCTGTCTCGGTGGAACTCTTCGCCGCTCTCGCACTCTACCCCCCTCCTTGAGCGGGGTGAATTCTGCCGTGAAGTTGAGCCCCGCCGGCTCTCGCTCTCGTCGATTCTGACAAGATCCTGCCACTTTGTCCCACCTCTTGAACCTTTTGATTTTCCGTCCGATATACAGGGTAAAGGGGGAATTGCAGAGAATCCGCTCGGGCGTCCACCGCTCTGTGATATGGCCCACAGGGGAGTGGGAATTGCACTACCGGTCGGGGCTGGATTCCTGGGACCCTCGGAGACGTCCCTGGAGATCATCGATTAAACCATCGACTCCGTGAAGTAAGTCGCTTGAATGGTCTGGAACTTGGAGGACGTGTGAGAGGCATGGGCTCAACCGTGACCCGCCAGCATCCTCGATTCCCGCTCCGCTTGCCGGTCCTCTGTGAAAGCCAGGGTGTCCCCGGCTATCGCACCGTCGGGATCACGCGGAATGTGAGCATCGATGGGCTGATGCTTGAGGCCCCGCGGCCCCTGACCCCTCATACGCCGACGAGCCTTCGTTTGCTTGCAGGAGACCGGATCGCCCATGCAGAGGCGGTGGTCGTCTGGATGACTCAAGAGCCGAGCAGCCGCATGGGCATGCGTTTCACCACATGGGCCGGGACCGACTCTCATGTCTGGGATCAGCTCTTGGCCTTTCAGGCGGGCCCAACCCCCCGGGCCTCCCTCCGCATTCCAATCACCCTCGAGGTCACCTGTGTGATCCCCCCGGACACTCGCCTGCGCGGCCAGGCTAAGAATGTCAGCGACGGGGGCCTGATGGTTACCCTTCCGAAGGACTTTCCTCCCCAAACACTCGTGACCGTGGAGGTTCCCTCGTGGGTCACCCGCTTTCCGGTGGAAGCAGAAGTGATGTGGGCCCTGACCACTTCGGAGGGGCATGACGTCATACATGGCCTGCGGTTCCTTTCGGAGGACGTTGGCAAGGAACTCTTCCTGATCGGGGCCCTTCTCCAGCAGCTCCTTGATTGACGCATCGCCCGCAGTTCCTCTTCACTACGTAACGTGTTGCCCTATCAGATCAGAAATAAGGATCCTGAGACCGTGCTGGGTACTTGCCCCGGCCGGGTGGGCTCGCGCGCATTCATCCTGGGATTGCTCGATCCCTTGATGTGATATTTCGGGTCCGTAAAGTGACGGAAGGTGTCGACGCGGTGGGCCCTACTGCTTGACAGTGGTTTCTTTCATTATAACCTCACGAACCAATTGCCAATCGGCTGGATGAGGATGAAGAGGGCACCGGGGAAATCTTCCCCCTTTGTTCACAACGACCTCGTAGCCACAATCGCTGCACCGGTACTTCCCTGAACGGAGATTGATTTGATTTATGGATGGCAAGACCCTATTACCTCCCTTCTTTTCCCCACCCAAGTCTGCGAGGGCCGACAAAGCGATCTTTCTCTACTCTGAGTAGCAAACAAAGTGCCAACCCTAACTCCCTCAAATTAGGGTGCCGGTCTCCGAAGAGGGTGGCAATGATCGTGTGGATTTTTGTCATCGCCGGTGAGAATACCCTCTGCTCTGCACCATTAAACAAACTTGGGTGACCCGTCGTCTAACCAGGTGACGAGGCAAGCATCCCAGCCGGCCAGAGAGCCGAGACGATGTCGTCCGGCTGCGACGGGCCGCCAATCGGCACCCGGGTAAGGGAAGGAGGGGAAAAAAATGAAACACTTCACACTTGGTCTTCTTATAGGGAGTCTCGTGCTGGGCGGAATAGTCATACCAGCTGAGGCGCGAGGTCGGCATTACAGGCACCACGGACGCGACGACGCGCACCATGTCTATCGCCATGTTCACCCAAAGTTTCACCACGGGCACCATCAGGGCCACTACGCCGGGGGCTTCCTAGCCGGAGCGGCCACGGTCCTGGCGGTCGGGGCCCTGCATACGCCCCGAGTCGTGTACCAGCCGGTCTACTACCGACCGCCGGTGTGTCGAGATCACTGGGTCCCAGGGCGGTGGGAGGTTCAGACCCGGACGCAAAACAGCTTCACGTCCTATTATCAACTCTGGGTACCAGGGGGTTGGCAGCGGCATTGCGATTGATGACCCATGGACAAACAGCAAGGGCACCGCTCCGGAGGTGGCCTTTACCAAGGAAGAGGAGCAAATGAGGATTAGGGCGATTAGTGTGGTGACGGCAGCACTCCTCTTGACAAGCGCGTGTGCTGGGGGACCTGCGACGACCCGGGAGAAGGGGGCGCTCACCGGTGCAGCCATCGGTGCCGGGACCGGCGCCATCATCGGAAGTCAGACCGGCGATGCTGGCACTGGGGCCCTCATCGGGGGAGCGATTGGAGGGGTGAGCGGTGCCCTCGTTGGGGGAGCGATTCAGGAACAACAGCAGCAGCGCGTTGGAGGGGGAGTACCTTCCCCGGTGCCACCGGGGGCCACAGCGTACCCCCAGCCATCGGCGGGCATTTCGGTCCCCGGGCAGTATTTAGGGGATCCGACCCGGGGAGAGTTAGCGAATGCGACGCGGTGGCGGGTCGCCGTGTTTATCGATGGCGATCCAGGGCAACAGGCCCCTCCCCCCGCGGTCTGGCTCGGGCCCAATGAGGCGCAGCCAGCCAATCTGGATATCGGGCAGCATCGGATCATTGCCCAAGCCTTTGTGGACACTCAGTTCGGCCCGCGGCTCGTGGGCCGGTATGACAAGACCATCGCAGTGGACCCTCGGTCCACCGGGTGGAACCTGCGGTTCGGGGAAGGAGACTTTCGCTAACCCCCGGCTCCCCGTTTCGGGCACCTCGCTGAGCTTGTGCCTCAAAGGGCTCGATGCTGGAGCCGTCATCAGCGTTTCTCAAGAACCTACCTCACCCTCCGAGGGGTCAGACACCCCTCTAGATCCGGTCTTCCCTAGGCTCAGGTCACGTCCTCCGCTCTCGGATCGGAACTACATACGTTCAAGCTTGTCTAAACGAGAGAAGGGACAAACCTATTTGTCTATGGGATGACTTGGCCCTGGTCTTGCTAGCGTCGATGGGGCAAGTACAGTTGCGGATCTCATTCAAGTGGACCAGGCGCAGGATATGCGTGAGAAAGGGAAGACAAAAGGGAGGAGATTAATGCGGAAGTGGATGGCGCTGGTCGGCATACTGGCTTTAGTGTTCCCGGCACCAGAGGTGGGCGCGGCGGAATCTGCCGTGCCGCTCACGCTGCGCAAGGTGGTGCTCTACAAGAACGGGATGGGCTACTTCGAACATCTGGGTACAGTACAGGGCGCGCAGGACGTGGAGATCGTACTGCCCAGCACCCAGTTGAACGATGTGCTCAAGTCACTGACGGTGATTGACCTGGGGAAGGGGCAGGTGACGGGCGTCACATACGACTCGACCGCGCCGCTCTCCCGGCGCCTAGCCGAACTCCCCATCCAGTTAGGCTCAGGCCAGGGGCTGGTGAGTTTCCTGAACCAGATTCGGGGGACCGAAGTCGAGATTCGCGCGCCGGGAGGGGCCGTGGCAGGGAAGCTGATGGGGGCCGAGGTGCGCCGCAAGCAGGTGGAGGGCAACTCGGTGGTGGAGATTGTAGAAGTCACGGTGTTCACCTCGAAGGGCGAAGTGCGGACGGTCGAGCTGGCCTCGGCAGAGACGCTCACGCTTTTGGATCGCGAACTGGCCAGCGATGTGGGTCGTTACCTCGATCTGCTCGACTCGGCCCATCGGCGCGACGTCCGCCGGCTGCGCATCCACACGGTTGGCTCGGGCAGCCGAGAGCTCTACGTCAGCTACACCTCGGAGGCGCCCATCTGGAAGACGACGTATCGCATCGTGCTCGACGACAAAGAGAAGCCACTCCTCCAAGGGTGGGCGATCGTGGATAACACCACGCCCATGGACTGGGTGGATGTAAACCTCTCGCTGGTGGCGGGGGCCCCGGTGAGTTTCGTGCAGAACCTCTCGCAGCCACTCTACGCGCGGCGGCCGGTGGTTCCACTGCCACGGGGAGTGCAGGTGACGCCGCAAACGCATGAAGCCACGTTGGAGGTTGCGGCGGGCCAAGCTGCAGTGGCCGGGATAGTGAGGGACGTGAATGGGAACCCCGTCTCCGGGGCCACCGTGCGGGTCCTCAGCCGGGACGGCGCGGTGGTGCAGCAGGGCAGGACCGGCGGGAGTGGTCGCTTCCGGATAGGCGGTCTCGCGCCGGGAACGTACAGGATCCAAGCCCACCATCCCTCGTTCGGCCAAGCAGGGTACCGTCAGATCACGGTACACAGCGGCCGGGTGACTGCACTGAATTTTTCGCTCGGAGGGGCGCTCGGGGAAGGGTTTGTGGCCGGGAAAGGATCGCGGGATGAGTTGCGTGCGTACCGAAAGCGGGCGGCCAAGTCGGCACCCGCAGCACCAGAACCGGCTCTCGAGGCCGAAGCGCCTGCGGAGTCTATCGCCGGGCGCCTTGGTGATGTAATGCGGCAGCAGGTGTCACAGGTGGCGCGGGCCCAGGCGCTGGGGGAGCAGTTCGAATACCGACTGCGCCAGCCGGTCACGATCCGGCGGAACCAATCGGCCCTGCTGCCGATTATTCACACTGAGGTCGACGGCGAGAAAGTTTCACTGTACAACGAGAAATCCGGCGAGCGACGCCCGCGACTGGCCATGTGGCTCAAGAATAATAGCGGGCTGACGCTTGATGCTGGCTCTTTTTCCGTGATTGACGGCAGCGCCTTCGCAGGCGAGGGGGTGACCGAGACGATCAATCCCAAGGAGAGCCGCCTGCTCAGCTACGCCCTCGACCTGGGTCTCGAAGTCACGACGAACCGGGGCACCGAACGCCAGCGGGTCGAGCGGGTGGCAATCCATCGCGGGGTGATGCGGCTCCATGTCAAGGTGAGGGAGAAGAAGAGTTACGTCATTCGCAATAATGACGAGAAGATGCGGACCGTGGTGGTGGAACACCCCGTGCGTGCCGGCTGGACCCTCGTGGGCACGCCACCGGCTGCCGAATCAACTGCCAGCTACCACAGGTTTCGGGTCGAGGCCAAGCCGAAGACCACCACGGAATTTACCGTGCGCGAGGAAAATCCCCGGCAAACGACGTACGCCATTCGCAACGTCACGCCGAAACAAATCACCCTCTGGGTGCGGCAGAAGACGATCGATGCCGACATTGAGCGGGCGCTTCAACGGATCGTGGCCAAGAAGAATGAAATTGACGACGTAAACAAGAAAATCGCCGCGCTCGAAAAGGATGAGAAGGAAATCTTTCGGGACCAGCAGCGGGTGCGGGAGAACCTACGGCGGCTAGGACGCACTCCCGAGGAAGCCAACCTCAGGCTGCGTTACATCCGGCAGCTCGAGCAACAGGAAAACCAGCTGGGGACGATGCGGGCGGAACGCTCTCGGCTGGAGGATGCACGGGTCGTAGCCCAGAAGCAGCTCGACGGGATGCTCGAGAAGATGAGCTTTGACCGCAACGTATAGCGTTAACGATGACCGTTGACCGTTATCCGATGACCGTCAGTGACGAAAAGGCTTTTTCGGTCGTCGGTCTCCGGCTCATTCCGATGAGGATGACGACTCGGTCTCTGCACCCGCAAGCCGGCTCGGGAAATCATCCTTCGTCGGCGGAAAATTCCGCGGGTTGCTGATTCTGTTGGAACAGTACCTTTGGCCCTTCGCTCCGGGCCTCTCGCGGCGACCCTGTTCGGCGGCTTGCGTCCTGGGTCCCTCCGTGTTCACGATCCGTGCAAAGAACATGGGCACGGATCGCGCCTCGGTTTCCCAGGCCGTCGCCAGCCGAGGGGCCCCGCCGCTTTGGGCAATGTCGCTCAGGTCCTGCAGGTGCTGTTTTCTCCTATAGTGTCGTTTTGTTTCAGCCTCGGGAGGGCCATCCGACTCGCCAGCCCATTATAAAAAACTTCTGATCTCTGACGGTCATCGGATAACGGTCGTCGGTCGTCGGTCAACGGTGATCGTGGGATTATCGCCGGGCCGGTCGCTTCTTGCCCGGTAGTGCCTGCTTGAGGTACCGGTAGTAGTCGCTGTCCGTCGTCAGGATCAGCACGGAGTTCTCGTTCTGTCCTTCCTTATACGCCTCCAGCGTCCTGGAAAAAGCGTAGAATTCCGGGTCCTTGCCGAAGGCCTCACCGTAAATCTTGGTCGCTTCGGCGTCCGCCTTCCCTCGAATCTTCTGGGCCCGCCGGTAAGCATTAGACTCGATCTGGCGAAGCTCCTTCTCCATAGTACCCACGATCTCGGCGCTCTGCCCCTCCCCTTCAGAGCGGAACCGGGCGGCGATGCGCTTTCGCTCGGAGATCATTCGCGAGTACACCTTCTCCCGGACGCTCTGGATATAGTTGAGGCGCTTGATGCGGACGTCGACCAGCTCGATACCGAACTGGGGGACGACCTTCCGGGCCTCGGCCAGGATGGCGCGGGTGAGCTCCTCGCGTCCGCGGATGATCTTCTTCTTGAGTTCCTCCTCCCGCTCCACCGGGACCTCCTCGAGCACCTTCTCCTTCGGTATCACCCACGAGGCGCTGCGGACCAGTTCCACCAGCGTGTTGCCCGAGACCTGGCTTCGGACCGCGGAGTCGATGACGTCATCGAGGCGGGATTGGGCCCCCTGTTCCGACGCCACGCTCTCGAGGAACTTCCTCGGGTCGGCGATCCGCCAGCGCGCCGTGGCGTCCACCTTGATGAACTCGCGCCCCTTGGTCGGGATCTCCTCCGGGTCCCCATCCCAGATCATGAGCCGTTTCTCAAAGAGAAGGACTTTCTGGACGAGTGGGATCTTAAAGTGGAGCCCTGCCTCGGTGACCGGGTCCCCGACGACCTTGCCGAACTGCAGGATGATGGCCTGCTGACCCTCCTGCACGGTGTAAAAGGCGCCGGACAGGGCCAGGAAGACCAGGAGTCCGAGGATACCGACGGCGATCGTGAGCGTCCTCTTCATGGCTTCATCCCTCCTGGCGCCTGCTTGACACCCGATTCTAGGGAGAGCCAGGGGATCAGGGCCTTCTGGTCGGCGTCCACGATGTACAGAGACTTGGCCGCAGGGAGGATCGTGGTCAGCGCCTCCAGGTAGAGCCGCTTCCGCGTAACCTCAGGGAACCGCCGATATTGCGCGAGGATGGCCTGGAAGCGGTTCGCCTCGCCCTTGGCCCGGTTCACGCGCTCGAGGGCAAAGCCTTCGGCCTGGGCGATGGTCCGGCCCGCCTCTCCCCGCGCCTTGGGGATCTCGCGGTTGGCTTGCTCCTGGGCTTGGTTGATCGTCCGTTCCCTGTCCTGCCGTGCCTCGTTCACCTCGTTGAAGGCGGGCTTGACGGGGTCTGGTGGGGTGACATCCTGGAGCTTGACCGAGGTGATGCGGATCCCGGTCTCGTAAGTGGTCAAAATCTTCTGCATCTCTATCTTGACTTCTTCTTGGACGGCTTCCCGGCCGACGGTCAAGACGTCGCTTCCCAGGCGGTTGCCCACCACCTGCCGCATGACCGCTTCGGACACGTCCCGGATCGTGTCTACCGGCTCCCGAACTCGGAAGAGGAATTTTCCTGGGTCATCGATACGGTACTGAACGATCCAGTCCACATCGATGACGTTCAGATCTCCGGTGAGCATGAGGGACTCATTCAGGAACTGCCTCGCCGAGAATCGGGTCCGTCGCCCTGGAACCTCGGTCCGGAACCCGAACTCCTCTTTGAGGACTCGCGCTGTTGGGATGAGGCGGACCGTTTCAACCCCGTAGGGAATCTTGAAATGTAGACCCGGGCCCTCCGTCCGAACGACCTTTCCAAAGCGCTGGACCACACCGGTTTCCTCTGGCTGGACGGTGAACCAGCTCGACCAGAGAAGGACCACCGCCAGCACGAGGACCACGATGCCCCCGATGCCCCCAAAGGGCACGCGTCGGCCGCGAAGTGGCCCCAGGAACCGCTCGATGAGGTCCCGGATGTCCACGGGAGGCCTCCCACCTCCCGGAGGCCAGCCTTGTGCTGCCATAGAGTACCTCCTTCGTTATTAATGAAGTTTCTGACCTGAACTTCCATCGACCGTAGCACACTCGTCTCCCCGGTGCAACCGATCCTGGGCAGGCTTCGGGTTCCGGAGATCGGGTACTGTTCGCTCTGATCTCTTCTCAATTTCCCAAGGGGATCTCGCGGTTATGACAGCGGCAGATCACCGGGGGCGAACCCCTCGGTGCTAAGCGCCTTGAGGGCGGGAAAGTGCTCGGCGAGGGTTCTCGGAACCGTCCCAACAGGGAGGCCCAAGCGATGTTTCATCAGGTACGCATTGGCCGGTG
>JAAXQN010000022.1 GCA_012974305.1 Candidatus Methylomirabilis sp. | reverse complement strand
AATTCTTTGAGAATATCATTCTGGGTCGTTCCACCGATACGGTCATAAGGTACACCCTGTTTCTCGCAGACAGCGATATACATTGCCCAGAGAATCGCTGCAGGCGAGTTGATGGTCATCGAGGTGGTCACGTCTCCCAGAGGAATGCCCTCGAAGAGCGTCTCCATGTCTGCCAGCGAGTCAATCGCCACCCCGCACTTCCCCACCTCTCCTCGTGACATCGGATGGTCGGAGTCATACCCCATCAGCGTCGGCAGATCAAAGGCCACCGACAGACCTGTCTGTGCCTGTTCCAAGAGATACTTGAATCGTTGATTCGTCTCCTCGGCGGTGCCATAGCCAGCGAACATCCGCATCGTCCAGACCCTGCCGCGATACATCGTGGGATAGACGCCGCGGGTGAACGGATACAGGCCCGAGAAACCGAGATCCTGGACATAGTCGAAATCGCGGAGATCGCAAGGCGTGTAAAGCCTTCGCACAGGATGTCCAGAGACCGTGTTGAACTCCTGCGCTCGCTCGGGTGACTTCTCCAACGCGGGATGGAGTGTCTCCTCCTCCCACGTCTTTGCCGCCCCCTCGATCTGCTTTAATTTATCCTTAGGCATTGTCGGATCTCATTCTCGACCATATCAATCTGCGATGTCCGCACCTGGGGGTGACAGTCAGTGATCAACGACTTTCGCAATCTCCTCCGGAACCGGGCCCGGGAAGAGTTCCGGATGCACAAGATGAGCCAGGATCTCTAGACCATCCACCAGACGTGGTCCCGATCGGCTGTAATAAGCATGGCCGTCCACGGCAATCACCCTTCCCTTCTGAACGGCCGGCAGACCGTCCCAGCCTGGAAGCCTCGTGAGGAGATGGATCTCCTCAAGGACCCGATCCACAGCAAACCCGCAAGGCATGAGGACGAGGATCTCGGGGACAGAGGCGAGGACGTGTTCCCACGCAATTCGTCGGGCAGGAGTGCCCAGATTTCCCAGCGGCTCCTTCCCCCCGGCCAGGTCTACCATCTCGGGGATCCAGTGTCCAGAGGCCATCAGCGGGTCTAGCCACTCCAGGCACACGACTGTGGGCCGAGGGGTTGTCTTCGCAGTCCGGGTCACAACAGTTTCGACTCTTTTCTGTAATGACCTGACAACGTCCTCCGCCTCCCTGAGGCGCCCGGTGGCCTCCCCTACCCGTTCGACATCTTTGAGCACATCTCCGAGAGACTTAGGATCCAGCGAAAGGACCTCCGGTTTCCGCGAAAGTTTCGTTACCGCCTCCAGCACATCTTGGTAGGGGGCGGCACAGACGTCGCAAAGCTCCTGGGTCAGGATAAGGTCAGGATCAGCCGCTTGTAGCGCCTCAAAATCGATTCGATAGATCCTTTCTCCCCGCTCCAGCGCATCCCGGACACGTCCATCGATCTCTTGGCTACTGAGCCCAAAACCTTCAAAAGCAGGTCTGATGATCTTTCGCTTGTCGAGGGCAGCGACAGGGAAGTCGCACTCATGGCTCACCCCCGTGAGCTGATCTCCCACCCCCAACAGATATACAATCTCTGTCGCACTGGGCAACAAAGACACGACACGCATTGCCCCACCTCGGGTGGGAGTTCACGGTTCAGCCTTCATGGTTCAGGGTTCAGGGATGAACGCCGCTTAATGTCGAGTTGGTGGCTCTGAACCCTGAACTCTCAACTCTGAACCGTCATAGTGCGCGGGCCACCAGCTCAGCCAAATCGTAGGCTTTCACCGCCTGACTCTTCCCGCGTACGGTGATTCCGTCGGTCATCATTGTCAGGCAGAAGGGGCAGGCAGTGGCCACGACAGATGCTCCGGTCGTTAAAAACTCATCCGTTCTCTCGAGGTTCATCCGTTTGCCAATCCGCTCCTCGGTCCACATCAGTCCGCCGCCGGCACCACAGCAGAACCCCTTCTCGCGACACCTGGGCATCTCGACCTGGTGAAAGCCCGGAAAGTGACCAATCACTGACCGGGGATCATCATAAATTCCATTGTGACGCCCAAGGTAGCAGGGATCATGAAAGCTCACGGTTCCGCTGAATCGCTTGCGGAGATCCAAGTGCCCATCCCGCAGGAGCTGGGCCAAAAATTGGCTGTGATGGACAACCTCGAACTCCCCACCAAACTGGGGATACTCGTGCTTCAGCGTGTTGAAGCAGTGTGGACAGGCGGTCACAATTTTTTTCACTTGGTACCGGTTCAAGGTCGTAATGTTTTCCTGGGCCAGGAGTTGAAAAAGATACTCATTACCGATCCGCCTGGCCGGATCTCCCGTGCAGCGCTCTTCATTGCCCAGGATAGCGAACTCCACCCCAGCCGCTTCCAGCACCTGCGCCATGGCCTGACTTACCTGTTGGCCGCGTTCATCAAAAGCGCCCGCGCAGCCGACCCAGTACAGGAGATCTACTTCCTTGAGCTTCGCCGCCTCGGGGATCCGGAGTCCCTTGGCCCAATCGGCCCGGCCGGCACTCACCCCTTTATACGGATGCCCACGAGTCTCCAGGCTCCTGAGTACCTCCTGCATCTGCTCTGGAAACCTCGCCTCTTCCATCACGAGGTGACGGCGCATGTCCAGAATCTTGGGAATGGGCTCGATATAGACGGGACAGGCTTCATGACACGCCCCGCACGTGGTGCAGGCCCAGATGACATCCTCGGCGATCACCTCGCCGACCATTTGCCGGGTCTCCTCGTTGCGGTGAACCTTCGTCAAATGGTCCCGAAGATCGAGGATCACCCCTTTGGGGGTCAGGGGTTTCCCAGTGGTCCAAGCGGGACAGGCGTCTTGGCATCGCCCGCACTCGGTGCAAGCGTACAGATCCAAAAGGGCCTTCTTCGTGAAGTCCCTGATGGTCGAGGCCCCCAGCCGTTCTTCCTCCACCGCCAATGGGCTGAGCACGCCTGAGGGCTGCGGGTTACGGAGAAAGACGTTGACCGGGGCCGTCAACAGATGAAACACACCCGTATACGGAATGGCAGCGATGAAGCCAAAGGAGAGTGCAGCGTGCACCCACCAAAGGACCTGATGAAACGCTTCCGCATACCCCGCCCCGACACCGCGGAAGAGAAGCGCCGAAACCCACCCTCCGGGCGACCAGGGACCCCATGCGTCGCCGGTTGCCGCGATCCGGAGCCCTTCCACAAGGAATCCGGTCAACAGGACACCCAAGAAAAGAATAAGGAGCCAGCCGAAACGATCAGGTCCCCGGGGCTCTATCAGGCGGGCTGGAGGGCGAACGAATCGCCGGATGATAGCCATCAGCGTTCCAAGGACAGCCGCGACGCCGAAGACGTCTACCGTGAGTGACATGAAGTAGAGATAGAAGGGACCCTGGAGGACCGGGAGGCCAAAGTAATCCTGGAAAGCAACCAAGGTGGTGGCGATGAAGAGGACGAGAAATCCCCAGGAGAGGGTGAGATGCATGAGGCCAGCGTATTTCTCCTGGGCGATCCGCCGCTGCAAGAAGCCCTGGTTGGTGAGCGCTTTGAGGCGCGCTTTCAGCTCACCGAGCCGCACCTCTCCCTTGCCGAGCAGGAGGGCGCCCCAGGCTCTGTAGCAACCGTACAGAAAGATGGCGAGAAAAGGCAGGAAGAGGATATAGAGGAACAGGTGCTCTGAAATGTTCCAGTAGATTTCTCTGGACGGCACCTGGTCCACGCCTTATCCCCCCACGAGTTCGCGGCACCTGGCAATCAAGGGAGGAAGGATTGCCTTGTAGTCACCCACGATTCCGAGGTGAGCAACCTTAAAGATAGAGGCCTCTGGATCTGTGTTGATGGCGACAATGGTCTTGGCGCCACTGATCCCGGCCACATGTTGGGTAGCCCCAGAAATCCCAACAGCAATATACAGGTCCGGGCTGACCGTCTTTCCTGTCTGCCCCACCTGCATTGAGGAGGGAACCCATCCGGCATCGGTGGCAGCCCGTGACGACCCCACCGCTCCCTTGAGAACACGGGCAAGCTCCACCAACAAGTCGAATCCCTCGGGGCCTCCGAGCCCCCGGCCACCAGAGATCACCACCTGGGCATCCTCGAGTTTCACACCTGTGGTCTCCTCCTGGACACGTTCCACCAACCGGGTTCCTGCCTGCGCACCGTCGAGGGGAGCCTCTACCGGGATCTCTGTTCCTGTCCTGTCGCCCGCTCGGGCAGCCGGATCAAAGGTCCGGGGCTTCAGTGTTGCGACCACGGGAAAGGCCTTCGGAACGATAGCGGCTATGGCCTTGCCTCCATAGGCCTGGCGAGTAAAGCGCAGACTTTTTTCTGAAGGGTGCACGTCGATGTCTATTACTTCTGTGACAATTCCTGTCTGGAGGCGGAAGGCCAGGCGACCGGCGAGGTCTCGACCCAAGGAATCTCCAGGCAGGAGGATGACCCGGGGTTCAGCCGTCCGGCCGATCCGTTCCAAGGCCAGCAAATGTAAATCAGCCTGGTATTCTTTCAGCAGGGGATGATCGACCCGATAGACAGTTTCCACCCCATAGGCGTACAAGAGAGCCGCATCACCCTGGCCCAGAAGGCCGGCAGTGACAGGCTCCTCCAGCCCCGCAGCGATTTTTTGGGCACCGCCCAAGAGTTCGAGGGTTGAACGGGAGGGAACTCCATTCTCCACTTTGGCAAACACAAAGATTCCGCCCATGGCTCAAATCACCTTTTTCTCTCGGAGTTTCGTGATCAACGACGCGACTTGCCCCCCTGGCTCTCCCTCGAGGAACTCACAGCGAGACTCTCGGGTCGGCAGGGTAAGCTCCTGGATCTCAACTCGGGTGACCGCGTTCCCGACATGTCCCGTATCGAGACCAATATCACTGAGAGACCATGTCGAGATTGGCCTCCGGGAGGCAGTCATGATGTCCTTGACCTTCGGATATCTGGGGACATTCGATTCGTGACTGAGGATGGTGAGCAACAGAGGTGGCGTAACCTCCCAAATCTCGTAACCCTCCTCCACCACCCGCTGGGCTCGCACATGACCGTTATGTTTTTCCGCCCTGGCAACATAGGTAACACAGGGGATTCCAAGCGCTTCCGCCAGAATGGGGCCAATGATCCTGTCGGCCCAGTCTCCGGACTCGCAACCACAGAGGACCAGATCTGGTGGCCCTAGCTTCTGAATCCCTTGGGCCAATGCGGCAGCAATCCCAAAGGCATCGGATCCCTCAAGGGCAGGATCGCTGATCAAGGCAGCCTCGTCCGCACCCATGGCCACCCCTTTGCGGAGGGCGCTGACTGCCGAAGACTGCCCGACGCTGAGCACTGTCACATGGCCAGCAGTTTGGTCTCTGAGCTGCAGCGCGAGCTCAAGGGCATTTTCATCGTAAGGGCTGATGACGAGCGGGTGACCATTTGGTTGCTGTCGCTTTGACCCTGGATCAATTTTAAATTGACTGCTGGGAAGCTCGGGATCGATGATCTGCTTGAGACACACAACGATGCGCATCACTTCCCCCCAGGTGCGTGTCGGTAAGGATCCGCCGTCGCGTGGCGGCGTCGGAATCTCGAAAGTGGGCTATCCTCCGTGGGGCCCGAAACAAACACACCTTTCCCCCCACTTAGAAAGAAACCACCCGTCGGGAGGCCCAAGTCTAACACGGCAGGTCACTTTCTGACAACCGTCTCCCGACATCCTCCGTCGGGAAACCTTGGAAGGCGTGGGACTTTTTTGTCGGCAGGTCGGCAGTGTAGGATGGCATGCACGGTCGCGAGGACATAAAAAAAGGGCCATCGAGGCCCATGATTGTATCAATGCACCATGCGCGTGGGTCTTGCGCTACTGACAACGCTTATGCTACGCTGAGCGCCGCTCCTTGCTCTGTTTCCGTGTCTTCCGCGGATTCTTTGATATGGACGGTACAGTATTCTCGCACTTGCTGCACAAACCGTAGAGCTGCTCGCGTTTTGTCAAAGCCCCACCGCAGCCGTCACACCGATGGATGTCAAAACCGTTTTCATTCTCCGTCATGTCTCCTCCGCAAGCCATATATCGGCTCCCTCTCCCCGATGAACTGTTCAATGGCTGCACGTGAGGCAGGTCCATATCAGAGACGGCAACCACGTTCCTAGCTCTGATAAGGTATATCGGCAGAAATTCGATTATCTTTACACGCCTCTTGACACTCGCCGCCCACAACGACGAGTTTGCCCTCGGCCTTCAGATGCAACCCGTGTGCCGGTCAGTTACAATTACGCTTTTTGAAAGCAAAACGCCCTTCCAGGCTGTATGGCACCCGGGAGGGCGTCCCATCTTATGGTGGGTCAGGGATTATATGCGAGGCAGCTTGGGGGATTACCTCCCCCCAGCAATGGCTGGGACGATAGAAATTTGATCTCCAGGCTTAAGCGGTGTCTCGGTTCCTTGAAGGAAGCGGATATCCTCGTCGTTTACATAAATATTAATGAACCGGCGGATATCCTGCCCATCACAAAGCCGCTCTTTTAATCCCTTGTACTTGTCCTCCAGGTTTTCTATGAGCTCCTGAACAGAGCTCCCCTCTTCCTGAACCTCAGCCTGGCCCTTCGTCAGGCTTCGGAGCGGTGTCGGAATGCGGACGAGGACGCTCATGGTTTCCTCCACACGTTATCCCTGAATGTTGGTTGGGGCCTGAGAAATGAAATCTGCCTCGAGATCTGGCCGTTCCGCGATCGCCTCATCGAAGGATTTCAACGACGGCTTGACGGAAACGGTGGGCCTGAGGGCGTTAAAGACCACTTCCTGCGTCTTGAGGCCGTTTCCAGTGATGGAAAGCACAATGCTCTCGTCACGGGGAATAACCCCCGTATCGATCAATCGCTTGGCCGCAGCCACCGTGACCCCGCCCGCGGTCTCCGTAAAGATTCCCTCGGTCTCGGCGAGAAGCTTCATCCCATCGACGATCTCTTCGTCGCTGGCATCGGCCGCATACCCGGTGCTCTCCTCGACTGCCTTGAAGGCATAGTATCCATCCGCGGGGTTGCCAATGGCTAACGACTTACAAATCGTGTCAGGGCGGACGGGCCGGATGGTGTCACACCCGTTGCGAATAGCCGCCACGATCGGATTGCACCCAGCCGCCTGTGCCACGTGCATCCGGGTATGACACTCCGGGATCAGTCCCAACTGGCAAAACTCCTTCAGCCCTTTCCAAATCTTCGTGACTAGCGAACCACCGGCGGAAGGGACAATGATGTGTCGCGGAGCATGCCAGCCCAGTTGCTCGGCAATCTCATAGCCGAAGGTTTTGGAACCCTCTGCGTAATACGGCCGGATATTGATGTTCACGAAAGCCCAACCATATTTGTCGGCTATCTCGCTGCACAGCCGGTTGACTTCATCGTAGTTCCCATCGACTTCCACCAAAATGGGACTGTAAATCAATGTCCCAACGATCTTTCCCTGCTCCAGGCCGGCCGGGACAAAGATAAAACTCTTGAGACCCGCTTCCGCCGCATGGGCAGCAACAGAGTTGGCGAGGTTCCCGGTCGAGGCGCATGAAACGACGTCAAAACCAAATTCCATCGCCTTGGTCACGGCGACCGAGACGACACGGTCCTTAAAAGAGAGGGACGGGTGGCAGACCGCATCGTTTTTGATGTAGACTTCCTGTGCCCCAAGGGCTTTTTCGAGGTGTCTTGCCCGGATCAAGGGGGTCATGCCGCAGTGCTCTCCGACTGGCACCTCCTGCTCGATCGGAAGCAAATCGCGATACCTCCACATAGTCGGTGGGCCGGCCTCGATCCGCTTGCGGTTGACTACCTTCTCCAGACTGGCGTAATCGTAGTCAACTTCCAACGGCCCAAAGCAGAACTCACAGACATGTAGCGGCTTGGCCGGATAGGGACGGCCGCACTCACGGCACCGTAGCCCCTTGATTTTCGCCATCGAACCCTCCTGCGCATGGACCTGGCGGACATATCCAGCGCCGTTATCGTTCCTCCTGAACTTCCTCAACCGTAATGCCGCGGTCAACGAGGTAGGTTATCCCTCTCTCGAGGTCTTCCTCTCGTCCCTGAAAGTCCAAAATCACCTCACCAGTGGTATCGGTGATCCGGGCCTTTCGAATGTTGGGAACCAGGTTGCACTCCTTCGAAACCCGGTAGATGACCGGTTCCTTAATCAAATCCGAAGGAAACGTCAGAGAGAGACGCCGTGTCGCCATACCCCTTACAATCCCAAAAAAAACCCCTTCTCCGTATGAGAAGGGGTTGCATAACCACTGCGCATCCACCCTCTCATCTCTCACCCCGACACGCAAGATCGAGGTGCAGGAGTTAGCACGTCTCCCGCCGTCCATGACGGCGGGCCGTTGCCGCGGCTTCGTCGGGCCAGTCCCTCAGCCGCTCTCGATGAGAAGTGAAATTCTATTCAATTAACCACTAATATCACCAAAAGGGGCCGATGCTGTCAAGCGAAATCTCACTGGACGACGTCCTGCTCGATCGGGTCCACATGGACGCCCTGTTCTTCCAGCCATCGTATACCGCTCTGCAGCCCCTTTTCATCTCCCTCCAACTCCGCCATAAGCCACCCAATCCCCTCGGTGAAGTCCGCCCGACGGATGTTGAAGACGAGATCGAACTGCTGACTCATCTTCCACAACAGTGGTTCGTTCATGAGCTTTCCGGGAAAAGTGAGATGTACTCGTCTTCGCGCCAAAGCTGCCTCCGCGTTGGAAAACGCAGATGCATTGTACCGAAAATTTTTCGACCTCACAAGCCTAGGCAGACTCCGGTTGGATCAGCTTGCTGAGGACCGCCTCGCGTCTCTGCGTTTGGGTCGCTGCAGTCTCGCGAACGAACATGCCTTCCTCAAACCATCTGAGGCGGTTTCGAACCCTTACCACCTCTCCGACGACGATGATACCGGGTGACCGCATCCCCCTCACCCTTTCTCGAATGTCTCGCAGCGTGCCCGTGACGGTCTTTTGCCGGGGCAAGGTCCCCCACTGTATCACCGCGACGGGAGTCTCTGGGTCGCGCCCTTCCTCAACGAGCCTCGCCACAATCAGGGACAGCCGACTGACTCCCATGAGAAAGACTATGGTCCCCATCCCGGCGACGGCTTTCCAGTCGATTCCTGAGGTCTCCTTCGTCAGGTTTTCGTTCCCGGTCACAAACGCCACCGTGGAAGCCAAGTCTCGGTGTGTGAGGGGAATCCCGGCATAACTTGGGACGGCGATAGCCGAGGTAACTCCCGGCACGACCTCGAAGTGAATCCCTGCCTCGGCAAGTGCTTCCGCCTCCTCCCCTCCGCGGCTAAAGATAAATGGGTCCCCCCCTTTGAGACGGACGACCACCTTGCCTTCCCTGGCCCGCTCGATCAAGAGGCGATTAATCTCCTCCTGGGACAGCCTCTGGTACGACCCCGGCTTCCCAACATGGATTCGGTCTGCCTCGGGGCGGCAGTTCGTCAGGAGAGATTCGTTCACCAAATAATCGTAGACGACCACGTCCGCTTCTTCGAGGCAAAGCTTTCCTTTGAGGGTCAGGAGACCCGGTTCGCCTGGCCCTGCCCCGACCAGAGAGACCCGTCCACCTCTCCTCAAGGGCACACCCCAACCGTTCCCCGCGTGAAGACGCCCTCTTCCCTGCCCGGAGTGATCTATTCGCTCGGCAAGTCGCTGGAGCATTTCGCTCCCCCGCCGCGCAAGCTTCGAGCAATTGAGACGGGCGACGACGCCAGCAAGAAACGTGACCATTGATCCAATCATCGCTGCTTCTCCTTAATATCCTTCCCGAATTCCCCGACATTTCCTCGCAACAAACGCAGGTCCCTCGAGGCTGTCAGGAGGCGGGAAAGTCGAAGGTCAGATACGGTACTGATCCGTATTGGCCCATTGGAGCAGCACTTCCGCCACTTCTTGCCGCGTGTATTCGGAAGGGGGAAGTTCGATCCGGTGCAACATCTCTCGGACCTTGGTCCCCGAAAGGCTTACTCGCTCCTGAGGACCGTGCGGACAGGTCTTGGTGGTGGCCATTCCCTGGCAACTTCGACAATAAAAGGCATGGTCAAAAAAGAGGGGAGTAATCCCCAGCTCCTCCTGGGCGAAGTCCCGAAAGATCAGATGGGCGTCAAAGGTGCCGTAATAATTCCCCACGCCGGCATGATCTCGGCCGACGATGAAATGGGTACACCCGTAATTTTTCCGAATCAACGCATGGAAAATAGCTTCTCGCGGGCCGGCATAGCGCATGGCCGCCGGAAGGACCGCCAGGATGACACGATCTTTGGGATAATACCCTTCCAAAAGCACCTCGTAACAGCGCAGCCGGGTTTCCGCGGGAATGTCATCCTGCTTCGTCTCACCAACTAATGGATGCAGGAGGAGGCCATCCACGACCTCCAGAGCACACTTCTGGATGTATTCGTGGGCCCGGTGGACGGGGTTTCGCGTCTGGAAGCCCACGACGGTTCGCCAACCCTGGTTGTTGAACGCCTGCCGGGTCTCTGCGGGGGTCAGGTGGTAGGGGCCGTACTCCTGATCGTCAGGAGGCTCCAAGAGTCGAATTGGTCCGGCCAAGAGCACATCGCCCTGGGCATAGAGTACGCGGACTCCCGGATGGGCCTCTTCGGTAGTTCGGTATACCTCCTGGGCCTCGCGCTTTTTATCATAAGAGAGTTTCTCTCGAAGCTCTAGCAAGCCCAGAAGATCCCCATGGTCGTCCACCAAGGAGATCTCTTCGCCCACTCGAGCGGAGGCGGCCTCGGTCTCCCGCACGGCTAACGTAACGGGGATGGACCAGGGGAGCCCGCTTGCCAGACGCGCCTCGTCCACTACTCGCTTGTAGTCGGCCTGACCCATGAACCCGTCGAGCGGACTCATAGCCCCGATCCCGATCAACTCCAGATCCGAGATCTGTCGCCGATTCAGGTGCACCGGCGTTAAGTCTCTCGCCCGGCGTCGTGCCTCCTGTCGCTCCTCCGGCGGGATTAGCCGGTCAACCAGTTCCCCTCCATGCGGTGTAATAATACTCATGCGACTCCTTGCCCCCTCACGCAGTGGACTGGCCCGTCTCCACCGGTGTGACGTGCAGACCACATTCCTTACTCTCTGGATTTTCCCACCACCACCGTCCGGCCCGGACATCCTCCCCCTGCTTGATCGCACGCGTGCACGGGGCACACCCAATGCTCGGATATCCTAAGTCGTGCAGTGCGTTGTATGGGACACCATGGGTCCGAATGTAGTCCCAGACGTAGCCTTCCGAACAGTCAGCCAAAGGATTGACCTTAATGATTCCATGACTGTGATCAAACTCAACCTTCCGGAGCACGGTCCGGGTCACCGCCTGTTCTCGTCGAAGCCCGGTGATCCACGCATCGCGATCCTTGAGGGCGCGTGCCAGCGGCTCCACCTTGCGTATCCCGCAGCAAAACTTCCGTTCCTCCACGCTCTGCCGGAAGGAATAAAATCCCTTCTCGCGCTCCAGGGCCTCCACCGCCTCCCGGCTCGGAAAAAAACTCTCGATGGCAATGCCGTACTTTTCCCGGACCCGCTCCATACTGGCGTAGGTCTCTTCATGGAGCCGGCCAGTATCGAGGGTAAAGACCCGGACGTCGGGATTTATCCTCCAGGCGATGTCCAAAATGACCATGTCTTCCGCCTGCAGGCTGGACGCCAGGACGATGCGGGGGTGAAAGTGCTCAAGGGCCCACTGGATGACCACCTCGGGACCTTTCCCCTCAAAGCGAGTCGCCAGTTCTTCCACCGCTACCTCATCCAGTCGATTCTTCGTCTCCATGTGTCCCCCCCTTTCGGCTTTGTTTACAGACCGATTCCTGGCCGCTCGGTTATCCACCCGCAATTGACTCAGGTTGAATCCTGGCCAGAGCCCCTTTTCGCGGGTGTGAGTGGTCTTGCGCCAGATAATCAACCGTAGCCTTCACCATGGGTCCCAACTTGTAGACATCCGGCATGACATCGACTTGAACTTCGTCCTCCTCAATGCTCCTCCGCGTGGGCGGTCCGACGGCAACAACGATAACCTTCTCGTTCAGGGACCTCCGAAGATCGATGTCTCGCCCGTGGGCTTCTGCAAACCGAAAGAGGTTTCTGGCCGATGGGGGACTGGTAAACGTGATGATATGAATCATGCCCCTCACCAGATCGTTGATAAGCTCAAGCATCTTGCCTTCGCCGGGGGGGATATACTTAAACCCCACAGCCTCTAAGAGATCAGCACCCCGTTTTCCCAGGTCCAACGAATATGTGTATGCCATCGCCTCAAAGACCTTGGCTCCTCTTCTTTCCAGGACCTCACGCAGCATCGGATGGGAATCCCCATGCCAGAGCACGGCGATGCCTTTGCCGCTGACGTCGAGTTTGGCCATCTCGGCGGCAATGCCTTCCGACGTATTGTCGGATGGCACCATGGTCACCCTGACCCCGGACTTTTCTAATACCTTCTGTGGTTTCTGGCTCCTGGCGACGACACTCGTGCGGTTCAACACATCAACTACCTCACGCTCCAAACCGAGCTGCTGCGCTGTCGACATCAATCGATATACGCCGGGGCCCGTCATGAAGATCGCATAATCAAATTCTCCGTCGACGATCCTACGGACCAACTCTTCTGTTTGACGGTCCACGTCCTCCTGGACTTCGATCCCCACCGTTGGAGCCACATACGGAACTCCGCCGGAGTTCGTGATGAGCTGGGCGAGTTCCGAGGCTCGCCTGCTTCCGGTGACCGCCACTGTCAGACCCTTCAGTCCCATCAATCGACCTTCCTCACACCGCGCACTCACCAACCCCAGTCTTGAGCTCGAAGGCCTTCTCCTCGCCCCAATCCTGGAACCCGTCCGGGGCTTCTTCATAGCTGGGTATCGCGGTGAACTCCGCCAGGTTTTGCACCACCTGCTTCGGTCCGAAACGCTCCAGAAATGGGAAGAGGCTCTCGCCGTTTGTCCGGTTCGCCTTATAAATCTCCAGGAGCCTGTCGATGGCATTGGGAATGTTCTTCGCTGGGAGCCGTAGCGCGGGCTGGCTGAATCGGGCGGTGCTATCTCCCCACACGCCTCCAAGGAGCATCTGATAGGTCGGAGCCTGACGCCCGCCGAATTTCTTCGAACCGCCATAAAATCCGATGGTCGCGATGTGATGCTGACCGCAGGAGTTCGGGCAGCCCGAGATCTTAATCCGTCCACCCACTTCCTCTGCCAGATCCGGGTGCTTCTCCTCCACCATCCGACCTATGGCCAACGCGAGCCCCCGGGAAGACGTAATCCCGAGCTGGCAGGTGTCTGCACCGGGACAGGCCGTAACATCCATAAGTCGATCGGCACCGGACCGGGCCAGATCTGCACGACGAAGGACTCGGTACATCGGCACCAGGGCCTCCTCCGGAATCCACCGAAGGAGGAAGTTCTGTTGGTTTGTGGTCCTCACAGTGCTGTCACCAAACTCACGAGCACAGAAGGCCAGGAGCCGAAGCTGCAGCGGCGTGAAGTCGCCGAGCTCCAAACGAACCGTGACCATTACGTAGCCAGGCTGCTTTTGGGGCCGGACGTTGCTACGCCGCCACAACTCGTAGGCGGGGTCTTCCAGACCCGAGATGGACACTGGGGTGGATCTTGGGGCCGGGGGACCTTCTTCCCGGATGACAATTGGGGGGAACTTTCCGCCCATGGTTGACTTGAGACCAGTCCGCTCTTTAAAAACCAGGTTCCGGAACTTTTCCAGACCGAATTCTTGCAGCACGAACTTCATCCGGGCCCTGCTCCGGTTCTCTCGGTTCCCAAATCGGTCAAACACCCTGACAATGGCGCCCACCGTCGCCAGCAGCTCGTCCGCTGGAGTGAACTCTTCGAGGACTTGGGCATGGTGTGGCACCGGGCCGAGTCCCCCAGCCACGATCAACCGAAAGCCCCGGTGGCTTACCCCATTCTCCTGATGGAGAACGGCCCGTCCGCCGATATCATGGATTGCCGTGATCCCCTCATCGTCCGGGCACCCCGAAAAGGCGATCTTGAATTTGCGGGGAAGATTCTGGTTCATCGGGTTGCGTAGGAGGAAGCGCGCCACGGCCTCGGCATAAGGCGTCACGTCGAACACCTCGCGCGGGCAGACGCCAGAGCAGGCTCCTGCGGTGACATTCCGAACCGTGTTCCCGCAGGCTTCCCGCGTCGTCAATCCCACCTTTTCCAGGGCGCCCAAGAACTCGGTAGCCTCAGCCAGCTTGACAAAGTGAAACTGGACGTTCTGACGCGTCGTGACGTGACCGATACGACGAGGGGTCCGTTGCGCGAGGTCGGCTAACGCCTCCAGTTGTTCGGCGCTCAGCCCGCCCCAGGGGATCTTGATGCGAACCATCTGGACCCCCTCTTGGCGTTGACCATAGACCCCGTGCTGGAGGCGGAAGCGCTGGAACTCCACCTCCGATATCTGTTTTTGCCAGAAACGCTGCACGAATTCGTCAAAGGTATCGATCTCCTCCTGCTGGGCATAGGAGGGACGAATGGCCAGCGGCTTACCCTCTATCGTGATGGTCGCCTTTTTGGCGTCCCGATTTTCCAACTGCTGCATTCCCCATCCTCCCTTCCGGACGTTCGCATGTCCGTTTAAGGGTGACAGTTAGGTGAACAGTCCTTACCACATAGTTCCGACCACGATCAGGATCCCCACCATCGTGACCACACCGCCGAGGAGCACTCGCATCCCGGCCACCGAAACCCGATTGGCCGTCCGGACCCCGAGATATACCCCCAAGCCCCCTGCAATCAGAAGCGGTAGAAAGACCCCCAGGGGGAAATTTCCTGCCTGAAGAGTATACGAGCCGGCCGCGGCTGAGGCCACCAATGACCGAGCTAGCAGTGATGAGCCCACCACGGTGTGGGGGGGAATGCCTGTCCACATCAGCAATACAACACCGATCGTCCCCCAACCCGAGCCGAACGCACCGGCGGATAATCCGGCCACTACCCCGATTCCGAAAAGGATCGCCCTCCTGTCGTTCCATTTCACGGCTTCAAAATTGTTTTGCGACCCGTTCCCATTTTTCCTGAAAAGCGTCAGAATACCGATACTCAGAGTTGTAAAGCCAATCAAAATCCGAAGGGTTTGTGTTGGGAGCGCAGGGCTCAGTAAACTCCCCAGGAATGCGCCTCCCACACCTCCGAACACCAGCGGGAGGAGAGGAACTACCCGTGATCGGTCATAGCGCCAATGGGTCACGCCGCCGAACAGACTGAGTAAGATGGATGCCGCCAGAGACGCATTGATCGCGACCAAGGGCTCGACTCCGATGAGAATCAGCAATGGGACGCTCAAAGCCCCCCACGCCGCGGCAGAAATCCCCATGACCCAGCCCGACGCTAATCCTACGAAGGCAATTGCCGGTACCGAAACAATCACGAGATCATCCTTCCTTGAGCAAAGCCAAAATTCCTCGGGGGCGCCGATGACGGTGGCGTTACCCCGTGGGTAAAAAGATCTCCTGAGGGCGCCGCCCCCTGAGTTTTTCAATCAGGACTCGCAGGACATCCTCAACACTCTCACCGTAAACCGTGAGATCTGGTCTCGGGACACGCTCCGGGTGATCAGGTCTCGCCACGCAGCGCTTCGATGGCTCCTCCATTTCGCCCACGCTTTCCTCCACGACGAGCTCAATAGTGCCCAAGGCGCATGCTACGGCCTTCTGATACCGGAAGCGATGGACCCGTGCGAGGCGCTCGCCGGAGACGAGAAGATCCTGCGCCGGCGGTCGGGGCACGGCCGGTGTCTCAGCGATCACCGGCTCACTCACTTCACCTGTCTCCAGCGTGTACCCTTCCTCCTGCCAGCGCTGCAGCCCCCCTTCGAGGTTATAGACCTCCTCAACCCCAATCGCCGCTGCCGCCTCACAGGCAACTGCACTCCGAAGCCCTTCTGAACACACAAGCAGAACCGGCCCCTCCTTCAGAATGTCTCGCGGGGCCTTGAGGAGCGTGCCCATAGGAAAGAGAACCGAGCCCGCGATCCGCATCTCGGCGTACTCTTGGGGTTCCCGGACATCCACTAACTGGACCCCTTTCTCTATCAATGCCTTGGCTTCCGCCGGGCCAATCCTCAGAAAAGGTTCATCCGACTGGGGCTGTGTCACTTCTCCACTCCCTATCTCTCGATGGGGACATGGACCAGGCTGCCGTACTCGGTCCACGACCCGTCGTAATTCACCACCTTGGGGTAGCCCAACAGATACTTCAGCACAAACCAGGTGTGCGAGGAGCGCTCACCGATCCGGCAGTAGGCTATGATTTCCTTGTCCGGAACGATCCCCTTCCCCTGGTACAGCTGTTTGAGATCCTCTACACTCTTAAAGGTGCCGTCTTCCCTGACCGCCTGGCTCCAGGGGATGTTCGCCGCGCCCGGAATGTGGCCCCCCCGCTGCGCCCCCTCCTGCGGCAGGTTCTCGGGGGCCAGGATCTCACCGCTAAATTCTTTCGGCGAGCGCACATCCACCAAGCCCAGGCCTGCCTTCCCCACCGACGCGATCACCTCCTCCCGCACCACCCGGATACTCTTGTCCGGCCCCTGCGTCTTGTAGGTCGTGGCCGGGTGCTTTGGGGTCTCCTTCGTCATGGGCCGCCCCTCGGCAATCCATTTCGCCCGTCCCCCGTTCATGAGCCGGGCGGCCGCATGGCCGTAATATTTCAGGAGCCAGAACGCATACGTAGCAAACCAGTTATTGTTATCCCCGTATAAGATCACGGTCGTGTCGTTGGCAATCCCCGACCTGCCGAGCAGCTTGTCCAGGGTCACTTGGTGGGCGATATCCCGTTCCAGGGTCTCTTCCAGGTCGCTCTTCCAGTTCCAGCCCACGGCGCCGGGGATGTGCCCCTCACCATAGGCGGCCGTGTCGACATCGACTTCCACCAGCCGGATTTTGGGGTCCTTCAGGTTGTCTGCAACCCACTGGGTTTCCACCAGTACCTCAGGATGTGCATAAGTCGCCATGATTGCCCCTCCCCTTTCTAATTGGTAAAGTTTCTTGATTCACCAAGACGATAATCCCGATTGAATTACTCGGGTTTTCTCCATATAAAAAACCCCCCTTCACTGCCCGATCATCACGTCCTCCTCTGTGATGTTCCCATCATTAATTCGAAAAACCCGAATCACCGGTTCGCTCGGTTTCTCGAGGGAAACGATGAAGTATAGCGCGTCGGGATAGAAAGCAAGTTCCACATCCGTTTTTGACGGATAGGCCTCCGTGTGGGTGTGGGAGTGGTAGATTCCAAGCAGCTCCCACCCCTTTTCATCGAGCTCTCGCATCACCCGGAGCTGATCCTTCGGGTCGAGGTAGTATCGGTACGCGCTCTTCTCGGCACTATCACATCGGTACAGTTGAAGGATCGTGCCGTTTTCCCCAGCCAGAAGACCGCAACACTCGTTCGGCGCCTCAGCCCGTGCGTGATCGATGATCTCCGTGGCGAATCGCTTTTCGAGCTTGAACATCTCCGCTCTCGACTCTCAGCACTCGTCGCTTACGACTACCACCAGATATGACTGTAGACATCCTCCCCAAGGTCCGGGAGCTCTTTGGCCCACACACCAAGGCTGACATACTTCCAACCACCATCAGCAAGCAGGCACACAATATTTCCCTGCTCCATTTTGTGCGCCGTTCGGATGGCACAGTGGAGCACGGCACCCGAAGAGACCCCGGCAAAGATTCCCTCCTTGAACGTAAGATCCCGGGTGAGGGCGAACGCACAGCGAGAATCGACAATGATCTTTCCATCCAGCAGACTCATATCCAAGATAGGCGGAATGAACCCCTCTTCCAAGCTCCGGAGTCCCTGTACAAGATCGCCTGGATGCGGCTCGACGGCGATCACCTGGGTTTTGGAGTTTACCTCCTTCAGCCGCCGGCCAACGCCCATGAGAGTGCCGCCGGTCCCGAGTCCCGCCACAAAAACATCGACGTCGGGTAGCGCCTCGAGGATCTCCGTACCGGTGGTCTCGTAATGCGCCTGGACATTGGCCTGATTGCCGTACTGGTATGGCATATGCCAGTCCGGGTTCTCGGCAGCCAGCTTCTTTGCCATTTCGATGGCCCCGTTGGTTCCCCGGCGGGCGTCGGAGTAAATGATTTCTGCACCGTACAGCTCCAGCAGTTGCCGCCGCTCGACGGTAATGTTCTCTGGAACGACGACCTTGACCGTATAACCCTTCCGCCGGCCGATCAACGCTAGGGAGATGCCGGTATTGCCGCTCGTCGGCTCGATGATGGTTTGGCCCGGGGTCAGATCCCCTCGCTGCTCTGCCTGTTCGATCATATACTTGGCAATCCGGTCCTTCAGGCTCCCCGTCGGATTGTAGAACTCGAGCTTACAGAAGATCCGGACCGACGGCTTTGGACTCACCCGGGAAACCTCAACCAGGGGAGTATTTCCAATCGCGTCAACGATGTCGCTCGCGATCCGTGGCCTCATGGCTTCCTCGCCGCCGCGGATCACCTTATCCTTGGGCGCCAAAGTGACCTCCTCCCGCAACCGCAGGAAGAATCGAGATGCTATCCCCCTCTCGCACTTCGGTATCCAGAGACTCGAGGAATCGGATATCCTCGTCGTTGCGGTAAATGTTGACAAACCGGTGAATCCCTTTACCGTCCAGCAACCGGTCCCGAAGGCCCGGATATGCCTTGTCGAGGCTATCCAGCACCTCGCGGAGCGTTTGACCCTCGACGACCACCGTCTTTGCGCCACCGGTGTGCTTTCGGAAGATCTGGGGAACGTGAATCTGAACGCTCATTGCTCTCCCTGTGTTCTCATGCGGCCGCCCGCACCGGTCTTATGACTTCTCCACTGGAACCCCTGACCGATTTCCCCAATCAATCCAGGATCCGTCGTAATTACGCACCTTCTCGTACCCGAGCAGTCTGGCTACGAAGTAGTTGTGAGCTGCTCGCACCCCCGTCCGGCAATAGGTCACAATCTCCCGGTCCTTCGTCGCCCCAGCTTCTTCAAAGATTTCTCTGAGTTCTGCGGTGCTCTTAAAAGTATGGTCCTCGCGGTTGATCGTATCGACCCAATCGATGAGCACTGCCCCAGGGACTCGGCCTCCCCGCTTGATGTCGGAATCCTTGATTCTCCCCGGGTCGGTCCGTTTCCCCTGGAATTCCAGTGGACTTCGGGCATCCACCATACAGACTGTCGGATTCTTGAGGTTGTCTTTCACCCACTCAGCGGTAGCGATCAGGTTGGGGTTTGACCGGGCCACGAATTTTTTAGGCGTGATCTTCGGATCCTCGTCGCCGAGATCCCGGTCTTCGTTCATCCACTTCGAAAATCCCCCGTTGAGAATGGCAACCTTGGTGTGCCCAAAGAATTCGAGGACAAAGAAGAGGCGTGCTGCAAAGAGCCCGCCCGAGTCGTCGTACGCGATGACCCCCGTGTTTTCGTCAATCCCCAACCGACTGAACAGAGCCTCCGCCTTGGCCTGATCCATCGGCAGGCCTTTCTGATTACTTTTCAGATCGTCGATGTCCTGCCAGTTCAGATAAACCGCCCCAGGGATATGCCCAAAGGCATACTCTTCGTAGCCGTGAGGTCCTTGCGCCCGAAGGTCCACCAGGCGAAGATCAGGGTCGCCTAGGTGACGCTCCACCTCTTGGGTTTCCACCAGCAATTGGCCGTTCGGGAATCCTGATTTCTTGGCCTCCTGCCGGCTACACGCCACGGAAGTAGCGAGTAGTAAGGCAAAAATCCCGCTGAGGTAAGGTGCACGCGTCACAAGTTTCCTTCGCATTAAGCTGATCTCCTCATTGCCTTAGTCCTGTCATTTCCAGAGAGGATGAGAATCCACCGGCTGCCTTCTTTATCTTCTGCATCCATCATCCTTCGACCATGAACTCTGAACTGTGAACTATTCCTAGCTCACCACCTGCCCCTGCGGGACGCCGCAGAATTCGTGGTAGTCAATCAGGTCCGTGATCGTGGGATGATCGCCGCAGACCGGACACTCTGGATCCCGCCGGATCTTGACTTGACGGAACTCCAACGTCATCGCATCGAAAAAGAGCAGGCGATTAACGAGGGGGTCTCCCCCGCCGAGGATGAGCTTGATCGCCTCGAGCGCCTGGAGGCTGCCAATGATCCCGCAGAGGACTCCGAGGACCCCAGCCTCTGCACAACTCGGGACGAGCCCGGGCGGGGGCGGCGCAGGATACAGACAGCGGTAACACCCTTTCCCCGGTGAGAAGACCGTGACCTGCCCTTCAAAGCGGAAAATGCTGCCATCCACCATCGGCTTCTTCAGAAAGTAACAGGCATCATTCAACAGGTATCGGGTGGGAAAGTTGTCACAGCCGTTGACGATTACGTCGTAGCCGGCGATGATCTCTTTCACATTCTCCGACGAGAGCTGGGCCTGATGGGGCTCGACCTTGACATCGGGATTGATATCCCCGATGCTGTCCACCGCCGAAAGGACCTTGGGTCGCCCCAGGTCATGGGTGTGGTGAAGGATCTGTCGCTGGAGGTTGCTGAGATCCACCAGATCGAAATCGACGATCCCGAGCCGGCCCACACCCGCAGCGGCTAGATAGAGGGCAGCAGGACAGCCCAGACCACCGGCCCCAACCAAGAGGGCGCTACTGTTGAGGAGTTTCCGTTGTCCCTTCCCACCTACCTCGGGCAGGATGATGTGACGGCTGTACCGCTTGATTTGCTCCTCGGTAAAGGGAATCGCCCCTCCGGCAATGGCCGGGATCAGGGACACCTCGTCCCCCTCCACCAATGCCGTATCTTTGCCCTTGAGGTTCTCGACGGCGATTTCGTTCACATAGATATTGATATGCCGATGAATCTCTCCTGCCTCATCAAAAACCCGCTCCCGGATGCCGGGATACTCCGCTTCGAGGGCCTCGATGAGGTGCTGGATAGTCTCCCCTTCGACCTCCACCGTGGCCTGGTTGCGAGTAATCGCTCGAAACGGCGTCGGGATGTAGATCTTGACCGTCATGCATCAAACTCCTTTCCTTCTAGAATGGCACACTGAGATACCGTTCCCCGGTATCACACATAATGGTCACAACGATCTTCCCCTTTTCGAGTTGCCGGGCAACCTGAACGGCGGCAAAGACGTTGGCCCCGGCCGAGACCCCGACCAAGAGCCCCTCTTCCCGGGTCAGACGCGCCGTCATCTTGAAGGCGTCCTCGTCGGTCACCGCGATAATCTCATCCAGGACCTCCATATTGAGGACCCCGGGGATAAAGCTCGCTCCAATGCCCTGAATCCCGTGAGGTCGGGCCTTCCCTCCCTGGAGGACCGGCGATTTGGCCGGCTCGACCGCAATGACCCTGACACCTGGGATTTTGGACTTGAGAATTTCTCCCACCCCGGTGATGGTCCCTCCGGTACCGACCGCGGCCACGAGCGCGTCAATCCGACCCTCGGTCACCTCCAGGATCTCCTGAGCGGTCGTCTGGCGGTGAATCTCTGGATTCGCCGGGTTGTTAAATTGTTGGGGCATAAAGTTGTTGGGATCTTCCCGGCAAAGCTCCTCGGCCGCAAACACGGCGCCGGTCATCCCTTCAATCGCCGGCGTCAAGATCACCTCCGCCCCGAACCGTTGGAGCAGCGTCCTGCGCTCGAGACTCATATCGTCGGGCATGGTCAGAATCAGCCGGTATCCCTTCACTGCCGCCACCATGGCGAGCCCGATCCCCGTGTTTCCGGAGGTCGGTTCGACAATGGTCGCTCCGGGCCTGAGTTTCCCCTCCCGTTCCGCTTCCTCAACCATGGCCCAAGAGATGCGATCCTTGACACTCCCGGCCGGATTGAGCGATTCCATCTTTCCCAAAACGGTCGCGCCATTCCGAGGAGAGACCTTGTGAAGCTCCACCATAGGCGTGTTCCCAATGAGATCTAGCGCATTCTTTGCGAGACGAGGAATCCGTGCTCCCATCATCCGTCCACCGTTATCCGATGACCGTTATCCGAGCACCGCAAGAAACGGAAAGACCTTTTGGCTGTCGGGTGTTGACTAGCGGCCGTCGGTGGTCGATAGTCGGTCATTGGTTTTCCTGTCATCGGTCGTCGGTCATCGATTTAGATTTGATAGCTCATAATCTTCGGTGTAATCTTCAACTGCGCCCGACGGCAAATTTCCTCAAAAGTAATGTTATCCAGGATGTCAGAAATGGCGTCCCTGACTTCCCCCCATACGCTTTGGAAGCCGCAGCCCTTTTCCACGGAACACTTGTCACGCGATAGAGGATCGACGCAATAGATGGGGGCCGGGGGACCTTCCATCAGCCGTATGATCTCCCCCAGGGTAATCTGATGGGGGGGTTTCGCAAGGGAGTACCCCCCATTGACGCCTCGCTTACTTTCCAAGTACCCTGCCCGCTTGAGGATCAGTAGCAGTTGCTCAAGATACCTGACCGGGATGTCTTGTCGCTCGGCAATCTCCTCGATCTGGAGCAGGCCTTTGTTGTAGTGCTTGTAGTGCATGGAAAGTTCCTGCAACGCCCTTGTCGCGTAATCGCCTTTCGTCGAAACCTTCATTATTCCTCACTCCGTCTTATGTCGACATTGTCTATCGATATTGTCGTCTTTCTACCATCCCCCATACCCCCATGTCAAGAGATTTTTATCATCCCTGAGGGATTGACAACCCTGCCCTTCCCTAATAGACTCAGACCTGCCTTCCCCCCGCCACATGGTGCGGACCGATATCACCTGAAGCGCTGTGCCACCGGCATCCTACCATTATGCAATTTTGTCATTATTTCACAAGAGGTTATAGTGATTAGCATTATAAAATACTTTAGAAAAATCCCCCCCCTGGTACTACTTCATGGGGCACATAATATATGTCAGGGAGATACCCCGCGAAAAACCGTATCCGACCCCTGAGATCACTGTGAGCAGTCCGTGTGTGTACAACGAAACGACGGGGGTCCGATGCAGGGAAAATCCCTTGCCGGGGCGAGACCGGCTTTGTTAGATTCAGGCAACAGGAGGTGCGATGGCGACAAAGGATAAGCTGCGCGTCGGCGTGCTCGTGTCGGGCCGAGGCTCGAACCTCCAGGCAATCATCGATGCCAACGAGGCGGGAAAGCTCGACGCGGCCGTGGTCGTCGTGGTCAGTGATGTCAAAGACGCCTATGCTCTCGAGCGCGCCCGACGCCACCGCATCGCACCCGCTTTTGTCGATCCCAAAGCGCACGCATCCCGCGAAGCTTTTAATGAGGCGATGGCCGCTGTTCTCACCGAGCACCAGGTGGGGTTGGTCTGCCTGGCCGGCTACATGCGCGTCCTGAGCGCCGGCTTTATCCACCGTTTTCGCCATCGCATCATGAATATCCACCCAGCCCTTCTTCCCTCCTTTCCGGGACTCCACGTTCAAGGCAAGTCCCTTCACCACGGCGTGAAGTTCTCTGGCTGCACCGTCCACTTTGCCGATGAGGGGGTCGACACCGGGCCAATTATCATTCAGGCCATTGTTCCCGTCTTCGACGACGACACCGAGGACACACTCTCCGCCCGGATTTTAAAGTACGAACATCAGATTTATCCGCGCGCGATCCAGCTCTATGCCGAGGGTCGGCTCGAGGTCAGAGGACGGCGTGTCTTTTGTAAAGGGAGTGATTCGGAGCGCCCGATCAAGGAGGGATGGAGGTATATTCATCCCTAAATTGCGTCGATTTTTCGCTCTTGCCAACGGAACACGCGGTTCTTCTCACGCGCCACCGAAGTCTGCAGGCAACTCGAGTACACCGGGAACCATATAAGGAGCGCCGCCTCACCAGTCGGGCAACAAACCCGGCGAGCTGCCCGGGGGCGACGGACAGAGGATGGAAAAAGGACGCATCCGGATCCGACGGGCTCTCTTGAGTGTCTCGGACAAGACAGGAATTGTCGAGTTCGCCAAAGGATTAACGGAACTCGGCGTCGAGCTGATCTCCACAGGGAAGACGGCCGAGTATCTGCGAGGGGCGGGAGTGACCGTCACTGAGGTAGCAGACGTGACCGGCGTTCCAGAGATGCTGGAAGGTCGCGTGAAAACCCTCCATCCAGCCATTCACGGAGCCATTCTGGCCAGCCGCGCTGATCCGGAGCACCAGCGCCAGCTCGAACAGCAACACATCTCCCCCATCGACCTCGTCGCTATCAATCTGTATCCTTTCGAGGCGACGATCGCCGAGGACGCATCGGACCTGGCCCGTGCTATCGAGCAGATCGATATCGGCGGACCGACCCTCATTCGCTCGGCTGCCAAGAACTTTGAGTGGGTGGCCATCCTCACCGAACCTCAACAGTACTCCCAAATCTTGGACGAGTTAAAACAATCCGGCGGGATCTCTCTGACAACTCGTCTGCGGCTCGCACAAGCGGCATTTCAGCTCACCAGCCGGTACGAAGGAGTCATTGGAAGCTTCTTGAGCACGGTGAGCTGTACCGACGCCTCCCTAACGGCAGAGTGGCCCCAGTCTTTTCCGCCCTTCCTGGCACGAGCATTCGCAAAGGTCCAGTCTCTCCGGTACGGCGAGAATCCACATCAACAGGCAGCGCTGTACCGAGAGCTACAGGTCAAGGGGCCCTGCATGGCCAACGCCCAGCAATTGCAAGGAAAGGCACTCTCGTACACCAATCTGTTGGATCTCGATAGCGCCTTATACCTCGTCCTGGAGTTCGCCGTCCCGGCGGCGTGCATCATCAAGCACAACACCCCGTGCGGCGTCGGCATCGGCGAGCCATTGGTCGAAGCCTATCGTCAGGCCCACAGTACGGATCCCGTCTCGGCCTACGGCGGGGTCGTGGGACTCAACCGCACTGTGGACGATGCGATGGCGACGGAGCTTGCTTCTACCTTCGTTGAAGCGGTCATTGCCCCGGACTACACCGAGAGGGCCAAGGAGATATTGCGAACTCGAGAGAATCTCCGGGTGATGCAGATCCCGGCGGCCGAGTGGCAGGCCCTACCCGACCCCTGGGACCTACGACGGATCTCCGGGGGGCTTCTCCTTCAGGAACGAGACCGCGCGGACCTGGATAAGACCGCCTTGAGTGTCGTGACCAAACGAAAGCCAGCCCCGGCGGAGTGGGAGGCGCTGACCTTCGCCTGGAAGATCGCAAAACATGTCAGGTCGAACGCCGTTGTCTTCACCACCGCCAACGCGACCGTCGGGATCGGGGCCGGGCAGATGAGCCGGGTGGATGCTTGCCGGGTGGCCATCATGAAAGCACAGTCTTCCCTCAAGGGCACGGTGGTGGCATCTGATGCTTTCTTTCCCTTTCGGGACGGAGTCGATGTCGTCGCCGAGGCGGGCGCCACTGCCATTATTCAACCAGGGGGCTCGATGCGGGATGCCGAGGCCATCCAGGCGGCTGACGAGCACGACATGGCCATGGTCTTTGCCGGCATGCGGCACTTCCGCCACTAAAAAGGCGATCACCGATGACCGACGACCGAAAAAACGGTAGTCGTCAAACAATCATCGGTCAACGAGCTGTCAATTCTTATCTGCGCACAGTGAACCGCGAACTGAGAACGGCAAATCCTTGGCCCTTGACGGTCATCGGTCGTCGGTCATCATTTTTCGAGGAGGCTACACATGAAGATCCTGGCGGTTGGACAAGGGGGAAGGGAACACTCTCTTCTATGGAAGCTTGCCCAGAGTCCTCGAAAGCCCCTCCTCTATGCTGCCCCCGGCAACGCGGGGATGGCCCAGATCGCTACCTGCATTAGTATTGGAGCCACCGACATCGCCGATCTCGTGGAGTTCGCCGTCAATGAAAAGATCGACCTCACCCTCGTCGGCCCAGAGGTCCCCCTGACCCTGGGCATTGTGGATGAATTCGAGGCGCGGGGGCTGCGGATCTTTGGAGCGCGCCGGGACGCAGCCAGGATTGAGGGGAGTAAGATCTTTGCCAAGAATCTGATGCGAAAATACGGGATCCCCACGGCCGAATACGAAATCTTCGATGATGCCCGCCAGGCCAGGGACTATCTGGAGAAGATGGGGGCCCCCATCGTGGTCAAGGCCGACGGTCTGGCCGCTGGCAAGGGGGCCATAGTCTGTCAGACCCTCGAAGAGGCTCACCAGGCGATCAGCACCATTATGGAGGAGCGAGTCTTTGGCGACGCCGGAGACCGCGTGGTCATCGAGGAATGCCTCACCGGTGAAGAGGCCTCCTTCCTCGCTTTTACCGATGGCAAAACAGTCCTGCCCATGGCCTCCTCTCAGGATCACAAGCCGATCTTCGACAACGACCAGGGCCCCAATACCGGGGGAATGGGGGCGTATTCTCCTGCGCCCGTAGTCACTGAAGCGATTGACCGAGAGATCATGGAACGAGTTATGATCCCGGCCGTCCGGGGGATGGCGGCAGAAGGCCACCCCTACAAGGGGGTCTTGTATGCCGGGTTGATGATCAAAGATGGGAAACCCAAGACCTTGGAGTTCAACGGCCGCTTTGGTGATCCGGAGGCGCAACCCCTGGTGGCCCGCATGGCTTCAGATTTGATTCCAGTGCTCGAGGCGGTGATTGACGACCGCCTTCACGAGGTCACACTTGAATGGAGGCCTGAGCCTGCCGTGTGTGTGGTCATGGCCTCGGGAGGCTACCCCGGCAACTATGAAAAGGGGAAAGCGATCTCGGGCCTGGATGAGGCAGCGGGTGTGCCCGGGGTGGTCATCTTTCACGCCGGGACCACGCTGAGAAACGGCAAGGTGGTCACGGACGGTGGCCGGGTCCTCAATGTCACCGGGCTCGGGAAGGACATCCCAGAGGCTATTGCCAACGCGTACGAGGGCGTCAAGAAGATATACTGGGAGGGCGTCCACTATCGGAACGACATTGGAAAGAAGGCGCTTGACCGGTTGACGGGCTAGTTCAGGGTTGAAGGTTCAGGGTTTATGGTTCATAGTTCAGAAAACGCTGAACCCTGAACCATGAACGGGAGACGGTAGACCATGAGTCGTGAACGCAAAAAGCCTTTGGTTGGAATCGTGATGGGGAGTGACTCAGACTTCCCCATCATGGAGGAGGCCGCAAAGGCATTGAAGTATTTTGGCATTCCCCACGAGGTGCGCGTGATCTCGTGCCACCGGGCCCCCGCTCAGGCGATCGAGTATTCACGGACCGCCCAGGCACGAGGGCTCAAAGTGATCATTGCGGGGGCGGGTGGCGCAGCGCACCTAGCCGGCATTATCGCGGCCGAGACCACGTTGCCGGTCATTGGAGTCCCCATTGAATCGAGCCCGCTGCACGGCCTGGATGCGCTGCTCTCCACGGCCCAAATGCCCGGGGGGGTCCCCGTAGCTACCATGGCAGTGGGCAAAGCGGGTGCAAAGAACGCCGGAATTTATTCTGCTGAGATATTAAGTATTTATGATGGAAAACTTAATAAACAACTTAATACGTTTAAGAAGTCACTTGCGCAGGAAGTTGCGGCCAAGGACCGTGCCCTAGCGGAAAAGCTCAAGTAGCCTCAACTGGAGGAAACCGATGACCGATCTCCGGGAAAAGATCCGGCTGACAACCCTGTCTCACGGCGCGGGTTGAGCCTGCAAAATCAGTCCGACGGACCTGGCTCAGGTGCTGAGTCAATTACCCACCTTCAGTGACCCGCGGATCCTCGTGGGCCCGGAGACCGCTGACGATGCCGCGGTCTACCAGCTCACTGACGATCTGGCCGTGGTGCAGTCTGTCGACTATATCACTCCGGTCGTGGACGATCCGTATGCCTGCGGGGCAGTGGCCGCAGCCAACTCCCTCAGCGACATGTACGCCATGGGGGCCCAGCCGATCTTTGCCCTCAATCTGGTCGGTTTCCCGGTCGGAAAGCTTTCCCTTGACGTGTTAACTGCGATCCTTCAGGGCGGAGCCGACAAGGTCAAGGAGGCCGGGGCCTCCATTATCGGAGGGCACAGCATCGATGATCCGGAACCCAAGTACGGATTAGTGGTGACCGGCCTCGTGCACCCGAAGAAGATACTCACCAATGCCGGAGCCCGGGTTGGGGATGACCTGGTCCTGACCAAGCCGCTAGGGCTCGGGATCATCACCACCGGGATCAAGCGGGAGCAGGTCTCTCAAGACACCATGCAACAGACTGTGCACATCATGACCATGTTAAACAAGGCTGCCGCCGAGGCGATGGTTGAGGTGGGAGTGGATGCGTGCACGGACATTACGGGCTTTGGCCTCCTTGGACACCTGAATGAGATGACGGCTGGCAGCGGTGTCGGTGCCCGCATTTCTCTCAACGCGATCCCAGTGCTCCCCGATGCCTGGAATCTGGTGAAGGATGGAATCTGTCCCGGCGGGACCAAACGGAATCACCAGGCCTTGGAGGGAAAGGTCACATGGGCACGGGAGATTACCGAGGAAGCGCAACTGATCCTCTGCGATGCACAGACCTCGGGCGGCCTCTTGATCGCTGTCCCCAAAGAGAAAAGTGCCCAACTCGTCAAGCGCCTACAAGACGCCAAGACGCTCGCCGCTGCAAGCATCGGTGAGATTGTGGCGGGTGCTGGCGAGATCGAAGTGACTCCCTGAGTCCCCTGTTTCCCTCTACCCACGACCCTTTCCCTTCACGCACTCGCGAATCGCTCTCGTTGACAATCATCACTGCAGACGTAAACTAGGAGGACATCTGTACAACCCCGTGCCTGGGCCCGATCTCATGATTGTCAACAAGCATATTTTTGAACTGGATCGCCTGGAACTTTTGAGTGGGGCGACGCTGAAGCAGATCCGGGTCGGCTACGAGACCTATGGCAGACTTTCCCCGGCCAAAGATAACGCCATCTTGATCTGTCATTCCTTTTCCGGCACGTCACATGCCGCAGGGCGCTATACCGAAATCGAAAAGCTCCCCGGGTACTGGGATGCTGTCATCGGCCCCAATAAGCCTTTCGATACCGATCGGTATTTCATTATCAGCTCTGACACGCTATGCAACATCAACGTGAAAGACCCACGAGTGGTCACGACAGGGCCTGCCTCTATTAATCCCGAAACGGGCAGACCGTACGGGATGTCCTTGCCGATCGTCACCATCCGGGACTTCATCAACGTCCAGCACGCTTTAATCCGCTCGTTAGGCATCGAGCGGCTTCACGCCGTGGCCGGCCCTTCGATGGGCGGCTTTCAGGCTCTCGAGTGGGCCCTCGCCTACCCCGACATGGTGAAGCGGGCTATCCTGGTCATCAGTGCCGGCGAGCTTCACCCTTGGGTAATTATAATGCCGGGACGCGTTGCCGAAATGGCAATCCGACTCGATCCAAACTGGCAGAACGGTGACTACTACGGGAAGGCGGAGCCCGTGGAAGGTCTCACCGTGGCCTTCACGGCTCTGACGATGATTGCGCTCAGTCAACCCTGGGCGGACCGAACGCTGGGCCGAGCCCCGGCCGATCAAGGGAGCAGCCCCTCAGCGTCGCTGGAGAACCGATTCCTGATCGAGACAGAGATCGACAAAGTGGCCAGAGAACGGGCGGCACAAACCGATGCCAACTCCTATATCTACCTGGCGAAGGCCACTGCCTTGTACCGGGCCGGCATAGGGTTCAATTCCTTTGAAGAGGCGCTCGCACGGATCCGAGCCAAGGTCTTATTGATCCCCTGCTCTTCTGATGTATTTCTTCCGCCCTACCAATCCCAAAAACTGCTCAACACCCTGCAACAGGCGGGCGTGACGGCCACCGCCTTCGAACTGGAAAGTGACGGCGGGCATCTGGCCGGGATACTGGAGATTCACAAGGCTGCACAAGTCCTGCGGGAATTCTTGGAGAGCGCATGACCGAGCTCCGACAGCCATCCGGCTCTCACTAGGGCTCGCCGACTCAAGCAGTTCAAGGCTATGGAGAATTACGAGCGATTGACACAGCGTCTTCAACTCGCCTTTCAGTTGGAGGGACTTCCTGTGGGGGCGATTCTGATTCGTTCCCATCATCTCGGCCTGTTCGAGGCCGAGATCGACGGAAGGGGTCCTTTTATTCTCTCACCCGCTCTGCTGGAAAATTCGGACCCCGAAGGGGGGTATGTTTCTGAGGGGCTCCGCGATTGGATCGACCAGGTCTATTTGAAAATCCGCTGCCATGACTAAGGAAAAGGGAAACAATCACCCGTAGTCGAACGTTAATAAGGAGTGAAAAGCTCCCCCGGAAAGGAGGTGAACCAGCATGAAAAGAAGTGCCTCCGTGTTCTGTCTGGCCTTTGCCTTTACCCTCGTACTTGGGGTCGGCCCTGTCTCGGCCTTCGACTGCCCGAACCTCTACGCCCAGTGTCAAGAGCTGCTCAAGATCAAGAAGAACGAAGAGGTGAAGAAGCTTTGCGAACAAGGTATAAAGCTCCATAAGGCCGGCGAGCACGATGATGCTGTCGAGAAGCTGGAAGCGGCCCTCGAAATTTTAAAGAAGGAGAAGATGTAGATCGTTTCTTATGCATCTCTCGCCGTCCGCTTTGGGCATACGGGCCACATCTCTCTGCCCAGAGCGGACGCGTGAGAGCTTGAGGAATGGGAGAAAGCAAACATGAAAGCGATTCGCGTGCATAAGTATGGTGGGTCGGAGGTTCTCACCCTCGAGGACCTCCCCACCCCTCAGCCGGGACCGGGACAGGCCCTGGTGAAGATCGAGGCGATCGGCCTGAACTTCATCGACGTGTATCAGCGGACCGGTCTCTATCCCGCTCCCCTCCCCCGCCTCATGGGGGTCGAGGGGGCCGGAGTGGTTGAGGCGGTGGGTCCAGATGTCATAGAGGTCCGAGTAGGCGATCGTGTCGCCTACACCGGCGTTCCCGGTTCCTACGCGGAATACGCAATCGTCCCCTCAGAACGTCTTGTAACACTCCCCCCCGATATGGACACCCGTTCGGCCGCGGCCGCGATGCTCCAGGGAATGACGGCACACTACCTGATACACTCCACGTATCCCCTCAAAAAAGGTGATAGTTGTCTGGTCCACGCAGCGGCGGGTGGCGTGGGGCTGCTCCTCTGCCAGATGACGAAACAGGCGGGAGCGCGGGTCTTCGGGACGGTTTCGACCGAGGAAAAGGCTCGCCTTGCGCGCGAAGCAGGGGCCGAGGTGGCGATCCGTTACACCGAGCAGGACTTCGAGGCCGAAATCAAGCGCCTCACCAACGGCCAGGGTTTGCAGGTGGTATACGACTCGGTCGCCAAGGATACCTTTGAGAAGAGTCTGAACTGTCTGGCACCACGGGGCTACCTGGTCCTCTATGGTCAGTCGAGCGGCCCCGTCCCACCCTTCGACGTGAACCAGCTCAGCGCCAAAGGTTCCCTCTTTCTCACCCGCCCAACGCTCGCCCACTACACCCGGACACGCGAAGAGCTGCTCGAGCGCGCGACCGACATCCTGAATCGAATTTCCAAGGGCACCCTGAAACTTCGGATCGGCGCGACATTCCCCTTGGCGGAAGCGGCCGAGGCCCACCGCCAGCTCGAGGGGAGGAAGACGACCGGCAAGGTCCTTCTCATCCCGTAAACCGATGACGGCTCGACTAAGCTCGCCGAAGTCCGACGACCGATGACCGTTAAGAACAGCTGTTGGCTATGAGCGGTCAGCTGTCCGCGTCTGATTGCATATTGTGGAGTCGGTTCGCGGCGGTCTGTCTCGCCCACCACCTTCCCGGTACCCTCTCAAAAATCGTACAATAGATCTCCCTAGGATCTCTTTGATTTCAATAGGTTCCGCCAAAATAGTCCGTGGCACGCCCCTTGCTAGAATACTCCCAATTCACGGTTACCTGCGATAAGTGGTCGGGGCTACACAGACATAAATGGCCTAATTGCCTGGATTTAAAGCATGCGGGATCTAAAACCCCGTGGGGAGGAAAGGTCATGACGTACCCATCTTTTCGGCGCAGGCGGTTTTTGGTCATGCCCCGGTTTCAGATCGGACTGGCTTTGCGGGTCTCGTTTTTTGTCCTCCTCTATTCCGCGGCTCTGGGCTTCCTCATTTTCTTCCCAATGCAACAGGAGCTGACGGGGGCGGTCCCGTTTGACAAACAGGCCTGGGTCGCCGACCAGATTCTGGAGCTTCATTTCCGGGTGTGGCCGGGGATCGCGCTGGTGGGAATCCTCGTTGGCTTCCACACGATCTTTACGTCACACCGCATCGCCGGTCCCATATACCGAATAGATCAGGTCATCAGAGCAATTGCCGCGGGGGAATATTCCCAGCGGATCAGGCTTCGGCGGACAGATCGCTGGCAAGAGTTCGCAGGGGCGGTGAATGCCCTGGGAGAGCAGTTGGATCAGCGCAGTTCCGAATCGCTTTCGCTGCTTCGGCAGGCCCAGGAAACGTTGAAAAAGGCCCAGGAGGAATCTATCCCAGAGGAAGTTCGAAACCGGCTGAAGGAAGCCCTCCGCGGTCTCGAGGAGGCGGAGGAGCATCTTACTATCGGGTATCAGAAAGGAAGCTCGTCACATGGACCCGCTGCGGAAGCTCTCATCGGAAGTGGTGAGGGTCTCGTCACCCCCATACACTGAGAAGGGTGTGGCGACCCCTCCTGGCCGGCCAAAGGCGCTGAGGTCGATCTGGCGCTCTTTTTCCGGATTCACGCTCATCGAACTCCTGATCGCTATCGCTGTTTTGGCAGTGATCGTGGCGATCGGGGTGCCGTATTACACAACGATGATCATGAGTGCACAGGAGACAGCCGCAGTGGCCGTCATGACCCAGTGGCCGACGGCCCAGGGCCTTTTCTATCTGGACAATCGCCGTTACGCGAGCTCGCTGGACGAGTTGTACGCTGGGGGCTACCTGATTCCCTCGAACTCTGCAAAAATCGGATACACCTTCGAGATCACCGACCTGACGGCACAAGCCCCGCCACAAGGTCGGACCATGCTTGCCTTTGACGCTGATCGCCTGGAGGAAACTTGGTGGGACAGATTAGGCCTGGTCAAGCATGCTTGGGCTGATGATAAGGACGACGATAAGGACAAGGGCAAAAAGAAAAACAAAGATAAAGACAAGGACAAAGATAAAGATAAGAACACAGGAGACGATGCCAATCAGGAAGGGGATCAGGGACAACCGGCCGCCTCACCTTCACCAAGCGGGGGAACATTTATTGGTGGCGATCTCGGGTGGCAGGGTTACGCTGATCCGATCGGTGCACGGCCCCGCCACTTTTACACTGATCAGACGAGGACGATCACCTTCGCCATAGGGAGGCGGGCAAGCCGCTACGATTCTCTTCTGGGAGACAAGTTTTACCCGCACAAGGACTCGAGCTCCGGGAGCCAGAATTCGGGCCCTGGGAGCCAGAACTCAGGCCCCGGAAGCGTGAACTCGGGCCGCGGGAATCCCGCGGGGCTACCCTATTAGTCACCTACCATTCAAATCCGAAATGCCCCTTCCTCTTAAATCTATTGTGTCGCGCCGCGAACTACGAATCCGTAGGTCAGAGGTTCGAATCCTCTTGGGCGGCTGTGCTCCTAATTGCCCAAGTAACGAAAGAGCAGGTCTTTCCAAGCCCGCTGGTGCGTCTTTTCCAGAAGGACTTGGTTGATTGGTTCTCGGAGAGGGCTGCCGTCCGCGAGGGCAATGCTATACTCCTGGGGCTCGAGGATGTGAGGGAGCACCTCGAGCACACCTGGGAGTTCGGTGGTGATAACATACCGGAGGAGCGGCATGTCATACACCACCGCATCAATTTCCCCTGTGGCGACGGCCTGGAGCCCCTCGCGGAGCGTTGGGTAAAGAAGATGGAGGATGCGGTTCTCTTTCAGATAGGTGGCACTCGAGGACTCGGCCAGGGTCCCGACACGGGCATTCACAAGATCTTCGGGGCCAAGCAAGGACAGCTCCAGTTCACTCACAGTAAGTGCACTGGTAAAGGCCGCAACGAAGCCTGCCAGGATGACCAGCGCGGTGAACATCCAGACGAGAGCCAGTATACGCCCGGCAACCGTCATAGGGGCTTTATCCCCGTACCCGACGGTGGTCATGGTCACTGCCGCCCACCAGAAACCCGACCAGATCCCTTTGAGGCCGCCGCCAAACTGCTGGGGGTTCTTTTCCCGCTCACTCAGCCACACCAGCACGCCAACGACAAACAACATGAACACCAGCATCGCAACCATTCCTAAAAACCGTCCTGAGAGGATATGCTGCACTACACTAAACCAGGTGCCCCCCGCCCGTCTGGATATGGCGATGCCAAGTCCTGTGGTATAGAAGGGATGGGTGAAATCCATCACTTTCTCGCGTTTCGCTGTAATCGTCACCGCCGCCACCGCCGCGTCAAGCGAGCCATCCTCGACGCCACTGAGCAAGCCCTGCAGGTCGAATTCACGCAATTCGTACCTGAGCTGCAGGTCTTTGGCGATTGCTTGCCACAGCTCGATACTGATACCTGTCCATGTACCATCGGCATTTTTCATCGCAAACGGCGGTGCCTCTTTCGTGCCCACGATCAGCGTTCTGTCTACAGGGACCGGAGTTTCTGCACGTACCGCGCTGGCCAGAAGTAATCCTAAGCACACGAACACCGCCGTGATAATTCTCAACCTATTCATGTTTCTGCCCCAAAGCCTAATCGCATCACTCCTCCTCTGGACTTCTTTCCGTTCGCCACCAAAGATTCCCGCTCGCCCCACGCCTTCTCAGGTACGGGCTTCCGCAGTAGGAGAGCCTGTAGGCGGATAATCCAAAGAGCCCGCGAGCTGCCCGATCGCCTCCTCCGGGAAGCTCGGAAGGTACAGTGCCCTCTGCTCTCTCCACTCCTTGACGTGTGCCTCGGCCGCTTTGGCCAGCTTCTCATCGAGTCCCTTGCCTCGCTCCACGTACATCCGCTGCGCAGGGACGGCAAAGCTTGAACCCGCCTTGGCCATAATCTCCATGATCCGCAGGTTGAGATCCTCGGCGATCTCCAGGTACTGGCCGTAGTCGGTCACGTCAACGTAGGCAAAAATATCCAGGTCAAGCGAGTATTCTCCGAACCCCGCAAAGCGTATGCGGGCCGGGTCGGCAAGGACCTTGGGATGGGCGTAGAGCACCTTGCGGATCTCGACCAGAATGTACCGGACTTGATCGGGAGTCGTCTCGTACCGCAGCCTGATCCGGGGATGGTACCAAACTTTTTCACGTTTCGAGAAGTTGTCGAGATGGAGGTTCACGAACTCGCCGTTGGGGATGTTGACGAGAGTGCGGTCGAGCGTCCGTACCTTGGTCGCGCGAAGCCCGACCTCTTCGACCGTCCCGATTTTGTCGCCAAACCGACAGAAGTCTCCCACGCGTATCGGCCGGGACGTGTACAGCGTGATGCCGCCGATCAGGTTCTCGAGCGGCTTCTGCGCAGCCAAGGCCACCGCGAGGCCGCCGATGCCGAGCCCTGCCATCAGTGTCGTTATGTTGAAGCCGACATTGTTGAACCACACGATGACGGCGATGAGAATGACCCCGGCCTTGACGCCGTTGCCCAGCGGATGTAGCAGGACAATGAGATCGCCCCGCTCCCTTCGCCGTAGCCGTTCGGCCAGGCCGACGTTGAAGAGATCGAGAAAGCGCATGACGCCCCATGCAACCGCGATGATTGGGATCGTCTGTGCCGACATTATTGCGCGAACCACCGGCGTCGGCCCGAGAAGGTTGGTGGCAGTCCTCACAATAAGGATAAACAGCAGAAGGCGGCCGGGGCCCGTGAAGATGCGTTCGAGAGGAGTGATCAGTTTGGGCATCCTGCCACGGAGGAAAAGGACGACGACCTTCGTGATGGTCAGTGCGGCGAGATACGCCAGAACGCCCACGACCAACAGGGCAACCCACCACCAGGCCTTGAGCCCGAAGATCTCGAAGTCGAGCAATACCTGTGGCACGATGGTGCCAACGACTCCGTACCCGACCTGGTCATACAGTCGAGGTATTTGGGCGACCGTTGCCGAGGAAAACTTCCAGATGCGTACCCCGTCCTCACGGCGAACCCGCTGCAGCAGAATATCGTAGGTCTTCTTCTCTGTCTTGATACGTCCTACCCAATCGCGGTAGGGGGGAAGATTATCGTCGGCATGTCCCTTAGGGTCATTACTCAGGGCGTCGAGGTCGATCCAGATGGTTCGATCAAAGGTGATTTTGAGTTCACGCGCCAGCGCCGGCCCGTCGCTCTTGTGCAGCCCTCTCGGCAATCTCCGGAGATCCAGATACTGTGCGGCGGTTTCGTAGTCCCGATCGCGCGTCGCCGCCATGAATCCCGCAACACTGCTGCGGGGAATGCCCCTGTTGAAGTCGTCGGCGGGACCCACAGGCTGTGGTGCTTTCTGCTGCGCTGCCTTCTGCTCCGGTTTCTGCTCTGGCTTTTCAGTGACCTGTTCTTGCTTCTCTTTTCCCCCGATGACCTCCTTCAGCGTGGGCTCCTGCTGGGCTACGGCGCTGCCTGCCAACACAAGCGCAGTTAACACAAGACCTGAAGCTATAGCCATTGAACGACACACAGCCGTAATGAGGGTTCTACTCCGCGTGATGGAACTCATACCTTTTCGCCTCCTTCGTTGGGGGTAACCACAAACAGTCAACGCCGTCATCTCGTTCGAAAAAAGGATGACAAATCAAGAAACCCCGAGGATGCTTTTTCGTGTGATAACCGTACCGAGAAAGCTGCCTCTTGAAAATCAGGGGCGGACCCGTTTTTTGTATCGGAGAAAGCTCTATGCTTTGGCTAGGGGAAAGTCCTATATTCTGCCTAGGCAAATCCCCTATGCACCCTGGCAGGAAGAACTACGCGTCGGCTTCCTCGACGTGCTCGTAGATCACGGTCCCGCAGCTGGCACAAATGTCGGTAAAGCGAATGAGGACCTCGGGGTCGAACTTGGCATGCGCCGAATAATAGCCCCGGGTCACCTCTGTCCGTTCCACCTCGGTCCCCCCGCATTTGGGACACTGGCTGAAGTCACGCTCGGGCCTCTGCTCCATCACTGCTCCTCTGCCATCTCGGCCTTGCCGCCCAGCAGCACTGCCACCCAGGCTCGTGGCAGCTGGGACTTGAGTCCGGCCTTCCCATATAGGGCGCACCCCAGCATTTTCTCTTCGCAGCGCACCGCGACATAGCCTCCGTCCACTACGAAAGGTCCTGGTAGCATCTCACCCCGCAAAAAGGGCTGAAGTTGCTCCTCGGTTAGATCCACGACATTTTTGGTGACGGCGGCGTCGAGGAATAGCAGCGCGGACGTCGTCGGCTTCCACATATGTTTCTGCCTTCGGAGAAAGGGCAACCCAGCCGCCTCGACTTTGAAAGAGGCAAGGGCGCCGTCCAGACCGTCAAGGTCCGCCACTGCCCATACATTCCTCCCACGGACCAGAAACCGCAGCTCGGCCAACGCGGGCGAGGGCACGCCAAATCGCCCACCCCAGTATTCGAAAATCCGTTCCCGCTCAGCCTGGTTTACGGAGACAAGCAATGAAGAACCCCCATGAATCGAGCAGGTGCGGATAGAACCGGGCGGCCTGTTTGAGGGAGGGATGAAACCCGTGCCCATCCCATACCTCGAGACCCGGCGCATAAGGAAACGGAACATCGATCGGGACGATCTCGGCCTGACCTGCCTCTACCACCTGATGGAGTACCGCTTCATTCTCCTCCGGGGCATAGGTACAGGTCGAATAGACGAGCGTTCCTCCGGGCCGGAGCAGCTCCAAGGCGCGGTTCAGAAGCATCTGTTGGAGCCGCTGCAGGCGGTAACTGACCTGTGGGTCTTCGGTTAACGGCGGCCGCTTGCCTGTCCGATACGTCCCCTCCGCCGAGCACGGCGGATCGAGCAGAATCCGGTCGAACTGCATCCGCATCGGAAAGCTTTGCCCCTGATACCGGGTCACCACAATACTGGTGATCCCGAGGCGGTCGCTGTGCGAGCGGAGAATACCAATCCGGTGATGGGTCACGTCGTTGGCGACGATCAGGGCCCGGTTCTGCGTCAGCTGGGCGAGATGGGTTGCCTTTCCCCCGGGCGCCGCGCACATGTCGAGCAGCCGGTCCCCCGGCTGCGGATCAAGAATTAGGGCTGGGAACATTGATGTGAGGCCCTGGACATGGTAGCAGCCTCGGAAGTACTCGAGGGTGCTCCCGGGGCCTGATGTGCTCTCCCATCGGAACGCGTCTGGAATCCCTTCGACCGAGGCGAGCCGGTAGCCCCGCTCTGCCATGGCGTGCTGAAACTCTTCCCGCTTGACCCGGAACGAATTGATCCGAAGGTGGGTCGGCTGCCGTATCTCCAACGCTTTGAGAAAAGCAGGAAAGTCGGGAATGATCTCTCGATACCGCTCGAAGGCCTGGACCATCTCACTTCACGGACGAAACGAGGGCCAAAATTGCCGCCCGGTCGGGAAGCGACTCTTGGGCCCCTCGGCGAGTTGTGGCCACTGCGCCAGCGGCGTTCGCAAAAGGGATTGCCTCTTCCAGCACACTGCCCTCGGCCAACGCAGCCGCAAGCGCTCCGTTAAAGGCGTCGCCGGCGGCTGTGGAATCAACCGGTTGGACGGAAAAGCCGGGAAAGTGTTGCGCCCCGTCTTTACTCATCCACAAGGCGCCGTCTGCCCCCAGCGTGATGATCACTCCCCCACAGCCCATCGCGAGAAGTTTTGCGCCCGCTTCCTCTGCCCCGCTTCGATCCTCCACAGCGATACCGGTCAGGGTGGAGGCCTCCGTTTCATTGGGGGTCAAAAGGTCCACCAAGGGGAAAACCTCTTGTGGGAGATGGGTGGCGGGAGCAGGGTTCAGGATGGTTCGCATTCCTTTTTCCTTTGCTCGTCGGAGGGCCGAGAAGACCGTTTCGACAGGGGTCTCCAGCTGCAGGAGAAGAATCTCTCCGGTCAGCAGGTGATCGCGGGCTTCAATCTCTGCTGGCGTCAGGCGATAGTTGCACCCGGAGGCCACCACAATCTGATTCCGGCCGTCCGGCTCGACCAGGATAAAGGCCACACCGGTGGCGCAACTGGCATCCGAGATGAGTCCGGCTTCCCCGATTCCTACCGTCTCGAGATGTGTACGGATCTGCTCGCCATGCTGGTCCTGCCCCACCTTGCCGACAAAGGCCACCACAGCCCCAGCCCGACGAGCAGCCACAGCCTGATTCGCCCCTTTACCTCCAAAGGATATCAAGAGGTTCCGGCCAAAGATCGTTTCCCCCGGCTTGGGCGCTCGATCCACCTGGACGGTAAAGTCCACGTTGGCCGATCCGACGACTACGACCGCCGGCATAAACGTTCCATGAACAGAGTGAGGAAGCGGTCCGCCTCCACCTCGAAGGCCACCTCCACGTTGGGTCTTCCCTCTGCCCGGAAGGGGCGGCGATCCGCCACCGTCATCCCCGCAGTGATCTCGCCCCGTGTCTCCACCTGGACATACAGGGGCTGGGTCTTTACCAGTGATCGGTCAATCACCACGCCCACGGTCAGGGGATCGTGGAGGATGATTCCGGGAAATCCCTCAAATTTTCCAGAAAAGGCAATGACCTGCGCGGTGCAGTCCAGCAGGAACTGGGCAGGGGGATCGGCGAGGGGTTCCACCCAGGTTCTGAGCGCTTCTTCCGAGATGCGGACACGCTCCGTCACATCGAGGGGGATGAGCGTCAGCGGGAGCCCGGAAGTAAACACAATCCGGGCTGCCTCAGGGTCGGTGGCGATGTTGAACTCTGCGGTCGGCGAGGTGTTCCCCGGGACAAGAACGGCACCGCCCATACAGATCACCTGCTGAACCTTTCCCATGGTGTCGCGATCCCTGAGCAGGGCTTGGGCAACGTTGGTGAGCGGGCCGAGGGTGATCAGGCTCATTTCACCCGGGTAACGACCGATGAGCTCGAGAATCAGGTCGGCTGCATGCGTCGGTGCCGGACCTTCCCGTGGCTCGGGATATCGAGGGCTGCCGTCCGGATTCTGATAGCGGGACAGCTCCCCAAGCCCGTCGCTGCCATGCACCTCCTCGGCACCCCGGTGTTCACGCTCGAGAGGACGGGCCGCACCTTGGGCGACTATTGGGCGGGGTTCCGGGTTCAGGAGCTCTAGGACGCGGAAGGCGTTTCGGGTGCAGTTCTCAACCGAGGCGTTGCCCGCCACGGTGGTGATCGCCTCCACCCGCATCTCTGGCGATCTTAAAGCCAGGAAAAGGGCAAGCGCATCGTCAATCCCGGGATCCGTATCGATGATGACTCTTTTCATGGGTCCAACGTCCAAAGTTCAAGGTCCAACGTCCAACGTCCGGTACGCGACGGCCGATGTCCGATGTCGCCAAGAGCGAGGAAGGGGTGGGTTGTCGGCGCCGCCGAGTTCCTTCCCGAGGTACACATATCCAACGCTTTGGAAGGGTAAAAATTCCTAAAGTGATTGTTTAACAAAAATTCGAGAACCCCTTGCTATATGGGCTAATTCTCACATCGACAAGCGTCGCAATCTCATACATCCGGAGAAGTTCAAGAAATTCCGAGAACGCTCGGGTGCTGGAGCCAATCGTATAAATGGTTCCGGCCTTTCCTCGTAATCCCAAGACCCCCTCAACGGAGACGGTCGATGAAGTCTTTCAGCTTGGTGAAGTACTCCTCCCCTCCCGCTATGTACGTGTCGTTGTGCGCTGATCCGCGGATAAGGTAGAACTCTTTTGGCTCTCTGGCCGCCTCGTACACCCGTTCCCCCATCCACAGCGGGATCATTTCGTCATACTCCCCGTGGATGACCATCGTGGGTGCTTTCACTTTTCCGATCAACGAGAGGGTATCGTATTTGACCGTGCCGGCTGGCAGGGGGGGAAGGAATTGAAAGTACATACGCATTACATCATCGGTGGATGTAAAGGTCGATTCCAGAATGACGCCGAGACAGTCGCGCTCGGCCGCCACGGCGGTTGCGAGGGCTGTGCCCAACGATCGACCGAAGAGGACGATGCGGTTCGGGTCCAACTCGGCCCGGCCGCATAAATACCCGAAGGCAGCAAAGGCATCACTGAACGTGCCGGCCTTGGAGATCTCCCCTTCGCTCCTTCCGTACTCTCGATAATCGAAGATGAAAATATTCACCCCGACCAGTTTATGCAAAAGTGCGAGATTTTCCAGCCGGTAGCTGATATTCCCTGCATTGCCGTGAAACCAGAGCAGGGCAACACGACTGCTTTCATGCGGGACGTACCACCCGTGAAGTTTGATCCTATCCTCGGTCTCAAAGAAGACCTCTTCATAGGCAAGCCCCAAATCTGCCGGGGTTCCGATCATCAAAGAATCGGGAAAAAAGACTGTACCCTTCTCTGGAAACATAACCATGGTTTACCAGGTATCCTGACCCCTCACGCCGGGGAGGAGGCGGGTGCTGTCGTTGACCTGATCCGGCAAGGGCCGGTAGTGTCTCAGGGCGTTTGGCATCAACGCCTTGAGATCCTGAATACGACTTTCGGGATCTGGGTGAGTCGAGAGGAACTCGGGCGGGCGACGTCCGTCCTCCCGTGCCATCCGCTCCCACACGTGTACCGCTTCCTTGGGATCGTAGCCCGCTTTCGCCATCAGGATCACCCCAATCCGGTCCGCCTCTGATTCCTGAAGGCGGCTATAGGGGAGAAGAACGCCGACGGTTGCTCCGAGGCCATAGGCGGTCATGACACCCCGCACAACGCCAGGATCGCTTCCAGACATTCCGGCCTGGATGGCTACCGCCCCCAGCTGGGCCAAGAGCCCTTGGCTGAGGCGCTCTGCCCCGTGCCGTGCCATCACATGGGCCACCTCGTGGGACATAACAGCCGCCAGCCCTCCCTCGGTCCTGGCGACAGGGAAGATGCCGATATAGACCCCGACTTTACCTCCCGGAAGCGCAAATGCATTGACCGTCTCAGGATCGTCGATCACCACGAACTCCCATTCGGCATCGGTCAGGTTGGCCGCCCTCGCAATCCGCCACCCGATCCGGTCCACCGCCCCCTGGAGCTTAGGATCGTGAGTGATCTCCTCTTTCGAGAGGACCTGCTGAAAAGCATCGACCCCCAGCTGGCTTTCCTGTTCCGGCGAGATGAGAATGAGCTGAGTGCGCCCGGAGGGGGCGGTGACACAGGATGCCAGAACGAAGAGCAGCGGAAGGACGATTCCCACAACCTTGTGCTGCCACTGCTGCCACATCGCTGCTCCTCCCGCGGAATGCACCGACGGATGATACCATCGCACTCGAGGGGTGACAAGGCTGGCTCGCCCGAGCTCTATCTTTTTTGAAACCGCTTTCGGATGATCCGTTTGAGGTAGGGATACCCTTTCTTTCCCGCCAGGAGCGTCCCGACGAAGAATAAACCCCAACTCACGATCCATCCGCCGACCAACATGCGCACCATGGTATCGGATGAGACTGGCAAGAACGGAATCACCAAATAAAATAAGACGGCGCTCATACTTATAACCATCAGCCCTATCCCGATCCGAAATTTTCTTCCTCTTGGAAGAGCGAGATCCAGCTCAGCTTCTTGATGTGGATCCATGTCAGAAGACCTTCCCTCCTGCTTTCCTTCTTTCATCACGCGCCCCACGCACCTACCAACGCTTGCAACACCGCCTCCGGCGTCCTTACGACCTGGGCCTCGGTGTCAGAGCCCCCACCCTCGCGCCGAACCGCAGTGAGGATAGAGCGCCAGTAGTTGCCAAAAAGCAACACCGGTTTCGGCGGCATGAGCCGCTTGTGCAGGAACTCGAGAACCAGGGCGAACTCGAGCAACGTGCCGGACCCCCCTGGTAGAATAAGGTAGGCGTCACCGAGGTCCACCAACCGGCCGAGCCGCGCCAACAGATCGGGAGCTTCCTCGTGGTAGGTCAGGTACGGATTGGGGGTTCCGTTGTATAAGGCACAGGTGATGCCAATCGTCTCCCCGCCGCCACGCCGCGCACCCATGGCTGCAGCGGCCATCGTCCCCCCATACCCCCCATTACACAGGACCCACCCGTGTCGTGCGATACCCAGGCCGAGCTTCTCAGCCCGGGCATAGGCAGAGCTGCCCGAAACCGGACGCGAGCTACCAAATATGGTCACAACGCGCCGCCCTTGCCACATGGTCCTCCCCCTATGTCTCTTATCGAATGATCAATTGATCCTTCGCCGGTTCGTGGCGATCCCCGCCTTGCAACACCTCCTATCACTTTTCGGGTTGAATGATGAGCGTGAGGCCTCGGACTGCCCGCACCCTCACCCGACTCCCCTGATGAATCGGCTCATCAGTCTCGAGTGCCTCGGCCCGCCACAGCTCGCCACGCACGCGGATGTAACCCGACGGTGCCAGACGCTCCTCAACGATGCCTTGCGCCCCAATGAGGCGATCGACTCCGCTCTTTCCACCAGCCTCAAAGGCCGGGCGGACAAACGGGAACATGACCAGGTCCTTGATGACCCAAAGGAGGAACACACCGATGGCGGCCCAGACGGGAAGGTCGACCCATCGCCGAATCAACGACAGCGCCACCGCTACTACAATCCACCCGGGTACCTGGATCAACAGGTATTTCGTTAGGGGCCGAAGCCGCCGTTCGGCACCCTTCCTCATCACTCCCCAGCACCTCCTCAATTCTTTACGAACGCAGGTTGTGTCGCTTCACAAAGGCCTTGGCGTCCTGCATCACATCCTCTGAATCCTTGCCACCCCATACCTCGAGAATGACGGACCCTTCGTACCTCAGTGTTCGGAGCTTATCAAGAAACCGAGGCCAATCGATGGGTCCCTTTCCAGGGACCCAGTGGAGATCTTCCACACCGTCATTCTCGTGTATGTGAAAAGAATACACCTGTGAGGCACAATGATCCATCTCCCGCAGTGGGTCGAGGCCGCTCACCAGGCAGTGCCCGGTGTCGAAGCACACACCAACATTGTCCCCCCCAAGACGGTGAGCCAGCTCCACCAACGCTATTGGGTGGGCCAGGTCCGGGACGGTCTTCCTGCCAAGGTTTTCCAAGGCAATCCTGATCCCTTGCCCTGCGGCCAGGCGAGCGACTCTCCCCAGGGAGTGCTCCTGGCAGGCAACGATCTCGCGCCCACCCTGGGTCGGATCCAAGGAACTCCACACAAGAACAGGATGTACGACGACGAACCCCACTTTCAAATGCTGGGCGGTCTCTAGGACGTGGGCCATGAGCCCCTCCCATGCCTCCCAGAGAGTTTCTCCCGACAATCTCTCCCCCCTGAACTCGAACGGGGCATGGAGCGAAACCGCTCGAAGTCCTTCCTCCTCCAGAATCTGTCCGACCATGGTCACATCCTCACCCAGCCTGGGATCCAGATGGGCATAGTTACACCACATCTCCACATGCCGAAAGCCATGTCGCGCGATCCTTCGCAGACCATCAACGATCCCGTCCGATTCGCACGTCAAACTGTTGATTCCCACCTGAAACATCAAGGGGTCTTCCCTCCACCCCCTCACGCAGCCCAGCCCGCATTATTCACGAACCGGGGTCTTCGTGAATAATGCGCCTGCAGGTGCGGGCTCGGCCGCACCGGCAGGTTTCGACAGGCCGCTTGCGCGGCCCGCTCAACGCTAGCCCTGAGCGACGCCCCGCACACGCGGGGCGGAGTCGAAGCCCGGAGGGCAGATTATTTACTTCTATGTGAATAATCCGGGCTAGGGCCGTACCTCGACCTCTGCATTATTCCCGCTGACCTTCGCATAGGCATAGTTTCCGGTCCACAAGGGGCCCGGATTGATCACCTTCGTTCGTCCGATGGAATCCATCCCTCTTCCTTCGTGGATGTGTCCCGTAAAGCAAAGCAGTGGTTGTACCGTTTCAATGAAGGCCCGGACGGATTCACTGCCGACATGCCTTCCAATGCCCACGAGGTCATTCACCGTGTTCCGAGGGGGTTGATGGGATATGAGGATTACGGGTGCATCGGGCCTGAGGTCAGATGCTGCCTCCGCGAGAAAGGCCTCGAAGTCCCGGTCCGAATACTCATTCGGGGTCCTCCCTGGACAAGGAAGCGATCCCCCCACACCGAGAAAGGCTATCCCGTCGATGAGTGTGCTCTTGCGATGCAGGTTGATCCCTTCACGCGTGAGGTACGCATCCACCTCTGGATAATCACAATTCCCCGGAACCGCGAGAATGCGGCTGTTATATTTTCGCACCGCCCGGACGATGCGTTCTGCAGCGGCCTGCCGACCGAAATTCGTGAGATCCCCCACCAAGAGGACGAGGTCGGCCGCAGAGAGATCTTCAGCAACTGTACCAAGACGTCCCACGTCATCGTGAATGTCAGGCAACGCCACGATAATCATCCCGGCACCTCATCATGGCATACCGGTGTTTCCGAGGCTGCGCCACGCTTCTCTTTCGGCTTCGGGCGCGGAGGAATGTTCGCATCCAGTGACGACACTCGTGCCGTTGCAACTTGATAAGTGGTTCGACAGGCTCACCACCCCGAGGAAGATCGAGGGGCCGAATTTGAGCAGCCTGCCTTGTTGCAAGGGTCGTGATCGAGTGCAGCGAGAAAGTTGGCATAAATAGTTGGAACGGCACTAGGATCCGGACTTACGTTGATGGTGGAAAATTTCCAGTTCGCGGTTTGCGGTAATAATGGTCTCGAGTTTTCTCACGACGGCAGCAATCTGGGAAGCCGGAATGGCGCAGTACAGTTCATCATCGCCCAGCCCCGTGTAGACCCGGTTGCCGATGCATCCAAGACTTAGGCTGGCTTGTCCCGCCTCGGCCGCCTCCGGGACGATGGCGCAGGTCGGCCGAAGTTTGGCCGCCATCTCGCGGCCGATCCCTGCAGCCTGTGCAGCTTCCGCTACCAGCATCATCTGCTTAGGATTCCCCCGCACGAGGACCACGTCCGGGTCAACCGGTGCTGCTGTCAACGGGGCATAGACGGCGACGCCGAACGCCGCGGTGCGTCGTGGAATTTTGGGCAAATCCTCCGTGGTGATGTATTCGACCTGGACCATCGTCGCCACGAGCGACTCAAGCTCCCGTGCGGCCTCGGCCGGCAGATCAACACCGTGGGTGTGGGCTCCGATTGGACAGTTGTAGTGGTCCGAGGCTTCCGTAAAAAAAACCTGACCGTCGGCGGCCAGCTTCCAGTAGCCACATCCCGCCGGCGCGGGTTCACTGATCCGATGGACATTCGGCGGCGGCACCGATCTGAACGCCAGTGCCACCGGCGGCGATCGAAGGTCTAGCAGGCTTTGCAACTTGGCTCCCTGCGTCCTGAAGTCCATCTTTCCTCCCCCACGCCACAGTACATCAACAGAGTCCCAAATGACCTTTAACCTATTATATAGGCATGGTACCCCAGAGGGCCGAGGCGCTCAAGTCCGAAGGCCGAGAGCATCCCCTGATCGAAGGTAGGTATAAAAGTTGCAAACCCTCAAACAGATACCATTCCCCCTCTTGCCCAGGGCGTGTTGGTGGATTTCTGTCCCACGTGTAAGGGGACCTGGTACGACAGGGGTGAACTACTCTTCTTCTCCAAACACCCCCGGCAACTCAAACCCCTGCTCGATGAGCCGCTCCTTTCCTCTTTGCCTTCTCGAATTCGCTGCCCCCGTTGTCATATTCCTCTCGAGAAGGGGGGATTGGGATCACCCGATCTCCTCGTCGATCGCTGCGCAAACTGCAGGGGCCTGTGGTTAGACGCCGCAGAGAGGGCAAGGCTGGACCAGGTCGCTTCGACGAAATTGGCGGTCTCTGTGGACCGGGGCGCCGGCTTCTCTACGAGGTCAACAACACGGGCTGAGCCTTCCGCTGCTCCGCCTTCCACACCGTTACCCCGGCTGCCTAATCTTGCCTTTCGATCCACCGCGGTCCTTCTCTCCCTCTATGGGATGGTCTTCCTCGTCCTTCTCCTGGCGGTGGAGGCCTTTGGTGCAGCGCTCGAGCTTGCCGTCCTCTTAGCCATCGCTGTCATCGTTATCCAGTACGTCGTCTCCCCTTTCATCATGGACCTGTTCCTGAGGTACCTCCAATCCACCCGCTGGGTCTCACCAGAGGAGCTTCCCCCCCATCTCGCGGCCTTCATTGACAAGATCTGCCAGGTCAAGGAAATCCCCTTCCCCAGAGTGGGTATTATCCACGACGGCAACCCGAACGCGTTCACCTACGGCCGTTACCCTGGCGATGCCCGCCTGATCTTCACCTCGGGCCTCATCGAGATGCTGGATGAGGACGAGCTTCAGGCCGTGGCCGCCCATGAGATGGGGCACGTCCTTCATTGGGACATGCTGGTCATGACCATGGCCTCCTTGGCCCCGATCCTGCTCTATTACCTGTACAGAGTCCTCATCACCGCAAGACCGAGCGGCAGGGGCAATCCCTTACCCCTGATCGCCGTCGGGTGCTTCGTCCTCTACGTGATCTCTGAGTACGTCGTCCTCTTCCTTTCCAGAGCCCGCGAGTACTACGCCGACCAGTTTGCGGGACGCCTCACTCAGGATCCCAACGCCTTGTCACGGGCACTGGTGAAGATCGCCTACGGATTGGCGGCCGCCCGTCGCGAAGAGGCAAAGGAGAAAGAGCGCTCACCCATGAGGGCGGTGAGGGCCCTCGGAATCTTTGATCCCCAGGCTGCCCTTCACTTGGCCACCGGCGGCGGCGGAACGACGTTCAGCCAGGAGAATGTCGTCGGCGCCATGCAGTGGGACCTCTGGAACCCCTGGGCCCGCTTCTACGAGCTTGCTTCCACCCATCCCTTGCCAGCGAAGCGGATTCAGGCCCTGGGAGACCTTTCCTGGCATTACCAAAAGAAACCCTTTGTGACTTTCAGTGTGAAGAAGCCAGAGAGTTACTGGGACGAGTTCTTCGTAGACCTCTTGATGATGACCTTCCCGTTCGTGTTGCCATTCGCCGCACTCACTCTTGTCGGTCCAAAGGTCTTTCAGGATGTCTCATGGATTGGCAAGGCGTATGGTCTGGTTATCGCCGCTGTCGGGATCGGGTCGTTGATTCGGACCGTCTTTGCCTATCCAGGGGGACCCTTCGTCGACGCCTCCGTGGCGACACTCTTGAAGAAGGTCAAAGTGTCTGCCATCAGATCCGTCCCCGTCACCCTGAGCGGGAAAATCATCGGGCGAGGCATCCCCGGCCTGGTCTACTCGGCAGACCTGGTGCTTCAAGACGAGACCGGCTTTATTTTCCTTGATTACCGACAACCCCTGAGAATCATCGAGTTTCTGTTCGGCATCTTTCGGACACCCGGAATTATCGGAAAGGAAGTCGTCATCGAGGGCTGGTACCGCAGGGCGCCGACCCCGTATGTGGAAATGAACAACCTCTCGTACAATAAGACCGTTCACCGCTGCTACGTCTATCTGGCAAAACTCGGCCTCTCCATCCTCGTATTTGCCGTCGGCATTGGCCTGATGCTGATCGGTGGCTAGTCACACCGAATTCCTCATTCCCCTTGTTTCCTTTTCCTACGTTTCAACCGGGCCTTTATCTGCTCGAGCCGTCGCCTGGCCCAGGGGTGATCCTTGCTTAAGAGGGCAAGTCCAGCCACGATCAGGATGATTAACCCCCATC
>JAAXQN010000018.1 GCA_012974305.1 Candidatus Methylomirabilis sp. | reverse complement strand
ATAGAGGAGCGACCATGGGGAAAAAAGCACCGAAGAAAAAATCGACGGGGAAAAAAGCAGCAGACCGAAGGCAAAGCGTCCGATTCTTTGTAGCAGAAAAGACCAAGGGGCGGGTCACCTCTGCCTACGAGGCCCTTCTCATGAATATCAGTCGTAGGGGGGCGCTGATCGAGCATGACGATGTCGTCCGCCCGGGCTCCACTTCCTCTTTGGAACTCGAGCTAAACGGGAACAAGGTGAAGCTGCGGTCCCGCGTGGTCTGGTCCGCGGTCGTTCGGCAAGGACTGAACGCGGACAGTGAGATGGCCTTGATATTCAACACCGGGATGGAATTTGTCGACCTTCCAGAGGAGACAGAACAACTCATCGGTGATTACATCGACTCCATGGCTGAACAAGGAAAGGCCATGCCGGTTGACGAAAAGTCGGTCCGTCGGTCGTACACCTGCGAGGAGTGCGGTGCATTATTCGAGCTCACCGACGCCGAGGTCCGCCCTGTATTCGTAGAACCCCAAAAGCGTCCGGTCCAGGCGGGCGACCTTTTCGAATATGCCCACGGAGCTTGTCAGGGAACACTGCAGTACGCCTCGGGTCCACTCATTCCCTGGATTGGCGAAGAAGAAGCAATGTAACAGGCCCCCCGCTCAGCCGACCCCCCGCGTCCATGAGGAAACGGGGGGTTTTTATTTATTATTCCAGAGGGCTGTTGACGCAACCCATTGAAACTAAAGGATTTTAGTGCCGGCACGGCCGTGAGGCGGGCGGGTGTACTTCTCATGGCGGTGGGACTTGAGTGGCTGCTGCTGCGCGAGGGTGGCTGCAGAGCAATCATCGCACCACTAGCCCCGAGCTTCTCTGAATCCTTCAAAGTAGAGCAGGAACAGAACAACGGTGGCGGCCACGATGTTGAAAAGCATGAGGAGAACGGATATTTGATGCCACTGCTGAAACAGGAGCCGCATCGGGTCGTCAGCAGGAACTTTTTCGATCATTGTTCCCATGGCTTGGCGGAGGCTTAACAGCTTTGATCCCACCAGCTCCCGAGATATGAGTGTTGACGCGCTCATCAGGATGAGCAGAATCGTCCGAAGCCCCCACAGAAGCGGCCGAGCAAGGGGTCGAGTCGCGACACTGACAAACACAAAGGTGGGGCCGAGGATGTACCCTGCCAGGTACAGAATGTTCAGGGTTGCGGCCACCAGGTCGCCGGCCTGATGGCGACTTTCAAGGATGACAAAGGCAGTAGGCGCTACCGCAAAGCTGAGAAAGACCATCGCTCCAAGCCAGGTCCCGACTCCCGCAGCGAGGAAGATCACCAGGGCCCGGTGCGTGGGGCGCATAGGGTGCTTTATCCGCAGATTTTTTGGATGAGCCGGTCCAGATCCTCATCGGAGTAAAATTCCACCTCGATCCGGCCGCGGCGGCCACTTCGGACGATCCGAACCCTTGTGGCCAAGGCCCGCCGTAACTGCTCTTCCACCGAGGCCAACTCCGGACCGTGCCGGGTGAGTTTTTGATGCCTTTCCGCGGGACTGGCCTTGAGTCGCTTTACCAAAAGCTCCGTAGCCCGAACCGAAAGACTGCGCCTGATGATCGACTCCCGTGCTTTCAGCTGGTGAACCCGACCCTCCAGGCCCAACAGCGCGCGGCCGTGGCCGGCAGAAAGGGTCCCTTCGATCAAGTCCTCCTGGATCCTTGTGGGAAGCTTAAGAAGGCGTAACGTATTGGTAACAGAGGCACGATCCCTTCCAACCCTTGTGGCCACCTCCTCCTGGGTCAGCCCAAACTCTTCAACCAACCGGCGATAGACCTCCGCCTCCTCAACGGGGTTGAGGTCTTCCCGCTGGAGGTTCTCGATCAGGGCAACCTCCAGCATCTCCGCGTTGGATGCATCCCGAACCACGGCTGGAATCCGCTCGAGCCCCGCGCGCTCGGCAGCGCGGACGCGCCGCTCCCCCGCAATAAGTTCGTAGCCGTCTTGGCTTTGTCGCACTATAACGGGGGAGAGGACTCCATGCCCGCGTATCGAGGCGGCAAGATCCTCTAATTTATTATCATCAAAGCGTCTTCTGGGTTGAAAGGGGCTAGGGTGGATCTCCGTTAACGGGATCTCGACTGCCCGCGGTCCTGGCTTTTCGGGGGGAATGAGGGCCTCAAGCCCTCGGCCGAGTGCCTGCCGTCCCATCGATCACCTCCTTGGCGAGCTTGAGATATGCCTCCGCCCCGGCCGAGCGGATATCGTAAAGGATGATTGGCTTCCCGAAGCTCGGCGCCTCGCTCAGACGGATGTTCCTTGGGATCAGGGTCTCGAAGACCCGTCCCGGAAAGTTCCTCCGAACGTCCTCCACCACCTGCCGGCTGAGGGTCAGGCGGCTGTCATACATGGTAAAGACGACTCCCTCGATCATGAGGCCCGGATTAAACGAGCGGCGGACAAGGCGGAGCGTCCTCAGCAGGTGAGTCAGTCCCTCCAGCGCGTAATATTCGCATTGTAAAGGAATAAGGATAGATTGGGCTGCTGTCAGGGCATTCAGGGTCAAGAGACCCAAGGATGGGGGGCAATCGAGCAGGACATACGAATACTCGCCTAGGAGTTCCTCGATCGCTTCCTTTAGTTTTCGCTCCCGCCCCTCCTCCCGAACCAGCTCGATCTCCGCTCCCAGCAGGGCGGGGTTTGACGGGAGCATATCGAGCCCAGGGACCTCGGAAGGGCAGAGCGCCTCAGCGGCCTTGGCCTTCCCGATGAGAACCTCGTACAGATAAGGCCCCGGTCCCTGCCGGGAAATACCCAATCCGGAGGTGGCGTTTCCCTGCGCATCGATGTCCACTAAAACGGTGCGTTTCTCGGCGGCGGCGAGACAGGCAGCCAGGTTTACCGCGGTAGTGGTCTTTCCTACTCCTCCCTTTTGATTGGTGACCGCGATCACCCGTGCCACCAATATCCTCCGTGTACTCCGTTTCGCATTGCCCCGAAGATAACACGTCGCTCCTCGGGGGGGAAAGGAAAATGTTTCACGTGAAACGTCCACGGCGTGCCGGAACCAATGTTTCACGTGAAACACTGTCCGCCTTCACCATCACCAGAAGGTTTCGATCGCCACTCGTGGGCATCACTCCCTCAATTTTGAGATCGGGGCGCCTGAGGGTCTCGGCCTCCCTCGGCCATTGGGGCCCTACGGGAAGAAGGAGATGTCCCCCCGGCTTCAGAAAAGGGGCGCAGAGGGTGACGACCGCCGGCAGCCTCGCCACAGCCCTGGCCGTCACCAGATCATAGGCGCCTCGATGGACTGGGTCGCGTAGAAGCAATTCCGCCCTGGTGTGAAGGACAGAGATGCGAGAGAACTGGAGGAGGCGGACAGCCTGCCTCAGAAAGGAGGCCTTTTTCCTCGTGCCCTCCACGAGGGTAATCGTAAGGTCGGGGGCAGCAATTTTGAGAGGAATGCCCGGAAGGCCCGCACCGCTGCCGATGTCGATGAGCCGAAGGTCAGGCCGGAGGCGAACTGCGTTTAAAAGGCTCAGGGATTCCAGGATCCCGTGTCGGACAAGCGCCTCATCGGTCCGAAACCCGACGAGGTTCGCCCTCCGATTCCATCGCTTGAGTTCCTGCAGATACGTGAGAAAGAGTTCGAATTGCTGGTCGGTGATGGAAAGGCCGAGCCGTGTTATCCCGCGACGGAGGAATTTCTCTGCCGCCTCATCCAGGGAGGACTTCCACTCTTTTGCCACCCTACTTGCTTCCTCTCCTTCTTTTTTTTGTTTCCCCCTCTCCTGAAGACGCCGATGTGCAGCTGTTTGAGGGGTCTACTTCCCAATACAAAATTGCTGAAAAATCTGGTCCAGCAGCTCCTCCGACATGGTCTCGCCCAGGATCTCGCCTAACGCAGCATGCGCACCACGGACATCGAGGGCAATCAGGTCAGGGGAGAGCCCCTCTCCGAGGCTCCTGCGCAGACCGAGCATCTGTCTCTCCGCCCGCTCCAATGCCTCCCGATGCCTCGGAACTATCATCAACAGTGCCTCGTTTTCCGCCTCCCCTCCTAGCATTCGCCCCAGCTCGTCGCGCAAGGCCTCCACTCCCTGGCCGGTGATGGCTGAGGTGAAGCGCGGCTGAACTCCGAAGCGCTCCTGGTACTGTCTCTTATACACATCTCCGAGCCCACGAGACGG
>JAAXQN010000252.1 GCA_012974305.1 Candidatus Methylomirabilis sp. | reverse complement strand
CAGGGCCGGGGTGATCATGATGCTGGCGTACATGGCCCGGTGGGCCGCCATTTTCGGAGGGGTGGGCGGCAGGGATTCAGAGGGTCGAGGGGGTGGTATTCTGGGTCTCCTCGCCATGTCCATCCTGGCCCCCATTGCCGCTCTCGTCATCCAGATGGCGATCTCCCGCACCCGGGAGTTTCAGGCTGATGCAACGGCGGCGCGGCTCACCAAGAAGCCCTCCGGGTTGGCCTCGGCCCTCGAGCGACTCCATGCCGTTGCCGAGCGGATCCCCTTGGAAGCCAACCCGGCGACATCCCAGGCGACATCCCATCTCTTCATCGTCAATCCGCTGTCGGGGAGGTCTTTCTTGCGCTTCTTCTCCACCCATCCTCCGGTCGAGGAGCGAGTCAAACGCCTCCGCGCCATGCAGGTCTAGATGACGTTGGCCTTGCAACGGACAAATTGGAGAGCAAGGGCGGGCAACGGCGGCCCGCGCTTGCTCTTTTGGTCAATCCTCCTCGTATGTTCGGGGCTTGTGTTGAGCGGTTGTGCGTTGACTGCTTCAGCTCCCCCCGAGAAAGTCGGCCTCCGTCCGGCGCCTTCCCGCACCCCGACGTACACGGTGAGCGGTCGGAACGTCATCGCGACTCCCGGACCTTTAACCGTAACGGTGCGGCCTCTCGCCTCGGAGGACGTGATCGCGTATTTTCAAAAGCATCGCAGAAAGAACCCCTTTGGAAAGATGCGAGATGACATTACTCCCTTCTATGTTCGGATCGAGAACCGGTCCCGGGACCAGTTGACCTTAGATTCGGGTCTCACTATCCTGAAGGATCAAGGGAACCGGGGTGACGCGGCATTCGATGCTGCCGAACTCTTCCAGACCTTTGCTGAAAATCCAACCCTACTTCAGGCGGCCCAGAAAGAGGTCCTTACAGGGTATATGGTCATTGCCCCTGACCGGAGTCGTGAAGGACTGTTAGTCTTTCCGGCCATTCCTAAGGATGCCAAGGCCGTTTTCCTCCAATTTACCTCCCTCTACGTTGGGCCCACAGCGTTTCCTCTTATCTTCGAGTTCGAGGTGGTCCCGAAAGAGTGAAAAGGTAAAACCCTTAGCGCGAGCAGGGCTGCCATATGTCCCTCCGCCCGGAACTATTTCGAGCGCTGGCAGATGCGAGACGTCTGCCGCACGGGGAAGAAGATATGGAGGCCTGGCGGCAGGCCTACGAGACAGTGGAAGAGGTTCTCGCGGCCCTCGATGAGGAGGAGTTAGACGGGGAAGAGCCGGCGCTCTCTGTCGTCCTTGGAGAACCGGTATCGTCGCCCGGAGAGCCGGCGGAGTTGCCTGCAGGGCCTCGATCCCAGGCGAACGACATTTCCGAGATTTCCCTCGTCTCCACGGCGCGCCTCATCCACCGAAGAGAGCTTTCACCCGTTGAGCTTGTACAAGCGATGTTGGAACGCATCTCCACGTATGGGAAGCCCATCAATGCCTATATTGCGTGTTACGCCGAAGAGGCAATTCAGGCGGCCCGGACGGCGGAAGATGCCATTGCGCGCGGCCGGCCGCTCGGCCCACTCCATGGTATCCCGATCGCGGTGAAGGACCTCTTCTTCACCGCCGGCCTTCCCACCACCGCCGGGACACGGGTTTTCAAGGATTTTGTCTCTCAGGAGGATGCCACCGTCATTCACCGTCTCAAGGAGGCAGGCGCCATCCTCTTGGGAAAGCTAAACCTTCACGAGCTCGCCTACGGAATTACATGCGACAATCCCCATTTCGGAGCAGTGCGGAATCCCTGGAGCCTCAATCGGATCTCGGGGGGAAGCAGCGGGGGCTCTGCCGCGGCCGTGGCTGCATCCCTCTGTGTCGGATCTCTGGGAACCGATACCGGAGGTTCGATACGGATCCCGGCTGCCTGCTGTGGGGTGGTCGGACTGAAGCCAACCTACGGTCGAGTGAGCCGCAGCGGTGTTTTCCCTCTGGCTTGGTCCCTCGATCATGTCGGGCCCATCACAAATGTGGTGGAGGACGCAGCGCTGCTGCTTCAGGTCTTGGCCGGGTCCGATGCGCGAGACGGCACTACGAGTTCGTTGCCGGTTCCAGATTATTGTCGAGCGCTTGAGAGTGACATGAAGGGGGTCAGAATTGGGCTACCGAGGGATTTCTTTTACGACCCGGCCGAAGTAGATCCCTTAGTCATGGGGGCGGTGGAAGGGGCCCTTGGAGTTCTGGAGGGTCTGGGGGCGAGCGTGGAGGAGGTATCAATCCCTCTCCTCCGTCATGCACCTGCCATTCAGTTTCTTACCCTCTCGAGCGAGGCGACCGCCAACCACAGTCGGCTCCTCCGGACCCGCGGGCGAGAGCTTGGGATAGATGTCCGGCGCCGTCTGGAGCTGGGAGAATTCCTTGGAGCCTCACAGTATGTGCGGGCCCAACAAGCTCGTCGGCTCCTGATGGAGGAGTTTTCCGCTGTCTTCCATCAGGTGGACCTGTTGGTTACTCCGACCCTCCCTATTGTGGCTCCACCTATCGGCGAGCAGACGGTCGCCATTCGCGGGATCCGGAAAAGGCTTCAGCCAACCATCACCCGCTTTACGAGCCCCGCGAATCTGACCGGACTTCCCGCAATCACGATCCCGTGCGGTACGGACGTCGGAGGAATTCCCGTGGGACTTCAAATGGTCGGGCGGCTGATAGCTGAGATGTGCTACTTGAGGAGGGGAGCGAGGCGTGCCGTGAAGGAGACGAGGTCGGCATTTCGTATCCGGATTCGCTTGTGACGGGCCTGCGCTCCGGCGATGATCTCTACATGGGTGAGGGGAACCTTCAGGGTGGTGGCCAACAGGCGGCGGCAGGCTGTGTTGGCTTTGCCGTCCACAGGTGGGGCAGTGACGGCTACTTTCAGGACTCCTTCCCGGACTCCGATGATCTCATCCCGCTTGGCCCCCGGCCGGACGAGAACAGGGAGGAGAAGATCAGGACCCCGCACCTGGAGATTCAGGTTGGACAGGCTCACTGGCGTCCTCTGCAGCCTCGGTGTCTAGGAGATCCTGGTAGAGCTTGATGGCCCCCCGAACCTTTCCCTCGAAAAGGGCCTTCTCCCGCTTCAGGTCCGCAATTTTTCCCTGCAATCGGCCCAACGTCAGATGGCCGCGCTCCAAGAGGGCCTCCGCCTTGATTTCGGCGTCCTTGATGATGAGCTCGGCCTCCTTCCGGCTTGTGTCTTTCATGTCATCGGTCATGCGCTGGAGGGCGAAGAGAACTTCCTTGACTTCGTTCTCCCGCCCCCGATACGTCTCTAGCTGGGTCTCCAGTTTCTCAATCCGATTCTCCTTGAGGATACTCTCCTTGAGGAGCCCTTGCAGTTGCTCGGCGATCCCTTCCAGGAAATTCCTGACCTCCACCGGATCCAGACCGCGGAAGCACCGTCGAAATTCTCGCTGTGCGATTTCGAGAGGGGTCAGATTCTTCATCGAAGCCTCCACGCCAGCTCCCGTAAGGAAGCCACGAAAAATTGGTCCAAGAACATAATCGCGAGGATGACCACCAGCGGGGAAAAATCGATCCCCCAAGCGACAGGAAGGGCTCGGCGGACCGGCTGCAGGACCGGTTCGGTGCTGCGATAGAGAAACTGGACGATCGGGTTGTACGGGTCCGGGTTGACCCAGGAGATAACCGCCCGGATGATGATCACCCACATATAGACGAAGAGACCAATGTGTAAAATTTGTGCGATAGCAGTCAACAAGTTGGCAAAGACGAACATTGCCTATTCCTCACCCAGCTCCATGGATCGCCGGGTTGCCGCCTCGACCGCCTCCATGAGTAACCCTCGAAAACCCGCCTGTTCCAGGACGTGGAGGCCGGCGACGGTGGTCCCCGCAGGTGAGGAGACCATATCTTTGAGTTTGGCGGGGTGTTCTCCCGATTCCAGAACCATCCGGGCTGCTCCGAAGGCTGTCTGGGCTGCGAGCAACGTGGCGACCTCGCGAGTAAGTCCCATTTGGACCCCCGCGTCCGCAAGAGCCTCGATCAAGACAAAGATGTAGGCGGGGCCACTCCCGCTCAGACCGGTCACGGCATCCATCAACTTTTCCTCAACTTGGACGACGCGGCCCACCGCCTCGAAGACCTCCTGGGTGGACTTCAGATCCTCTTCAGTGGCGTGCCGTCCAGACGTGATGGCACTCGCACCGGCCAGGATGAGGGCAGGCGTGTTGGGCATGATCCGCACAACCCGGGTTGGGTGAGAAAACCTGGCTTCAATAAAAGCCGTCCGGATCCCAGCGGCGACCGAGAGAAGGAGATGATCCTCTGTCACCGCTCCACGGAGCCCGGTGAGGACTTCATCCATCACCTGCGGCTTCACGGCGAGGAGGAGGATCTGAGCCTTGGTGGCGGCTTCCTCATTATTGGTCAAGGTCTCGATGCGATACATCTTGTGTATTACGTCGAGGCGATCTGTTCGGATGTCGGTCGCGATCACCTGTTCCGGGCGAACCTGTCCTGCCTGGAGGAGGCCTTTGATCAGGGCCTCGCCCATGTTCCCAGCGCCGATGAACGCGATACGCTTATCCTGTAGTGCCGTCACCCGATTTTCCTCACTGATTTGATTTATAGCTTGAGATTGCAACATGAGTCAAGGGATTCATCGCACCGAGGCCCCTATCCGCGGGCTTTTGCAGAACGTATCTGCTTAAAGGCCTGACCGTTGAGCTGCCGGGTGGCTTGACACCCTCCGCCCGTTGAACGAAGATTGAAGCATGATGCTATCGGAAAAGATCAAAGGGCTGCCGGACCGACCCGGGGTCTATCTCTTCAAGGGGAAAAGGGGGGAGATGCTTTACATCGGCAAGGCCCTTTCCCTGAGGAAGCGGGTGCAGTCTTACTTTCAGAGGCGGGAAGCGCAGTCGGAGCGGTCCGAACGGATGGCGAGCCTGCTTTCGCAGGTCCTGGATGTCGAGGTGATCGTCACCGACAATGAAATCGAGGCCCTGATCTTGGAGTCGAATCTCGTCAAGGAGCGGCAGCCCAAATATAACGTTGTGCTCAAAGATGACAAGCACTACCCCTTCCTCAAGCTGGACCTTCACGATCCGTGGCCGCGTCTGCAGGTGGTCCGGCAAGTGAAAGAGGACAAGGCCCTGTACTTTGGTCCGTATGTGCCCGCCACCACCATGTGGCAGCTCCTCCACCTGATCAACAGAACCTTCCCCCTCCGGAAATGTCCCGACATTCGGGGGCGCCGGCACTGCCTGGACTATCATCTCGGCCGTTGCCTCGGTCCCTGTGAGCAGTCGGTGAGCAAGGCGGAATACGATCAGGTGGTGGAGCGGGTCCGTCTCGTCCTGGAGGGACGGGACCGCGAGCTGGCCAAGCAGCTTGAGGAGAGCATGCATCAGGCGGCAGGAAGGCTGGAGTTCGAGCGGGCGGCCAAGTTCCGGGACCAACTCCTCACTTTACGGGAAGCCCTGGCCGGGCAGAAGGTCCTCTCAGCGGGTGGCGAAGAGCAGGATGCCTTTGGGATCAGTATCCAAGGAGCGGAGGCCAATATTCAAATCCTCCTGATCCGCCGGGGACGACTTGTCGGCCGGGAGTCTTTCACCTGTGGCGAAGGGCTTGCCCGCACGCCTGGAGACCTCCTGGATGCTTTCATCCGGCAGTTCTATCTCCGACGGCGGACCATCCCGCCCGAGGTTCTCACGTCGCATCCAATGGAGGATGCGGACGTGACCGCGCGGTGGCTTTCGGAGCGCGCCCAACACCGCGTGGAGGTTCGCCATCCCCAGCGGGGCCGCAAGGCCCGCCTGGTCGAATTGGCGGTAAAGAACGCCGAGATTGTCCTGATGGCGAGCTTGAAGTCGACAGCAGGCCGGGACGCGGCACTCGAAGATCTGCGGAGGGTGCTGGCCATCTCCCAAATCCCCCACCGAATAGAGGCCTATGACATCTCTAACATCCAGGGGATGCTAGCAGTCGGGTCCCAGGTGGTGTATGAAGATGCCTTACCCCGCCGCTCAGACTACAAACGATACCGGATCAAAACGGTGAGTGGGGCGGATGATTATGCCATGCTGGAGGAGGTCCTGCGGCGGCGGTTCGCCAGAGTGGCGCAGTGGCCCCTGCCCGATCTGATCCTCATCGACGGGGGACGTGGGCAACTGAACGTGGCGCTCAAGGTGGCCCGGGGACTAGGGCAGCGGGAGCTGCCCATCATTTCGTTGGCGAAAGAGGAAGAGGTCGTTCACCACCCGTTCCGGCACACGCCGATTGCACTCCCCGAAGGCTCCCGGGCCAGGCACCTGCTTCTGCAGATTCGGGATGAAGCCCATCGTTTTGCCATCACGTACCACAAGAAGCTCCGTGGGAAGCAGAGCCTCTCCTCGATCCTGGAGGAGATCCCTGGAGTAGGAGAGAAACGGAGGCAGGCCCTCCTCAGAGGCTTTGGTTCTCTCAAGGCCATGCAACAGGCCACTATTGAGGAAATTCGAAGAGTGGGGGGACTGCCCTCCCATGCTGCGGCTGCCGTCCACGATTTTCTGCAGGCCCTTGCCGAGTAATGCTGCACTCCTTTCTGGCTACCCTCTTCACGTGCCGGCCCGAAATGATGCCGTAGATTCGCAGATAAACGTGTCTTTTTTCACGCGTGGGACCTCGGCCGCTTCGTTGCCCGTTCTCTCGACATATGGTAGAGTGACGCCATGAAACCAGGAGAGCTTACGAGGGCGATGATCGAGGCGGCGCGCAGCGTCGCCAAAGACTCGGGTGTCCGGGCTGTGTTTCTGAACGCCGACCTGGTATCTGACCCCGCCCAGCTCAAGGGGGTTTTCGGTGAGACGGAGGTGGTCTTCTTCACCCGGAAGCGGCTCCGGGCACCGCGGCTACAGGGGGTAGCCGATAAGATTATCCACCTCCCGCCGGTGGCCTTGAATCGGGTCGCGCAGATCAAGTTGGCTGCTCTCTTGGCGCTCTCCAAAGGATATCTCCAGCTAGGGGATCTCATCCTGTTTCTGTCCGGGATCCAGCATCTTGGAGCTCTGGATACCATGATGATCATGGAGGTGGGGGAGGAGTTTGAGCTCTTCTCGCTAAAGGAGGGGGGCTCGTTTATGACGGTTGTGAATCCCGAGGTGTTTGCCCGGGTGGTGGACCTGGCAGTGGAATTGGCCCATGAGGGCCGGGAGGGGAAATCAGTCGGAGCCATCTTCGTACTCGGGGACACCGAAGAAGTCATGAAGTACGTCGATCAGCTGGTCTTGAATCCCTTCCAGGGCCATCCAGAGGAGCGACGAAACCTCCTGGATCCACAAATCATGGAGTCAGTAAAAGAGTTTTGCGCCATCGATGGCGCCTTCGTCATCCGGTCGGACGGCGTGATCGTCACCGGTGGGGCCTACCTCCGTCCTCCCGTTCCGGGGGACGAGTTACCCCCCGGTCTCGGGGCCCGGCACGCGGTAGCAGCCTCAATGAGTGCAAGCACTGATGCGGTTATCGTGACTCTCTCCGAATCCACGGGAACGGTTCGGATTTTCGAGGGGGGTCGGATGGTGACCGAGATCGAACGGGGCCCCAGGAAGCGGGGGAGCACATAGACTTGCCAGCGCCGTGCGTGAGAGATTCCCTGGGCCGTGGTTATTGACCGAGACGACCGCGGCCCACTTTTTTTGAGGGGCGGGAACGAGAGGAGGGTAGATGGCGTGGTAGAGCGCGGGGAGTCGATGGAGCTCGAGGTCGTGGCGACGGAAAGGGCCCCGAAGGCGGTGGGGCCCTATGTGCAGGGGGTAAAAGCACATGGGTTTCTCTTCACCGCGGGACAGATCGGGCTGGACCCGGCCACGGGCAAACTCGTGGAGGGAGGGATTGAGACCGAGACCCGTCGGGTGTTGGAGAATCTCAAGGCCGTTGTCGAGGCTGCAGGGAGCTCCTTCAAACAGGTGGTGAAGACGACGGTCTTTCTCACCGATCTTGGCCACTTTCAGGCCATGAACCAGATCTACGCCACGTACTTTGCAGGACCCAGCCCAGCCCGTTCCACCGTCGGTGTCGCCCGGCTCCCTTTGGGGGCATTGGTAGAGATCGAATTAGTGGCCCTCGTGGAGAAGGACTGATGCGTGAGAGGACCAGCTTATACCAGTTGCTTAAAACCACCCGTGGCTGGGTGGCCGTTGCCTATACCGAGCGAGGGATCCTGGCCCTCACGCTCCCGGTCGAGACCCCAGAGAGGGCCTTCGAGGCCTTGCAGGGAAAGTTTGCTTTCCCCTTGGCTCGGGGACAGGGATACGAAAAGCTGGCTCGGGACCTCGATTGTTACTTCCGAGAAGAGGCGGTCTCATTCGACTATCCGCTGGATCTTACGGCAGCTACTCCTTTTCAACAGAAGGTGTGGGCGGTCCTGCGGGGAATTCCGCACGGGGCAACGCAGGGCTACCAAGAGGTGGCGAGGACGATCGGGATGCCTCGGGCGGCGCGGGCAGTCGGGCAGGCTGTAGGAGCGAATCCGATCCCCCTTCTCATCCCCTGCCACCGGGTTGTGGCGTCTGACGGGTCCCTGGGTGGCTTTGCCTGGGGTCTGACGTGGAAGCGTCGCCTCCTGCAGGTAGAAGGGGTCACGCCAACGTCGAAGACGTAGCGTTGCATGAAAAAGCCGCGGTGGTGGGCGGGTCAGAATGCTTACGCGAAAGGCGGAATGCGGAAGATCGCCGATGTGCTGGCCAGGATCAAATACTGGTCGGGCGCGAAGGCGAGGCCGACCAAGTTGGCTCCGGTTATCATAAGCCGGGGGGCTTGTCGGTTCGAGAACATGTAGACCCCGCGGTGTCCCCTGACCCCGGCAGTCACCCAGAGCCGACCCTGCCGGTCAAACGCAAGGCCTTGAGGTCTTTCCAGGGGTCCCCAGTAGGGTTCGGCATCACCGAAGCTGTTGATCTGGTAAATGACATCTTGGTTGGAGAGTGTCGGGGCCGTGGCGTAGAGGTTTCCGTCCGGCCCGGCGGTCAGATGGAAGGCGGCCACGCTGGGCGGCAGGGAGGCGAAGGGCTCGGCCTGGCCCTCTGGCGGCAGACGGTAGACGGTTCCGGTTCGATCTCCGATGTATAGGACGCCGGCCTCGTCGAGACAGAGACCCGTGGCAATGCCCAAGTCTTCCGCGATCACCTGGGCGTCTCCTTCAGGAAGAAGAAGACGATATACGGACCCATCGTATCGGCTCGAGGTCAAGAGGGCCCCATCGGGCTGGAGCGCCAGCCCAGTGGGATTGATAGGGAGAGCAGTAATGTGCTCCACGGCCCCGGCGGGGGTGATGCGCACCAGTGGGGTTGGAACCTTCTGTCCACGCCGGCCGCTGATGGTGGTGTAAATGACCCCCTCTGCGTCCACCACGGGATTGGCCACCGGGTGAACTCCGGTGGCCAGCTTGGTCCCGATGGTGAAAGGAGTGCTGATAGGCTCTGTATCGATCATGAGGGTGAGGGGGCCAGCGGTCGCATCGGGGGGGATCGGGAGGACCAGGCGGATATCGGAGGCGATCGATGGCCGGGCCTCGGCCTCGCCGAGAAATACGAGGGGTGGTGTCCCGCCGCTGAGAAAGCCCGTCCCCACAACGACGACAGTTCCTCCCTCGACACCTACCGAGGGCTCGACCACGGAGATGTGGGGTTCCGGGGAGGATGCTTCAGACACACTCACACCTCGGCGCTAACCGTGGCAGGATCCGGATGTACGCTACCCCTCTGGTTGCCTGTCGTCAAGGCATTTACGAAACCAGGGTTCAAATATCCGAAACCCAACTGCTGGCATCTGGGAGAGGGAACGAGGAAGCGTGATGACGTATGCGGTGACAGTCGATTTTTTCGGGATTGATGTCGCCTCGCCGGAACAGGCCAGTGCGGTAATGGCGGAAATGCTGCAATCGGTAGGTTTTACCCGTTTTGAGGTGAGGGAAGTCCGAGAGGTCTAGTGCCCCTCCAACTAACTCCTCCTAAGCACCCCAGAATTCAGCTAGGGGTACTGAGGGGTTGTAGGGGAGAAGCTCCCCTACGCCTGGGGGGTGCTCAGCGAGGCGCACGCCGAGCGCCGAAGGGGGGCCTGCCCCCCTAGCGGAAGTGCCGCACCAGCGCGGAATTTTAGTGAGAAATAGTTGGTGCGGAACTAGTCGGGAGTTCCGGCGGTCACTGCTTCTTGAGGGGCTTCCTCGGGGGGATGGGCCTGATCCCCGATCGGAACTCGGAACTGATCCTCAAAATCGTCGATGGGGATCATATCAATGGCCTCCCAAGCCATGCCATCACAGACCCGGGCGCAGATCAGGCACCCAATGCACTCGTGCCAACGGATCCGGACGGGGGGAATGACCGCCCCGGTGTACGTCCCAGGTGGTTCGTGGTCGATACAATCTACCGGACAAAAGGGAATACACGCCTCACACCCGGTGCAAGAGTCGTTGACGACGGCCATGAGGCGCGGTCGCCTCTTTTTTTTGGTTTTTCTGTTGTAATGGGGGATATCCTCGTACACGGTGTGCTCCCTGTGCGACCCTCCCTGAGCATCCAAGATGCACAAGTACAATACCATAGCGAGTTTCCGGTGTCAATGTGAAGGGTCAGAACCTTGTCCTTCGTGCAAATTGATGCTAGGTTCATGTACCCCTATTCGCCACCGGATCACACCTCTCCTCGTCGGCTTGGACGAGCGCTGCCACGAGGAGGAGAACCTGCGCGTCACCCCGGCGTCCCCGGTATCGCCTGAGGACTGCCGAGACCTGTTCTGGAAGGAGGAGTCGGATGGGATTCGTTTCGGATCCAGTGGACTATGGCCTCGAGGAGGATCGACGCCAGCTCTACGTCCGCTGGCGTGATGGCCATGAGAGCCGTTATCCGCTGGACGATTTACGGAAGGTGTGCCCCTGCGCCGATTGTCATACGGCCGAGAGACCGGCCGAGAGACCACAGGGGGGGCTTCAGGTCCTGACCGGCCCGGTGATCGGTCGGGGGGAGATTCGGATCGTGCAGATGGCGCCGGTGGGCCGCTATGCGTTGAATTTCACGTGGAGCGACGGTCACAGTACAGGAATATACTCTTTCGATTTCCTGCGGAGCCTCTGCCCGTGTGAAATCTGCCGCTCAGGAGCAGGACAATGAATCTGGTGCAGTGGATGCAGGGACTTCCTCCGGAGATGGCCACCTTTATTATGGCCACCCTCCCGATCTCGGAACTCAGGGGGGCAATCCCGGTAGCCCTCGGTGTCTACAAACTTCCCGTCTGGTCTGCCGTGCTCTGGGCAGTCCTGGGCAATCTAGCACCCATCCCCTTTATTCTGAAACTCCTGGAGCCGGTTTCGAAATTTCTGCGTGAACGCTGGCGTATCTGGGATAGATTTTTCAACTGGCTTTTCACCCGGACCCGCCGAAAGGGGGAGCGCTATTTTCAGGTCTATAAAGAGATGGGACTTGTCCTGTTCGTTGCCATTCCTCTCCCCATTACTGGGGCCTGGACGGGGTCCGTGGCGTCATTTCTTTTCGGACTTTCTCTCGGACGGGGTTTTTTTCTGATCACGCTCGGTGTCCTCATCGCCGCGATCTTGGTGACGGCTGCAAGTTTGGGCGTAGGCTGGCTCGTCTTTCTGGGAGGATCTCATGTGCATTGACCGAGATCTCTCCAAGGTGCGGCCGATGTATCCCTCAGCCTCGGTAGTCATCTTTGATGACCGTCGGAAGCTTCTTTCCGTCCACCGGGCGAGGTTGATTGTTTTGATTCTGATTCTCCTGGCCTTTGGGGCGGGCATTGTCTCGGCTGAAAGCATCCTGCTCAACCCCGGGGAAGGAAAGCATCTGGCTGATCTCCGGCAGCTGACCTTCGGAGGGTCGAACGCCGAGGCCTACTTTTCCTGGGACGGGAGGAAGTTGATCTTTCAATCAACGCGCGGCGGATACGGCTGTGACCAGATCTTCATTATGAACACGGACGGAAGCGACGTCCGCCTGGTGAGCACCGGTCTCGGACGGACGACCTGCTCCTTTTTCCTTCCCGGGAACCAGCAGATGATCTACGCCTCAACCCATATGCGAGACGCCGCCTGCCCGCACAGACCGGACCGCTCTCATGGGTATGTCTGGGCACTCTACGACTACGATATTTACATCGCCAATGCCGACGGGACCGGCCTGACGCGCCTCACCCATCATCCCGGATACGATGCCGAGGGGGCACTCTCTCCGGACGGCAAGAAGATTGTCTTCACTTCGTTGCGAGCGGGGGATCTGGACATCTATACCATGGATATCAAGGGGCGGAACCTCCGGCGACTCACCTTCGAGAAAGGTTTTGACGGGGGAGCTTTCTTCTCCTGGGACGGGACAAAGATCATCTACCGAGCTTACCATCCCGATACGCCCCAAGAAATGGCCGACTACGAGCGTCTTCTCTCCAAAAGCCTGTTGCGGCCTACGCGCGCTGAGATCTTCGTCATGGATGCGAACGGAGCAAATACACGGCGGTTGACCCACAATGGGGCAGCCAACTGGGCCCCCGCATTTCATCCGAACGGGCGGCAAATTATCTTCTCGTCAAATCTCCATGACCCTGGGACGCGGAGTTTTGATCTCTATCTCATCAATATTGACGGCACCGGCCTGGAGCGAATCTCGTTCGGCGGCTTCAATAGCTTCCCCTTTTTCTCTCCTGATGGGAAAAAGCTTGTCTTTAGTTCGGATCGCCTCGCTAAGGGGCCCCGAGAGTTCAATGTCTTCATCGCCGACTGGATCTCCGAGATGAGGAAGGTTGACCCCTCGTTCGTCAGGTGATAGGCTGAATTGTAGCGGGGTTGCCGGTCCGTCCGAACGGGGGACGTGGTGAGAATGGAAAGGGGAAATGGCCCCGCGGTCTAAAATCCGCGGGGTTTTTTCATTGCGGATAGCGATGCCTCGAGGAAAGGTAGTCAAGCTCAAGCCACGGAGTCTTCGGGTGAAAGACCGGCGAAAGATCTTGAAAGAGGTTCCGAAGCTCCGCAAGATCAAGCCGGCGAAGTCTGGAAAGTGAGGAATAAACATGGTCCGGGCCTATATATTTATCGAGGCAATCAAGGCAAGAGATCTCAAAGTAGAGGAAGAGATCGTCACGTTACCCGGCGTGAAGCAGGCCGATGTGGTTACGGGACGGTTCGACGTCATTGCTATGGTCGAGGTGGAGGAGCTCGGAGCCCTTTGGGAGCTGGTCGACAAGATTCAGGCTCTGCCTCCTGTCGTGAAGACCACGACCAACGTTGTGGTCAAGCGGTGAATATCCTCCACACCTCTTTCGAGCAAGAAAGGAGTGAGGGGAGCAGGAAGTCGTGAACGCCGACGAGCAAGCTACCCTCCGGCGGTGGATCATCGTCGTGGGGCTGGTGCTCGGGGTGACCGTCTCAATTCTTTTTCCCCTCCTGGTGACGAAGTGGGACCGACACCTGGTCGAAGTTTCTCTCGGTCCTTTCCGATGGGTCGGCCTTGTCCCGATAAGTCTTGGCGTCATCCTGGTGGTGTGGTCAGCCGCTCTCTTGTTCACCCGGGGCGGGGGCACTCCAGCCCCCTGGGATCCTCCCCAGAGGTTCATCCTGGCCGGTCCATATCAGTATGTTCGGAACCCCATGATGCTCGGCGTCTTTGCAACCGTGTTCGGTGAAGCAGTGTTGGCAGAGTCACTGGCAATTTTGCTCTATTTAGGTTTGGTGGTGAGCGTGGTGTGTTGGTACGTCGTCGCCATTGAAGAGAAAGGACTGGAGATCCGCTTTACTGATACGTACGTCGTCTACAAAGAACGTGTCCCGCGGTGGCTCCCCCACCTGCGCCGAAAGAGATAGGGGGGTGACTGGATTATGCCGAGGGATTACGGGCGAGGAGAGTACGTGAACGTGATGGCTGCCAAGGATCCTGCCGTTCAGAATTTAGTGACGCAAGGGTATGAGTTCGTCACCAATGCCTTCCGCCGCGGCGCCGCACCGAAAGGGGTACGGGCAAAGGAGGCGGAAGCGGTGAAGGCGCGGCTCCAGAGGGAAGGGTATCGGACCGCGGTTGCATCTGCGTACGACGAGGCGGGGAATCCGCTTTCCACGATGGTTTCCATATGGCGAAAGCAAGAAGCCGAGTGAGGAGGGATGGGTTGTGAGCGAGGTTCAACTATGGAAATTCATGTAAAGATAGCCACGAAGAAGGTAGGGGGATAATGACCGCAGGGATAAGCCAGCAGATACGGCGGACAAAGATCGTGTGTACGATCGGTCCCTCCAGCGAGTCCGAAGAGGTTCTCGAGCGCCTCATCCTCGCCGGGATGGATGTTGCCCGTCTCAACTTCGCCCATGGCACCCATGAGGAACATGCTCGGATCATCCAGCGGATCCGAACCCTCGGGGTGAAGTTGGGAAAGCCGGTAGCCATCCTTCAGGACCTTCCCGGACCAAAGATTCGCTTGGGGGATTTCGAAGGGGGGGCGGCTCTGCTCCGGACGGGAGCAGAGTTTACCATTACCAGCCGGGCCGTCATGGGGACCGCTGAGTGCGCTCATGCCCCTTTCCCCGAATTCTTCCGAGAAGTTCGGACCGGGGATCGGATCCTCGCTGATGATGGTTTGATTCAGCTCGAAGTATTGGCGTCTGATGGCGCGGATGTGCGGTGTCGGGTCGTGACGGGCGGGATTCTCCGAAACCATAAGGGAATCAGTCTGCCCAGCGGACGGCTGCACAGGGCTGCATTGACCAAGAAAGACATGGCAGATCTGCAGTTCGGGATTGCCCATGGGGTGGACTTTGTTGCCACGTCATTTGTGCGGAGCGCAGCCGATCTCATGGACGTCAGAAACTTTCTGGGGGCCTCGGGGGCTAAGATTCCGATTGTCGCCAAGCTCGAGAAGCCTGAGGCCGTTCGAAACCTCGACGATATCCTGAAGACGGCGTCGGGGGTTATGGTGGCCCGGGGAGATCTGGCGGTGGAGATGTCCATTGAGGAGGTCCCGGTCCTCCAAAAGATCATTCTCCGCCAGGCCCGCCGGTACAAGGTCCCCGTGATTATCGCGACCCAGATGCTGGAATCCATGGTGGAACATCCGAGGCCGACTAGGGCGGAGGCCTCTGATGTCGCCAATGCCATCTTCGACGGGACCGATGCGGTGATGCTCTCGGCGGAGACCGCGACCGGAGGTTACCCGGTCGGGGCGGTGGAGATTATGGCCCGAATTACGCTCAAAGCAGAGCTGCACGTGCGGCAGCCCCCGTTACCACATGGGGAGGAGGGGAGTTTTCCGGTGGTCGCCAGCGATGCTGCCTGTCGGGCCGCCCGGAGCCTCCATGCCAAGGCTGTCGTCGTCTTCACCGAGTCTGGCTTGACCGCCCGGCTGATCTCACAGGACCGCCCCGAGGTCCCAATTCTGGCCCTGACCCCTTCAGAAGAGTCGCGACGACGCATGGCTCTGTACTGGGGAATCGTTCCGCTCCTCATTCAGCGGCGGGAGACGCTCGAAGAGATGGTCCAAGAAATGGAGGGCCTCCTTCTCACGGAGGGCTGGGTTAAGGCCGGCGACAACTTGGTTGTTCTTTCGGGGACTCCGATGTGGAAGCCTGGGACCGTCAATGCCATCAAGTTGCACCGGGTCGGCGACGTCCGGTGATAAGTGATGGATCGGTGCGGGTGCAGTTGGTCAAGGCCGATGTAATGAAGGTGACTGTGCTGCCTGGTCGTGTGACTCTTTATCCTCCTGGACCATAACTTCCAAAAAGGCCTCCACCACCTTTGGGTCGAACTGGTGGCCGGTTCCTTGCTTGATTCGCTCAACGGCCTCCGCGCGGTCCAGTCCGACTCGGTAGGGCCGATTTGAGCTGAGTGCGTCAAAGACATCGGCCACCGCAAAAATGCGCCCACCCAAGCTTATATCTTCTCCGGCGAGACCATCGGGATAGCCATTCCCATCGAGCCACTCGTGATGCTGTAATACGATGGGAACGACTTCGGCATACGCGGCGATGGGTTCCAAAATCCGGGCTCCCTTGCGTGGGTGCTCGCGCATGAGCAAAAATTCTTCGTCTGTCAATTTCCCGGGCTTATCGAGAACCGCGGCGGGGATGCCAATCTTGCCGATGTCGTGAAGCAGCCCCCCTCGATGCAGGATGTCCAGTTCTTTCGAGGGGAGTCCCATCACACGCCCGATCTTTAAGGCGAGTTCCGTCACCCGCTCGGAATGGCCCGCCGTCCAAGAAGATTTCGCATCGATGGCCCGGGCCAGGGCGATCAGCGTGCCCCAGTTCAGTTGGTCCAGCTCCTCGATCAGGCGGGCATTTGACAGGGCCACCGCCACCTGATCGGCCAATTGACGGGCCTGGGCCAGGTCTTCGTGGCTGTGTTCAGGTGGATCAGCGTACCCCAGGGTAATGATGGCTGATAACTTTTCTTTGAGGAAGATCGGGAGGACCCAAAATGATTTGCTGCCCCGTCGGGCCAGGGGCGCAAGATAGTGGGGGCCACCTTCGTCGGCGTTGGTGATGAGGCTTTCCGGATTGTCGCGCAGTTCTTGGATTTCTGCTGCTGTGAGCTGCGTGGCCTCGACCCATGCTTCGCTTTTGGGGTTGTCGCTCGCAATATATGTCCGCGCCCTATCGCTCGAATCGGGGTCGACAAGGGTCACGCCGATGCCGTCACAGGGAAAAACGTCGCGCATACGGGTGAGCACCGTATCCACGATTGTCTCGGTTTCCAACGCCGAGAGAATGGCTCGGTCGATCTCAGCTATGGTGGCCAAGGTGTAGAACTGTCTGCCTAATCGGCTGGCCATGGTATTGAAGGATCCGGCGAGTTCTTCGAACTCGTCGCCGCTCGTGACCGTTACCCGACTCTCGAAGTCCCTCATGGCGATGCGCCGGGTCCCTTCCCGCAGCTTTTCGAGAGGGACAAGGTTCCTCCGAATCTGGCTGGTGCTGAGGAGGAGGACCACCCAGAGAGACATGAGGACAACGAGAGGGAAGATCCTTCTGAAATTGGCCATCGGGGCGAGCGCGTCGGTTTTCGACTCGCTCAATACCACCGTCCACTTCGGAACACGAAATCTGAACTTCAAGGGGATGGACCAGTAGCTGGCCAGATACTCGTTGTCGTCGTGTGTCCACTCGAACTGTCCAGACGCGCCGCGCGCCATTTCATCCGTCACCGGCTTCGGAAAAGACACCGTGCCGGGAAGTGAACAGAAGATTAGCGTGTTTGAGTGATCCAGCACGCACAGTTCGGTCATGGGGGGTAATGTATTCTGGTAATCGCCTACGCCCCAGAGGTACTTGGGATTGATTTCTCCCACCAGGAGGCCCCCCCTCGGCTGTTGAGGATCAAGCAGCCTGTACAGAAACATTCGCGGGGGGACGCCTTGAGGATGCTGGGTAACTATAAAGCTGTGGCCATGGCGCAGGATTTGTTTCTCGGCCGGGGTCAATTCGGGCGGATTGTCGATATGACCGAGGAT
>JAAXQN010000122.1 GCA_012974305.1 Candidatus Methylomirabilis sp. | reverse complement strand
AGCCCCAAAAGGTCAAGGGCATCAGGATACAGATTAACAGCCAGCACACCAAGTCGCAGGCCGAGGCGTACTGGAGGTCTGTACGGTTTAAGGCACGCCCCTAACGGTTCCCTTCCCGCCTGCTATTCCGTCCCTCATTCTCGGACAAACTGGTACAAATTTTGCTTCTTCCTCAAACTCGAGGGCCACCGAGATAGGGTGAAAGGCACAGTGATGGTGCCGAGAGGGGGGGACATGTCCGCGATCCATCCGTTCAGCTCTTACCGACCTCGTTTCTTCCTGGTATTTTCTCTCATCATCTCGACTATGCTCCTTTCTGCATGCGTCGGGAAAACGCGGCAACAGAGACTGGCCCCTGGCGAAGGAGTGGCAGGGGAGCACGCTGACGCTCTGCAAAAGGAGAACGCCAAGCTCAACCTCTCCGTTCTGGAAAAAGAAACCCAAATGAAGGAACTGGAAAAAAAATACGACGAGGCCGTTCAAGAGGTGGTCCGGACCAAGGCAAAACTGCACAGCCTGGAAAGCAAGGCAGAGGCAGCCTCCACCATGGCAGAAGCCGAGATTGCCTTGAAAGCCCTGAAGGCGAGGGCGGCCGGGCAAAAGGACAACCCAGAAGTCATCCAGGCCAAGCATCTGTTGGAAATGAGCGCCCGTGAATTCAAGAAGCATAACTACGGCGGCACCCTGTACCTCGCCAGCCAGGCGAAGGGTCTTGTGCATATTGGCCAGAAGCGGTTGATGGGCCGAGAGAAGATAGCGATGGTTTCGGGCGAGGTCCTCTTTGCCTTGCCGCTCCCCCTGGAGGTGTTGGCGAAAAGCAACGTGAGACAAGGGCCAGGTCTCGATTTCGACGTGCTATTCACGCTAGAGAAAGGCACCCCGCTCGTCGGCCATTCGTATAAAGACGACTGGGTTCGGGTTAAAGACGAGGATGGCCGCGGCGGCTGGGTCTATCAGACTCTGGTGGGCGGGCGGTAGCAGGGCGGTCAAGAGTGCTTTAGCTTAACGGACGGATTTCGCCCGCTGCTTCGTTTTCTCTTCTCGTCTGGTGCTCGCACGAACCACCCGGTTGCGCCCGCGGCGCTTCGCCTGGTAAAGGGCGGCATCGGCACTGGCGATAATGGATTCGGGGGCATCGCCGTGCTCTCGAAATCCGGCGACGCCGATGCTAACGGTGATCTGTTTGCTCCCGTTGCCAAATGTCTCCGTGGCCACGCGAGTGCGAATACGTTCAGCAGACTCCAAGCCTCCAGTTAATGCGGTTTCTGGAAGCATGACCAGGAACTCCTCGCCCCCATAGCGCGCCACATAATCAACGCTGCGGATCGATTCCCTGAAGAGGGACGCGATCTTGGAAAGCAGCTCGTCTCCGGCGAGGTGGCCGAAGCTGTCGTTATACTTCTTGAAGTGATCAATATCGATCATGAGTACCGAAAAGGGACGTTTGTGCCGGCGGGCTCGGGCCACCTCATTGGCGAGGGTTTCCATTAAATGTTTTCGGTTATAGAGCCCGGTCAGGCTGTCGGTGACGGAGAGCTGTGCCAGCTCCCTGTTTCTCTCGCTCAGCGTGGTGTTGATGGCCGCCAAATCGTCCCGTCCTTGGTGCAGGCGGGCCACCATATCGTTGAAGACCTCGGTCATGTAACCTACCTCGCCGCCACTCAAGACGGGAAGGTCCACTTGCAGGTCACCGGCAGCCACCTTGGCCGCGCCTTTGGTCAGGCGATCCAAGGGACGAACGATGGTGAGGCCGAGGAGATAGGCGGTCAGGCCGATGCCCAGCAGTAGCCCTGACACCATCAGTAGGGTCAGATTCCGAAGCCGGACAATCTGAGCGTATGCTTCCTTCCCTCCGATCTCTGCTACAACCGCCCATTCCAACTGGGGCACACGCTTGAGGGTTCCCACGACTCCTTTCCCCTGGTGGTCCGTGTATTCGAGTGAGGCCGCCTCTTTTTTAAACAGGGCCTGGGTGGTCCGAGGCGCCAGTTTTGATTTCATGAATGCCGAGGGGATCAGCCGAGAACTGATGACCAGGGTCCCATCCTGGGCGATCACATACACGTGACCTGATCTTCCAAGGGAGAAGCTTTTCAGGAAGTTATGAATTGTTTGAAAATTTAGTCTTGCCGTCAGTACCCCCAAGAAGCGACCGTTTGCGGCCTTGATCGGTACGGCGATCATCATTCCCACTTTTTTCAAGGCCTCGTCCCAATGCGCCTCACCCAGGATGATCTCATCTTTTCTTGCGAGGTTCAGCCAGCCGGGTGGGAGGGTTACAGGGCCAGGCCGGTGAGCGGTGGTGGCCACGACTTGGGCCTTCTGGTTGATAACCAGGAGTTCTTCGTAGTCGACAAATTTCGCCCGGACCGATTTGAGGTAGTCCTTTAGGCGTCGGAATGCCTTGCCTTCCTTCCCTGTGGCACCCTGGTCCCGAAGGATTTTCTCCAGGTTCTCGGAAACCTCGTACGAGCTCGAGAAGACGCGCACGTCGTAGAAACGCTCCTTGAGCCATAAGTCAATCTCCCGTGCAGTATGGGAGGTAACATTTCGCAGTTCCTCCGTGATCTTTTCCGTCAGGGACCGCTTGTTCTGCACGTACGATAGCCAGCCCATGGTCAGGGATGGGATGAGGGTGGCCAGCAGAGCGAAGACCAAGATCTTGCTCTTGATGCTGTGCAAGCGGAAGGTATCGAGGAAGGTCGAAATAGTTTCTTCCCAGGAACCCAAAAGGCCCCTCCTTTTCGAAGGGTGTACCTTGCAAAAACTGAACCAGATTAGAGGCCTTTCAGAATTCCTCCTGCCTGGCACATGGACCGGCCACGGTCATACCTAGGGAAAAAGAAAGAGCCCGGCACTGTGAGCCGGGCCCTCTCTTTCCAACGTGATCCTTGCCTTCAGGAGTCTTTGGACCGTATTCCCTGAATCCAGCCCGCCAACTCGCGGGCCGCGATATCGCGGCCTCCGAGGCCGAAGGCTATCGCTACGGCCACGGCGATTGCCCCGAGCAGCAGACCAAAGGTCAGATTGATGATCTCATTCGCCAGGCCCATCTGCCGGAGCGCCATGGCCCCCGCCAGCACGACGATCGAGAGCCGCGCGGCCATGGCCAACAAACCGGCCTGAGCTGCTCCACTCGCCAGCACGGTTTTGGAGGCCAGATTGGCGAGGTAGAGGCCGATGGCAAAGATGATCAGCCCCAAGAAAATATGACCGGCGAAGACCAGGAACTGCGCGATCAGGTCACCTAATGCCTCAAAGCCAAGCAGCCCCAATGCCTCGATGGTGGCAAACAACATGATCGCCACGAGAACGAGGTATCCGACGATGGCTGATGGGGTCCGCGCTGCTTCAGCAGACTCCCTGGCGAGCCCGAGTCGCACCAGGAGGGCATCGAAACCGACCCCACTGAGCAGATTGGCGATCAGTCCGCTCACCACCCGCCCTACCATATATGCCAGCGACACGAGCAGCATGGCGGCAAAGATGGCAGGGATCGCCTCGAGGATCATGTTGAGCATGTTGCTGGCCGGTCGGGTGATTGCTTCCAATGCCAAGGCGTTCAGTGCGGCAATCAGCACCGGGATAAGAATCAAGATGTAGACGACCAGCCCAAGGACCCCGGAAAGGCGCTGCGTCCCTAGCACTGGCGCTAATCCCACCCGGTCACTCAGCCCGTCCGCCCCGACAGCGACCAGCAGGTTGGTCACAATCCGTTGCACAATGCGGGCGAGGAACCAGCCGACCCCCAGGATCAGACCCGCGGCGAAGAGGCTAGGGAGAAAACGAAGGATCTGGTTCATCATGTCTTGGACCGGCCGGAGCAGCCCTTCCAAGGCCAGGGCACCCAGTACTGCGGGTAAAAAGAGCAGAAAGACCAGCCAGTACACCGCATCGGCGAGCGATTTCGTGAGGGGGACGCGCCGCTCCTCCTCGAGACCCGCATAGCTACTAAGGCGCTCATCAAGCCTGGCAGCACTCAGCACCCGCGAGATGACCAACTTCAGGAGGCTGGCGACAATCCAGGCAGTTAATAGCAAGAGCCCAGCGCCTGCCAGCTGGGGGGCGAACTGAAATATCTGGTTTAGCAGCCGATTGAGGGGTTCGGTAATGAGCGTGAGGCCCAGGGCCTGGAAAAAGGCGACCAGCACGAAGAGCATGATCAGGGAGAGCACCCCCCCTGCC
>JAAXQN010000267.1 GCA_012974305.1 Candidatus Methylomirabilis sp. | reverse complement strand
GGTCCTGAATGGGACAGCCAGCAATGATCCGGACAATCAGCCAAAGAGTCCGTCTTTCGACTGGCGCTTTGTATCACTGCCCGCCGGCAGTTCGTTAACCAATGCCGATATTACCGACGCCGATGCGGTAGTGTCCCGCTTTACGCCGGATGTGTTCGGAAGCTACGTCGTGCAATTAAAGGTGTCCGACGGAGCCGCCAGTGATTCCGATAATGTGTTGATTTTTGTCTCTATGGTCTGTGACGTTGACGTGGATGGAGATGTCGATCTTAATGACATCGAGGCCATCTTTGAGGCGCGAAGAACCCCAGCCGAGCCTGGGGATCCTCGGGATGCGAACGGTGATGGAAGGATCAATCTGATTGACACTCTTATCTGTCTCTTCAGGTGTACAAACCCAATGTGCGAACCGTAGGGAACGCCGCCGTGTCTAGTGCGGCCTCGCGCTGAAAAATGTGTCAGGAACCTTTTTGTTGACGGTCGAATTCCCACTCAATGTTTTCAAGTGGAAAGACAATGGCGTGATCTGTCTCGTCCTGGATAATGTGGTTTTTAGGGGCGGGCGTCTGGTTACTGAGACTCCCAGCACGGCGAGTAGCATTCACGGAGCGCGTCATTGCAGTTCGCTTGTTCCGAAAGACTTGCTCCTCGCCTTGTTTCTCGCACACATGCGGCGCGTGTGCGTTCGCAATCTCTGCCGCAGGCTTTTTCCCCCTCTGTTCGGAATTCGGGAGAAGTTGTGCATGCAGAACAGAGCACTAACACGGTGAACAGGGCAGCATACCACAAGTTACGTTTCATTTCTTATCACCGCCGTCATAGTAGTGAAGGCCAGGGAGGATGTCAACGGGCGTGCAGGCAGCCCCGGCAACACAACCGCCTGGAGAAGGTGGAGACGTGAGTTCGGATCTTGCTTCCATGTTGGTAGCAGCGCGTTAAAAGTTTCTGAACTTCCTGAGTTCGGTGATGTGCATCTGATTATCAATTAGCAGGTCAGCGGTTCGAATCCTCTTGGGCGCATCAGCAAATCCAATGCTTTCCACACCTGCCAAGACTTTCCATAGGCAATTCCCCGATTTAAACCATAGGAGTTTCCCCGATAAGAAAAACGGGGAAGCCCCTGATTGACTGGCGGAGACTGACCCAGTTTAATGGTAGACCCGTGGCGGGGCACCGGTAGCGTAAAGGAGGTAAACGGAGTACCAGATAAGGAGGGAACCTTGAAAAGATCAGATACCACAAGACGAGGATTCTTAAAAACCGCAGGAAGTACCTTCCTCGCGGCGGTCGCCGGTTCGAGTGTCGCCTTGTCTCCAGGACGGGCGGAAAGCGCCGCAGCAGCCGTGACGCAGACGAAGCAGACCCAGGCGGCGATCACGCCCCAAAAGGCTTTACAGATGCTGAAAGAGGGTAACGCGCGCTTTCTCAACAACCGCATGGTGAAGCGCAACCTGATGAGGCAGGTGAAAAAAACGGGCGGCGGCCAGTTTCCCTTTGCGGCGATCGTGGGGTGCATCGACTCACGTGTTTCCAACGAGTTGGTATTCGATCAGGGCATCGGGGACATCTTCAGTGCGCGCGTGGCGGGAAACTTCGTCAACGATGATATTCTCGGCAGCCTAGAGTTTGCCTGTAAAGTAGCGGGTGCCAAGTTGATCGTCGTGCTGGGTCACACGGAATGCGGTGCGGTCAAGGGGGCCTGTGACGATGTGGTCATGGGCAACCTCACCCAGACCCTGGCCAACATCAAGCCTGCGGTGACGGCTGTATCCGGATTTAGATCGGACCGGACATCGAGCAACCGAGCGTTTGTCCAGGCCGTGACAGCCAAGAACGTGGCGCTGACCGTCCAAAGGATCCGGCAGCGCAGCCCCATTTTGGCGGACATGGCTGACAACGGCGGAATCCGGCTGGTCGGGGCTATGTACGACGTTGGTACCGGAAAAGTGACCCTCCTGTAAATTAGTAGAACTATGAATGGGAGGAGGACCGGCATGAAACAAAAACTCAGGCTTTTCAGGCAGTGGTTCCCCCCGCACCTCGTCGTTAGTCTCCTGCTGTCCCTCGTGATGGGCTGCGCCGGTGCAACCACTCAGCAGACCGGGCAACTCGTGGAGGAAAGAACGCTGCCACGGCCGCCCGTGCTACTCATTTACGATTTCGCCGTCGCCCCAGACGACGCTTCGCCCTCCGAGGAGATCGAACGCGCTCGAGCCATTGCGAAGGCCTTCTCCGAGGATGTGGTCACAAAGCTTGAAGCGGTCGGCATGCCCGCACAGCGGGCCACGGATTCGACCACGGTCCCCCTCCACGCGGTCGTCGTGAAGGGCCAGTTCGTGACGATCCAGGAGGGAAGCCGGACGCGGCGAATGTTGATCGGATTCGGGGCGGGAAGCACCATGCTGCGGGTTCAGATCCAGGCGTACCAGATGATGGAAAGCGGGCTACAACGCATCAAAGAGGTCGAGGGCCAGGCACGAGGGAGCAGAATGCCCGGCATGGCGGCCTCGGGGGGCGTAGGTGCCGCGACTGGCAGTGTGGCCCCGGTGTTGATTGGCGGAGGGATGAGCACCGTCAGGGAGGTCAGGGGAGGTATCAAAGCCGACGTGCATCGGCTGGCCGAGCGGTTCGGCTACAAAATGATCGTGTTCTACTACCGCCAGGGCTGGCGCTAGCTGAAGAATTTTCTCGGCCTTGTTCTTCGCACACATGCGGCGCGCGTGCATTCACATTCTCTGGCGCTAAGGTGGTTGTTGTCGAGGCCGGGACGTATCCTTACATCCGTTCGCTGCCAAGCGCCTCCGCTCCTTTCCACGAACCGCTCCTATAATCTTCGAATGCCGCTTCTTAGGTGAACCGCCAAGTCTCGTGGTCTCTTTGCCCTTGACACCAAGCGCCTGCCTCGTTAGCCTTCTCTCACCGAAAAGGGAGGGGTTGTCACTTTCTATGAAAAGGATTAAAGATGTATTTGATCATCAAGAGAGAACGTATTCGTTTGAACTCTTTCCGCCGAAAACAGACAAAGGGTATGAGAATTTACTGAAGACCATCGCACAGCTCTGTGCACTGAGCCCCGATTACATCTCTTGCACGTATGGTGCCGGTGGAGGGAATCGGGAAAAAACCTTTGATGTTGTCCAACACATCGAAGAACAACATCACGTCATTGGCATGGCGCATCTCACCTGTGTGTTAAATACCAGAGATGATATCAAGACCATCGTGGAAGACATTAAATCTCGGGGAATAAGAAATATTTTGGCCCTTCGCGGTGATCCACCCCAGGATCAACCTGATTGGCAACCCACTGATGACAATTACAAATACAGTAGTGAGCTCGCCGCGTTTATCCGTGCTAATTTTGGTGATTATTTCGGAATTGCGGTGGCCGGATTTCCCGAAGGACATATTTTGTGTCCGGACAGAGAAAGAGATGCAGAATTTCTCAAATTGAAAATTGAAGCCGGAGCTGATTTTGTCATCACGCAGTTATATTTTGATAACAAAGATTATTTTGAATACATCGATAGGCTGCGCAGAATTGGTGTTGACGTGCGGGTGATTCCGGGAATTCTGCCTATTACAGATTATGGAGCTTTGCAGCGATTCTGTTCGTTATGCGGTGCAACCGTGACCGATGAAGTGAAAACAATCTTTGAACCCATCCAGGATGATAAAGAGGCTACGGTAAGAGCTGGTGTTGAGTTTGCCATCCGCCAATGCAAAGAACTCTTGGACGGCGGCGCTCCGGGAATTCATTTCTATTGCCTCAACAAAGTGCACCCAACTGACGAGATTTTAAAAGCTGTTCGATAACCCGATCAGTGCCCCTCATTGGCCCCACATTTACTCACAAATATAACAGAATCCGCTTCCATCCACTGTCATCGGGATATCGCGTTCGGCGTTGACAATACAGAGAAAGCCGAAGGCTTCTTGTGCATCCTCGGGGTTCCGAAATTGATGAGGGTCGTTTGGAGCAACATACACCACATCTCCCAATCCCACCTTGTAGATATAGCAGCCGAATTGAACCTCACCTCGCCCCCGCAACGGAACGACGACGTGCTCGTGTTCATGCTTCTCCAGCGTAGTGTACCCGCCGGGGGCGATCTCGAAATACCGCACGTGAAACCGTTGAGATTCGCCGCGTTTACCTGATAACTCGCGGCGCGTGACGCCCTTCCA
>JAAXQN010000212.1 GCA_012974305.1 Candidatus Methylomirabilis sp. | reverse complement strand
AGCGCGAAGTGCTGGCCCGGATGAGCGGGACCATGGCGCACCGAGGGCCATATGGCGAAGAGAAGTGGATCAAGGGACCGGTAGGCCTCGCCTGCCAACTCTTTCGGGTCACCCCTGAATCGGAGAAGGAAACCCAGCCACTCGTCGGCAGATCAGGGGCTGTTGTTGTCTTCGATGGTAGACTCGACAACCGTGAGGAGCTCCTCGCGGGTCTCAAAGACTCGTACCGGGTTTCTTCCTCTTCGCCTGACCCCTCCTTGGTGCTCGCGGCCTATGAGGCCTTCGGCGACCGGCTCCCCGAACGGCTGGTGGGAGACTTTGCCTTAGGGATCTTTGACCCTACCCGACAGCAGCTCCTGTTAGCCCGAGATGCGATCGGCATCAGGCCGCTGTACTACTACCGCGCACCGAACACGTTCCTATTCGCTTCCGAGATCAAAGCCCTTCTCGCCCACCCGGAGGTGTCCACTCGGCCGAACGACGATGTCCTCGCCCTCTTCCTTCTTGGTCGACATCAGGAGACGCGAGGGATGACCTTTTTTGAGGGGGTGCAGAGTCTACTCCCCGCCCATACCGCAATTTGCTCCCCGCAGGGTTTCGTGATTCGACGATACTGGGATTTCGATCCCTCCCCAGCTATCCATCTCAAATCCTTCGCGGAGTACGCCGAGGCCTTCCGCGACCACTTCGATCGGGCCGTTAAGCGACGTTTGCGAAGCACATATCCCGTTGCGGTTTCCCTGAGCGGCGGGTTGGACTCTTCCTCTATCTTCTGCCTTGCCGAAACCATCAAACGGCAAAATACAGTCGCATGGCCGCACATCTTGGGGGCTTCTTACACTTCCCCTGCCGGGTCCCCATCTGACGAATCAGGGTTTCTGAGCGAGATCGAGCGGCAATACGGGGTTCCGATCATTAGACTGCCCACGAGCCGTGGGGGGTTTCTGAATGGGTCGAGAGAGGCGGTGTGGCACGTTGAGGCTCCCTTCTTGGATGAGATGTGGAGCACCACCCATGCCTTTCTCTCTACGGTCCGCCGCCTAGGAGCACGGGTCGTGCTCACGGGCCATTGGGCAGACCAACTATTGTTCGACCAGGCATACCTCATCGACCTTTTTTATCGCTTGGCGTGGAGCGAGATTGCCGCACACCTCACGGAGTTTCCTCGCTGGTTCACCGATTTGAACGGCGGATGCTTCCGGAAACGGTTTTCCATGGACCTCGCCATTCGTTCCCTACGACTCAAGCCGGATCGCCCATGGTATACGGAGGCGCTTCGCAGACGGGCGCGGCGGTACGCATCCACTGCTCTCCCGCACGTGAGGGCGTTCCCCACCGCCCATGCCCGCTCCCTGTACGAGCAGTCCAGATCAGGTCGACATGTTATGTGCATGGAGTGGAACAACAAGGTGGCTGCCATGCATGGTCTCGAAATGGCTATTCCTTTTCTAGACCGGGACCTTGTGTTGTTTCTGATGAGGATCCCGGGGGAGATCCAGACCTGGGGAGGAGTTCCTAAGGTGCTCCTCCGAGAGGGCCTTCGGGATGTGCTCCCGGAGGCGATTGCCCGCCGGACATGGAAGGCGGACTTCACCCATCTCGTCAATGAAGGCATGGAGCGGGACTATGCGCAAGCGGTGGATTGGCTTCGGCCCGACGCGATGGCCATCAGTGCGGGGTACGTGAGTCGGGACGTGATGAGCGGAGAACTCGTTCGCGTGAAGGATCGGCTGGGAGGATCCAGTGCTGACACCGCGTGGAGCCTCTCAGATTTACTAGGATTGGAGCTGTGGCTTCAGGTCTTTTTTGGGGAGAACAATAGCGGACAAAGAAGTTCAACATCGCCTGAGGGCTTGCCGAAGGCGACAGCACTAGGAGGCAAGAAATGAAGTCGAAGACAGCACGGGCAAAGAAGAGGAGTTACCGTCGACCACGCCTAGTCATGTATGGGGACCTCCGCCGCCTCACGATGGCAAAAGGAGGCGCCAAGGCTGATGCGGCAAAGCCAGCATCAAGGGCCACTGGCAGTCCGAGCTAACGAACAGGCGTAGCCGTGATGTCCCCAAGCGCGAGCTTTCCGCACGTTTACCAAATCTACGGCATTCGCCTCAAGAGCCACTGGCCGCTCCCCGGCCATAAGGGATCGAGGCCGGATCTTGCTGATGTCGAGCTGTTTGAGGCGCCTTCCGCTCTTTTCGCAGAGGCGTCCCGGCACGCCGTGGGACGTCCGGAAGGGGAAGACTGGTTCCGCCATGTTCACCTCCCGGACGGATCGGACTATCTTCGATGGTCCCGACTCTTCGAGTTCCTGATTTTATCAGACGGCCGCCGGATCGCCTGCCGTGAGCTCGAGAGCGCCTCCCCGGAATCGTTTCAGACCTATCTCATCGGTCAGGTCCTCTCCTTTGCTCTGGTGAAGAGGGGAATCGAGCCGCTCCATTCGACTACCGTGGTTATCGATGGGAAGGCGGTGGCGTTTCTCGGTGACAGTGGGTATGGGAAATCGAGCCTCGGGGCCGCCTTCCTGCAGGCAGGGTATCCCTTGCTGACCGATGATCTCCTCGTCCTCAAGGAAGAGGGGAATCGATTCGCGGCCTATCCAGGTCCCCCACGGATCAAGCTCTTTCCGAACATTGCCAGGAGCTTGCTTGGAGAGCGGGTGAACGGCACCCCGATGAATAGTGAGACGTCCAAGATGGTTATACCGCTGGATCGGAATGGCAAAATGTACAGGCAGGAACCGTTGCCTCTGAGGGCGATCTATGTGCTCACACCACCACCAAGAAGCTTACGCGTTCCGAGGATCAGCATTCGCTCGCTTTCGCCCCGGCGTGCATTTGTTGAGCTGCTCAAAGGTACGTTCAATACCATTGTCGTGGAGCCGGCGCGGCTCGAGCGGCAGTTCGATCTGGCTACGCGGCTCGCCGCGCGGGTCCCCGTAGGGTCCCTCTCGTATCCTCGTGACCTTCGTCGGATCTCGCAGGTCCGCGAGTCCATTCTTCGGGAGCTGCAAGGATGAACGTTATGCCTATTCATGCCTCCCTGGCCACCCTCCTAGCGGACCGTCGGGATAGATCGCTCTCCCAATTACCTTCCACAGAGTGGCAAACAATTCTGGACCAAGCCTCGGCCCACGGGCTGACCTTTTGGTTGTGGGAGGTTCCAGGGGTACCGGCCTCGCTGCAGGAAAGAGTGCACCAGGAATGCCTTAGTTTCACCGCCAGGAACTTGGCGCTCGCCGGTGAGCTTCGGATGCTTCTTCGTGCGTTCCGTGATCAGAGAATACCGTGCATACCCCTGCGTGGCCTTGCGCTCGCCGAGCGACTCTACGGTAGCGTTCCCGCGCGGCCGATGGGGGATATTGATCTGCTGGTGCGGAAAGAGGATCTGCACCGCGTCCAAGAGATGTTCCGGGCGCTCGGATTCAACGAGATGGACCGTCGTCCGGGGTTTGCGGCTGCCTTCTCCTATACACTCAAGTTCTTCGTCGAGCGGTCGTTGATGATAATCGTAGAGCCACACTGGACGATTGCCTATCCGCCATTCAGCGATCGCGTTGACATGGAGGCCGTGTGGGGCCGGTGTGTCCCAGCCCACGTGGTCGGCGAGCAGACGCTTTCACTCGGACGAGAGGACTTGCTTGTCCACCTCTGCCTTCACTTGACCCACCGCGATGATGCGCCGTTTCTGTGGCTGTACGAGCTTGATCGCTACGTTCGGCAGGAATCCAATGCTATGCGGTGGGATTTAATAATCTCGATATCGTGCGAGGTGGGTATTGAGCGATTGGTTAGGCATGTGCTCAATGAAGCCGTTGCCAAGTTCGGGGCACCCGTGCCCGCCGATGTCCTCGATGCTCTCGACGGACGCTCCGGCCAAACCCGCCCGCTCGCGCAAAGGTTAGTCGAAACCTCTAAAGTGGACGGGGTGGAAAGCCTAGCCACCTTCTTTGCCGTTAAAGGCATCGGGGCAAAGTTCCGTTACGCCCGAGCACTCCTCTTTCCCCAGCCCTCATTCATGATGCTTGAGTACGGACTCACACATCGCCGCCAGCTCGCCTCGACCTACGTTCGCCGCTTCTGCTGGTTTTCATGGCAAGCGCTGAAGGGACTTGTGCAGCTGTGCCTGGGAGTAGCCCACTAGTACCCCTTTCCCCCCATCATCAGTTGGCTTTAGGGTCGTATCGGTGTGCCCGAATTCTGACTTACAGCAGGCTACTGACTGCTAGTTCCTGATTGCCGACTGCTGATTGCTGACAGCTGACCGCTGTCTTTATCAGTAGTGGGCGAGGCTTCCATCGCGCTTTGCTCGTCGGATGGCGGCGGCAAAGCTGAAGAGGCCCAGCGGTAGAAGGACAGCTGCGAGGAATGCGAGTGGCAGGATCTCAGGTTGAAGCGCGGCGAGCGACGCCCCCTGGTATACAGCCAGCTGTAGTCCGCGAACCGCGTACGTGACGGGAATGAGTGCCGAAATCGCCTGCAACCATTGTGGCAGGACTTCGACGGGAAAGTAGACACCACCCAAGAGTCCCGCGACGCCTTGGAAAATCCAGGCAATGGGATTGCCCCGCTTGAAGATCACAATGGTGCTCGCCGCGAGGAGCCCAAGGCTGTTGAACGAAATCACCGCGAGGAAAAGGATGAGAGCTACCGAAAGGAAGTTTGCGTTGCCCACTGGTGCCCCAAGGACGACTGCTCCAAGTAAAAGATATCCGGCCATTTCGCCAGAGGCATAAATAAGCCCCCAAATTGAGAGCCCCAACGCGAGCGCCCCGGAACGGAGTGGCGTTGCGAGAATGGCCTCGAGCGTTCCTATGACTTGCTCCCGACTGACCTGCGCGGCCACGCCAGAAAGGCCAGTGCCCATGAACGAAAAGAGGGCAAGTCCCAGCAAGACATAGGCGAAGTACCCAACCCCATAGGGCTTCAGGTGCCCAACGACCTCTTGACCGAAGAGGCGGTCAATGAAGAAATAGATGAGCAAGCCGCTCAGAACCTCGATAAATGATAGCGCGGTGGCAAACCGGTAGCTGACCATTAACAAGTAGTCCTTGGTCAGGAACCCGAGAAGTGCCCTTCCGACCGTTGTCATACGCGCTCCTTCGTAAGCTGGTGAAACACATCCTCCAACGTGCCTGTCGCCAGCCCGGCTATGCCTCGCAGCGCATCCAGTGTTCCGCATCCGCAGATCCACCCCTGCTTCATAATCGCTATCTCATCGCCAAGTGCTTCGGCCTCGGCGAGATTGTGGGTGGCGATAATCACGGTCTTTCCAAGATGACGGGCCAGCCTCTCGAGGATGAAAGCCCGAAGGCCCTGTGCCGAGGCCGGGTCGAGGCTTTTGGTGGGCTCGTCAAGGAGCAAGACCGATGGGTCGTGCAAGAGTGCGCGGGCGATGAGGATCCGCTGTCGGATGCCGGAGCTGCTCGCCTGGAC
>JAAXQN010000094.1 GCA_012974305.1 Candidatus Methylomirabilis sp. | reverse complement strand
GCGAACTGCGCGTTCAGACGGCTCCCCGCCCGTTTGCGCCCCGTGATGTCTCGGATCAGCCATTGCAGAATGCCTATCTTCGTCTGCGGGTCGCCGACGGCGGTCATACTGATCGCAGCAAGGAAGGGTGCGCCTCTCAACGGCTGAAATCGCACTTCCCAACCCCGCACCTGGTGCAGGTCCGGCAAGCGGGCCAATTGAGACTGAAACGTCTTGCGATCTCGCTCGGCCACAAACGTGACCAGTCGTTTCCCCATTAGATGATCTTGGTGGGAGGCAAGCAGAGTCGCTGCGGCGCGATTGGCCTGCTGGATGGTTCCCTCAGCATCCGTGACCAGATACCCATCCGGTGCGAATTCGAAAAACTCCTGGTATCGCTGCCGCTCCGCTTCCACAGCCCGACGGGTCGCAGTCAGCTCCTCGTTCTGTTGGCGAAGTTCTTTCGCGGCCACCTGGAGCTCATGGAGCGCGTTCGAGAGTTCCTTCAGGAGCTCAACGACGACGTCTTGCACTGGTGGTGCGGCCACATCGTGTCGAAGATCCTCTAGGAGGCGTTGCAACACGGAATCAATTTCCTGGTGCGCGGGGCTCTTTTCCATGTATTGATCTCCCCTCAGAATTGCCCCCTCCTGTTTTCCATCTGCGACGACCAGCGGAGTACAGGATCGGTAGGTGGGGGGTCTCAGTATTCCCCGACTTGCAACGCGTGTCAAGCGCCAGGAATTTTAGTGGCAGCGAGAGCGGCCGCCATTGAGGCTTGGTGATTCGAGAAGGAGGGGTACGCCGTGTGATCCTTAACAGACCGGATACCGTCCCTGTGCCAGGTCCTGGCAGAAGAGCGGCATACGCTCAAGCTCCTCCTTGACCACCTGCCGGATTGGGTCAGCGACATTCGCGAGCGTGACACCCGACTCCAGATGGATCTGCACCGAGGCCATCTGCGGCCGATCAACGGGCTCACCGATGCGGCTACACAGCCAGACCACCACCTCGCGCAACCCCGGGACCGCCTTATGGATCCGGGCGGCCAACAGGTGGGTCAGCACATTGTAGATCTTCCCCACGTGACTCACCGGGTTTTTCCCGGCTGCCGCCTCTGAGCCTCGGGGGCGGTTCAGCGCGATAAGGCCGTTGACCTGGTTGCCCCGGCCCACCTCCCCCGAATCTGCATCCTCCGCGGAGGTGCCTAATACAGAAAGGTACATCCCTGCCATGCCTGCCCCTGGGCGATCCAGGGTGTTAAGGCTCACCCTGACCTCTTGCAGATTCTTGAGCTGGCCATGGAGGTGGGCCAGGAAGGCTTCGTGCACCGCCTCCTTGCGCCGAAAGTAATCCGACTCACTCTCAACGTATTCGTCCAAAATGGGCATGGCGATGGTGATGGCCAGGCTTCCACCCGTGCGAACACCCATAACCTTTACATCTTCTCCGGTTTCAGGAAATCGTGCCTTGAACACTGGGGAGTTGAGATAGTGCTCGATCTCGAGCACCAACTGTTCCGTCTCGCTCAGCGGAGCGTACCCCACGGCCGCCGAGGTGTCGTTGGCCCCGAGCATCTCCTTCTTTTCCAAAAACAGGCTCGTCAACTCTTCCGAGCCGGGCTTGAGCTCCACCTGGTAGCTGAGATGGCGGTCCGGGTCCACGCGACGGAGGTTCTCCCGAAACCAGGCCTTTGCCGTTTCTACGGCAATGTCGGCCACGTTGAGCTCCTCCTTCCCTACGGCCGCGGTCGCGCGGTCCCCCATCACCAGGTGCATGGGCACCACCACGCGACCTCCGCCGAAGCGTCGCTCCACCTGCCCTGCCACCAGGAGTCCCTTATCACAATTGTGGTGCAGGATGGCGCCAAACCGCTCCACGTAGGCCCGCGAAAGGGCCTGGGATACCCGCTCCATGACCGCGTCGCAGATGGTATCCGGATGTCCGAGCCCCTTCCGCTCCACGATTTCGACGTCAAGCTCCGCTGCGGTGAGGCCACTGATTGGTTGAATATGGATATCGTCCATGTGTCTCAGCCTGCCAGGTATCCTTTTTCCACGAGCGTAGCCACGATACGCCGCGCTGCCACCTCCGGCGCCTCTTGGTCACCGCGCACAATTACCTCCGGGTTCTCTGGCGGCTCATATGTCGACTGGATTCCAGGAACGGTGGTGGCTTTTCCCTGCCGAGCCTTTTGGTAGATGCCCTTGGGGTCACGACCTATGCACACGTCCAATGGGCAATCCACGTAGACCTCAACAAATTGGGGGATGTGCTGCCGGGCGCGGTCCCGGTGTGTTCGGCGGTTGGCCGTCGCGTCAAAGATCACCGGCACGCCGTGCTCGGTCAGCAGCCTCCCCACGTGGGCCATCGCCCCGTACAAGACATCCCGTTCTTCTTCGCTATAGCAAGGATGGGGGGTCAGGATCCGACGCAGGGCGTCCGACTCCAACACCGCGACGTCGATCCCCCGGTTCGACAGCTCCCGGGATAACGCCGCGGCGAGGGTGGACTTGCCTGAAGCTGGCAGGCCCGTGATCCACACGGCAAAGCCCGGTTGCACCTTACGCCCCGCAATACGCGTTTACCCGTTCCGGATCAAAGACCTCCGCGTCCAGCACCCCGTGGATGAAGGCAAAGAGCTTCCGCCGGACCCCCTCGGTCAGATGGGGGTACCAGAGGGGGCTGGCCATCACCAGCCCTCGGAAGGCGAAGAACGGTGCCGCCACTTCCAGCAGCTCTCGATCTCCGCTCTTTTCCAGGTACCGCTCCCAGAAGCGGCGGAACAGAGTCTCCAGGGGACCCTCGAGCCGCTCGCTCCGCTGCAGCGAGAAGAAAAGGTAATTCATGGTCAGGCAGGCCACATCACCCGCCGGGTCTCCCCACTCTCCCCGCGCCCGGTCCAGCACCCCGAAGTCCGTCCCCTCGCGGAACAGGATGTTCCACGGATGAAAATCCCCGTGCACCTGTTTGAGTCGGTGGGTGCGTCTCCTGAGACGCCATCGCCACGCCACGCAGCGGTGCTCGATACCTTCGAGCAGATCCGAGGTAATGAATCCATGACGGGGTGGATAGCTATCCGTCAGGCCCATGATACATTCGCCGTGACCCACCAGCTCGCGTATGCGCCGGACATACAGAACAGGGTCGGGCCCTGGTACCCGGTGGATATCGATCAGATAATCGCAGAGGGCGTCGGCCCGGGCCAGATCCAGGTCCGTGAGTTCGCCGTCGTCCCGTAGCCGGGTCAGATCCTGGAAATATCCCTGCCCCTCCACGTATTCCATGAGGAGAAAGAGCTCTTCCGCCTTTCCCAGGGAGAGGATGCGCCCATCTTTTTGGAAGGCCGCCACGTCCAGGGACCGGGCGTGGCGAGGAAGGCGGTTGAAGGTCCAGTGGTCCCACAGCAGCGCTTGGGCCCGATCTGCCATGTGCTGGTGTCCGAAGTGGCCTGGGTGTATGGTCTCCACCACAGCCCGGTGACGTTTGCCGGAGACCTCGTACTCCACCTGGATCGGCACACCGTACCCGTAGCCTTTGATGGCTCCGGCCTGAAGAGGCTCGCCCAACGGACTCAGCCCAATGACGTGAACGGGCTGCCCCACGAGGGACTCCAGGTAAGCCGCAAGGGTCTCGGGGCTCAGCTCGCGCATGGACGTTGCTCACACGCTAGAAAGTTGGAAGGCTTGAACGCTTTCGCCTTTTCAGCGCCTTCACATTCTAGCATTCTAGCGTTCTAGCTTTCCAGCATGTGTCTCAAAGACCGAAGCGGCCGGGACTGAAGGCATCAAGAGAAGACGAGGGGGACTCGCCCAGCATCATCTCAGCCACGAGCCGACCCGTGAGAGGGCCAAGAAGAATGCCATTGCGGAAGTGGCCGGTGGCGATATACAGGCCGGCTAGGTCTTGCAGGGGACCGATGATGGGGAGCCCATCTTTGGAGTGGGGGCGAAACCCGGCCCAAGCACGCGTGAAGGGCTGGCCAGCAAGGCCGGGGAGAAGCGCCAGTGCGAGAGAGCTAAATAAGTTGATCCCGCCGAGGGTCACGGTTTTTTCAAACCCGACATACTCGACATTGCTCCCCACGACCAGGCCGCCGTTTAGCCGGGGAACCAGATAGCCCCCCCTTCCCCAAACCGGATGTCGCAAGGGCGGCTCCGCAAGCTCGGCGTAGAGAATTTGCCCCCGGGCAGGTTCCACAGGGATCCGGCGTCCGAGGAGGGCCCCGATCTGCCCTGACCAGGCCCCGGTGCACAGGACGACCTGGCCGGCGGTATAGATTTCCTGGGGAGTCCGGACGCCGGCAACTCTGTCCCCTTCGTACAGGAATCCGGTGACGGGGCTGCCCTCCACGATGTCGACCCCGAGGGCCCGGGCCGCCTGGGCCAGCGCCCGAGTGAGCTCGGTGTTGTTCACGTGATGATCACCGGGGAAGAAGAGGGCCCCCGCGATCTCTTTCGTCAGCCCTGGCTCCAGTTTACCGACCTCTTCAGGCGTCAGCCGTTCCACGGCCAGCCCAAGCTCTTTCTGCCAGCGATATCGCCCCTCTGCTGCCTCGTCCCCCTCCTCGTCGAGGAGGTAAAGAATACCCCAGCTGAGATACTCAATATCGACATGGGCGAAGTCCTTCAGCATCGGTGCCAGGCGCTCGTAGTACTGGCGCGCCGCAAGGCAGAAGTCGAGAAAGGGGCCGGGGCCGGCCGCCTCACATTGCGGAGCCAGCATCCCAGCCGCCGCCCCTGAAGCCTCGCCGCCGATCTCGCCTCGATCGAGGACAACAACCCGCTTCACCCCCTTCTGGGCCAGGTGGAAGGCGATTGAGCACCCCACCACCCCTGCGCCAACGATGATTACATCTGTCGTCTCGGCCACTTCAATGCCCCCTTCAGGGGTGTCGCATCCTTAATCTCACGAGCTTATTTCGTCGATTGGCTCCCGAGCGTTCTCTGAATAAGCCCCAAGAGGGAGCCAGCACGGAAGGGCTTTGTGACAAAGTCTACGGCCCCCAGCTCCGTGGCCTTGGCATACGTGGCCCGGTCCCCGAAGGCCGAGAGAAAGACCACCGGGAGATTCTGGTCTTTCTGCCGGATCTTCTTCAAGAGCTCCAGGCCATTCATCCCGGGCATCACCAAGTCGGTGAGGACCAGGTGACACGGCTGCGCGCGGAGCATGGTAATGGCCTGCGGTCCGTCCTCGGCCAGGGAGACTTCGTATCCGGCGCCGAGGAGGATGCGCCGGAGATTCTCGCGCATATCCTCATCATCTTCGACTACCAGGATCCGACGCCGCAGACTTTCTTCAACTTTCATCTGACATACCCCAGGCACCCAATCCTTGGCACGTGCACACACACTTGACTCAATGAACGGCCAACGAGACGAATTCACCCCTTCCTACATCCACCAGGCCCCGGTCGGTCAGGCGGATCTCCGGGATCACTGGCAAGGCCAGAAACGACAGGGCCGCAAACGGGTTGGGAGCAGTACACCCGATATCCCGGGCGTTGAGTAGGAGGTGCTCCATGGCGGCGGCCACCTGGCCTGGTTTCTCCTCGGTCATAAGCCCGGCGACGGGCAGGGCGAGAGATGCCCGGACCGCTCCGCCGGAAACGACCGTGAGGCCGCCTCCGATTGCCGCCACATGTTCGAGCGCGGTCAGGAGGTCCTGGTCCTCGACACCCACGGCGATGAGGTTATGGGAATCGTGGGACACCGAGGAGGCCAGTGCTCCTTTTCGGAGGCCGAATCCCTGAACAAGGCCCAGACCGATATTTCCGTTCCTGCCATGCCGCTCGACCACCACGAGCTTGAGAATGTCGCGTGCGGGATCGGCATGCACTTCCCCGTTCCCGATCGTAGCCTCAAGCACCAAGCGGCGAGTGACAATCTGTCCCTGCACGAGGCCGATGACCCGCACGAGCCTGGCGCGACCGGCGGGAATACGCAGGTTCTCGGTCGAGAGCCGCGGAATCCTGACCGTGTCGAGGACTTCGGGTTCTCGCATCCGGGGTATCTCCCGGATGAGTTTCCCCTCTTCCGCAACGAGTCTTCCTCCCTTGAAAACTAAGAGAGGGGTAAACTCTCGAAGGCTGTCTACGACGACCAAGTCTGCAAGATATCCCGGCGCCACCGCTCCTCGCTCCCTGAGACCGAATGCTTCGGCAACATTCAGCGTCACCATCTGAACGGCGAGGTGGGGCGACAGTCCCAGGGAGACTGCCCGCCGGAGGAGCGAGTCGAGGTGACCGTCGGCCACGAGCTCGTGGGGCTCCTTATCATCGCTGACAAGAAGACAGCGTCGGCCCGTCACCGGAGTAACCAGGGGCAGCAGCGCGGCGAGATTCCGCGCCTGGGAGCCCTCCCGAATCATGAGTCGCATGCCCAGGCGGAGCTTTTCCTGCGCTTCCTCGAGGGTGATCGACTCGTGGTCCGACCCGATTCCAGCATCGAGATACGCCATCAATCCCTCTCCCGTAAGGCCCGGCGCGTGCCCGTTGACGAGCTTACCCTGTGACCGTGCCAGGATGATCTTTTCCAGGATTTCTCGCTTCCCCTGAATCACCCCGGAATAATCCATCACCTCCGCCAAACCGAGGACACGCTCGTCCTCCAACAGTGCTGCGATGGCCGCCCGGCCCAAGGAGGCCCCGGCGGTCTCGAGCCCCGTTGCGGGGACGCACGAGGAGGCCATGAAATAGCAGTCCAGAGGGAGATCCCGGCTGGCCCGGAGCATGTACCGCACCCCTTCGAGGCCGAGGACATTCGCGATCTCGTGTGGGTCCGCAACCACCGCCGTGGTCCCTCGCGGGACGACCGCCTCCGCAAAGCCCTCGGGCGTCAACAATGAACTCTCGATGTGGATGTGGCCCTCGATCAACCCCGGGAGGAGGTATCTGCCGGAGAGGTCAAAGACCTCCTGCGCGCGTCGATATTGCGACCCGATCCCGACGATCCGCCCTCCGCCGAGGGCGACGTTGGTGGTCGTCACCTCTCCGGTAAAGAGATTGAGGATTTTCACCCCTGCCAGGAGGGTATCCGCCTCGCGCCGCAGCTGTGCCATTTCAATGGCCTGAAGCCGCGCCTCCAGCTCATCCCTCATCATGGCCTCCCACTCCCTCTAACCGATAGATATCCGGCAGATAGCGGTATTGCTCGGCATAGTCGATGCCGTACCCCACGATGAAACCTCTGGGGACGTTAAAGCCCACGTACTCCACCTGCACATCGGCGAGACGCCGCTCTCGCTTGTCGATGAGGGTGCAGACCTTGATTGACCGGGGCCCTTGATCCTCGAGCACATTCCAGATCGCCTGAAGCGTGATCCCGGTATCCTCGATGTCCTCCACCAGCAGCACATCTCGCCCCGTGATAGGAAGCTGAAGGCCCTTGGTGATGGTCACCTCCCCTGACGTCTCTGCGCGCGAGCCGTAACTGGCCGCACCGATGAAGTCGACGACTACCGGAATGGTCAGGTGCCTGATCAGATCGGCGAGAAAGACAAAGACTCCGCGAAGGATGCCGACAAGGACGAGATCCTTACCGGCATAGTCGGCACTGATCGCCGCAGCCAACTCGCGGACCCGTCGCGCGATTTCATCCCGCGAGTACAGGAGAACGAGCTGCTCCGTCATGGCTGCAGTGCCCAATCCGCATCCTCCTGCTCATCCGAGCCACGTCGCAGGACCCGACCGGCTTCTCCCTTCCACTCCACTGCTTCGGTACCGAGCCCCAGGCCAAAGGCTGAAGATTCCCTCCGAGTACGAAGCAACGAAGATGCCACGAGGGAAGATTTCTGGAGAGATCGTAACTTATTGAATTTGAAGGGGGAAACCAGATCCCCTCTCCCTGGGACGCTAGGAGGAAACTCGGGTTTGGGACCCTGGCGCCCCACAGAAGAGCCTTTGAGCTGGGCAACTGCCTATCTTTTAAGGGAATATTGCTGGGGCGCGGATGTCCCAAGAAAGAGGGGCTGCCCCCACGACCTTCTCTTTGGCCCAACCCGCCGCTGCCGTGCCCTCCCACATTTTTCTTGTGTCCCGCACGCGGGACGGGCCAACCCATCCGCTACAGGCCAAGACCGGTAATGCTTTTCTTCACGGCTTCGGCGGAGCGTTTCACGGCCGCCCGCTCTTCGTCCGTCAATTCGACCTCGATGATGCCCTCAATCCCTCCTTCCCCTAGCTTCACGGGGACGCCGAAGCAGATGTCGCGGAGGCCATACTCCCCCTCGAGATAGGCAGAACAGGGCAGGATCCGTTTCTTATCCTTGAGGACCGCCTCCACCATCTGCACCGCCGCCGCCCCCGTGGAGTAAAAAGCGCTCCCTGTTTTGAGCAGGGCAACAATCTCGCCGCCCGCCTTCCGGGTCCGTTCCACGATCTTGTCGATCTGCTCCTTGCGCAGAAGTTGGGTGATCGGGATACCAGAGACAGTACAGTAGTGAGGCAGCGGCACCATTTCATCCCCATGCCCCCCCAGGACAATGGCCTGGGTGTCTTCCACGGAGACCTGAAGCGCCTCTGCCACGAAGGCCCGGAAGCGGGAGCTGTCGAGCACGCCGGCCTGTCCCACCACGCGGTTTCTCGGAAAGCCGCTCATGTGCTTCGTCAGGTAGGTCATCGTGTCCAACGGGTTGCTCACCACGATGAGGAAAGTGTTTGGTGAGCGCTTCACCACCTCGCCGACAACCGATCCGATGATGGCCTTGTTGGTGGCCAGGAGGTCCTCCCGACTCATGCCCGGCTTCCTGGCAATGCCCGCCGTGATGACGACCACATCCGAATCGACCGTCTCCTCGTAGCCGTTCGTCCCCACAATCCGGCTATCAAAGCCCTCGACGGGACCTGCCTCCCAAAGGTCCAAGGCCTTGCCCTGGGGCAGTCCCTCGATGATGTCCACGAGCACGATGTCTCCCAGCTCCTTGGCCACCGCCCAGTGTGCCGTGGTCGCACCCACGGCCCCTGCGCCAATGATGCTGATCTTTGGCCTACCCATGATTTCCTCCCGCTCTGCGGTGTTCGATGACCGATGACCGACGACCGTTGACAGACACTCAGCTCTCAGCACTTAACACTTAACACCCAGGGTTCACGGCTTACAGTTCATGGAAAATCGAAATTCAAATTTCGACCTAGCCAGGGTCATCTGTTCTCCGTTATCGATCGTCCGTCATCGGTTATCGGACGTCGGTCATCGGTTAACGTGAACGGCAGCCAGTTCGAAGCCCGCGGTCAGTGCCTTGACGTTTTGCTCTTCAGTCCCTTTGGGGACCCGGGCCAACACCGCTCTTTCGATGGCCTCCCGAGAGACGACTCCTGAAACAGCAGTGACCGTGCCCAAGGCAACAATGTTGGCCACGACTTCCCTCCCCACCTTTTCCCGGGCTGTTTCGAGGATGGGAAGGCGATAGGTCGCGAAGCCTCCTGAGGGAACAGCGACAACCTCTGCGGAGTCCACAATCAATGTGCCAGTGTTTTTGAGATCCTCCCAGTACTTGTCGCAGGCCTCTTGGGTCAGGGCGAGGAGGAGGTCGATTCGCCCGGCCTTGGGATAGTCGATTTCTTCATCGCTGATGATGACTTCTGCCTTGGTTGCCCCTCCTCGGGATTCGGGCCCGTAGACTTGGGTCTGGACCACGTTCCTCCCATCTTGGATCACCGACTCGGCGAGGATGATCCCGGCCAGGATGATGCCCTGTCCCCCCTCTCCACTCAGTCGAATTTCATATCGCATATCGCTTACACCGTCCAATGGCCGATGACCGATGACCGAAGTCCGAGGTCCGATGACCAACGACCAACTTGGTTTATGGTTCATAGTTCAAGGTTCAGGGTAAAAACATTGTCCTTGCGGTCCTACCTCTGAACTCTCAACTCTGAACCCTGAACCACTCGCTGACCCCTCACCCTCGCCCCTGGGCCCTGGCGATGATCCCCTCGCAGACTTCGGTGTATTCCGGTGCCGAGGTCTTGCGGAGCACGCCCGTAGGCAAGGTCGTCTTGGCCAGGGCTTGCAGCATCTCTGCCGGTGTCCCCAGTTTGTTCCTCCGACCGTGGATCTCGGGACAGGTGGTCAGAATCTCGATAAATGAGAATCCCTTATGCTGGATCCCCTCGGCGATCAGTTTCTCCAGGGGGATGGTCCTGAACGCTGTCCCCCTGGCCACAAACGTCCCACCCGCGCCTTCAACGAGGCGGCAGGGATCGAAGTGAGCTTCGATGTTTCCGTAAGGACTCGTGGTGGAAAAGAGTTCCTCCGGCGTGGTCGGGGAGACTTGCCCGCCGGTCATCCCGTAGATCTGGTTGTTGAACAGGAGGCAGGTGAGGTCGATATTCCTCCGCGCCGCGTGAATCAGATGGTTCCCACCGATGGCGAGGCCGTCCCCATCCCCTGTAATCACGATGACAGTCACCTCGGGCCGGGCGAGTTTCAAGCCGGTGGCAAAGGCTAACGCCCTACCATGCGTCGTATGGAGGGTGTTGCAATCCACATAGCCCGTCAGCCGACTGGAACACCCGATCCCCGAAACCATCGCGATCTGATCTTTCGAAAGGTCCAGACGGTGGATCGCGCGGAGAAGTGCCTTCAGGATGACCCCGTTCCCACACCCCTTGCACCAGATGTGGGGCATCATCTCCCTTCGAAAATACTGTTCGTAATCGAACATCAGCGGTGCTCCCGTACGGCGGTAAGGATCTCCTCGGGATGAACTGGCTCCCCGCTCGCCTTCTGATACGCAACAATTCTCGTCTGACCGTGCACCACCCGGTCCACCTCGTAGATCAGTTGACCGAGATTCATCTCGGCGACGACGATGGCTTTCACCTGCCCGGCCAGCTTCTCGAGCTCCAGATCGGGGAAAGGCCACAGGGAGATCGGCCTGAACAGGCCGACCCGGATGCCCTCTTTCCTCGCCGTCCTGATGGCGGCTCGCGCAGAGCGCGCCGTTACGCCGTACGCAAAGATGGCGATCTCCGCATCGTCGAGGAGGAAGGCCTCATGGGCCACGATCTCTTCCCGACGCTGTTCAACCTTCCGATGGAGCCGCCGCTGCTTCGCCTCGACCACTCGAGGATTCTGGGTGGGGAACCCTCGTTCGTCATGGGCCAATCCCGTGATGTGATATCGATACCCCTCCCCGAAGCGGACGAAAGCTGGGACGTCGTCCTCGTCACCCTTGTACGGCAGATACGCGTCAGGTGAGGAGGTTGACTGCTTCCGGTCGATGATCTTGAACTGCGAAGGGTCGGGCACTTCTGTTTTCTCCCGCATGTGTCCGATGACCTCGTCGTAGAGGAGAATCACCGGGGTGCGGCAGAGTTCCGAGAGGTTGAACGCCTGGATGGTCAGATCGTAGATCTCTCTGACCGAGGCAGGAGCGAGGACGACCATCGGGTGATCGCCGTGGGTCCCCCACCGAGCCTGCATGACATCCCCCTGGGCGGGCGATGTGGGGAGGCCGGTGCTGGGCCCCCCCCGCATGACATTCACGACGACGCAGGGAATCTCTGTATAGACCGCAAACCCCAAGTTCTCCTGCTTTAATGAAAAGCCTGGGCCGCTCGTCGCGGTCAGGACTTTGTGGCCTCCGATGGAGGCGCCGATGCATGCGGCCATGGCGGCAATCTCGTCCTCCATCTGGATGAACTTTCCCCCCATTCGCGGGAGAAGTCTCGCCAACTCTTCAGCGATCTCGGAGGAAGGGGTGATGGGGTAGCCTGCGAAGAAGGTACATCCCGCAGCGATGGCTGCATGAGCGCATGCCTGATTCCCTTGCATCAGACGCACGGTTCCTTGCATGTCTTTCCCTCGACGTTATTCGACGCAAATGGCGAAATCGGGACAGAGGAGATCGCATAAGAGACACTTGTTGCAGGCTTCCAGGTCCACGACCTCCACAATCCCCAGGGCGTTCATGGCCAAGCAGTTTTTCGTGCACACCTCGACACAGATCTCGCAGCCTTTACACCAGTCCTCCAGGACCGTGATCGCCACCTTGTCGGAAGCGTAGACCTTGGACAGCCCGAGCGCGTGCCTCCCCACAATTTCACCCCGTACTTCTCTGTCAGATGACCCACGACCGATGACCGACCACCAAAAATGACTGGTGGTTAGTGGCAGGTGACTTTCACCAATCACCAACCACGATCCAACGTGCTACGAACTACGTGCAAATGAGCTAACGTCGGTCCTGCAGCGGCACATAGTCACGCTGATCGGCCCCGGTATAGACCTGCCGCGGCCGGGCGATCTTCTGCTCCGGATCCAGCAGCATCTCCTGCCACTGGGCGAGCCAGCCGGGGGTCCGGCCAATCGCAAACAGCACCGGATAAATGTCCACGGGGAACCCCATCGCCTGGTAGATGATCCCCGAATAGTAATCGACGTTCGGGTAGAGGCGGCGCTTGACAAAGAAATCATCCTCCAGGGCGATCCGCTCCAGCTCCAGTGCGATGTCCAAGAGGGGGTTTCGCCCGGTGACCTCGAAGACCCTCTCGGCAATCTCCCTGATGATCTTGGCCCGGGGATCGTAGTTCTTGTACACCCGGTGCCCAAACCCCATGAGCAGCGCCTCCCGCGCCTTGACCTTCTTGACAAACTCGGGAACATTTTCCTTCGAGCCGATCTCCCGCAGCATCCGCAGGACCGCCTCGTTGGCCCCCCCGTGCAGTGGCCCGTACAGCGCTGCACAGGCCGCCGCCACCGCGGAGTAAGGATCCACGTGGGAGCTGCCGACGCTGCGCATCGCGTTGGCGCTACAGTTCTGCTCGTGGTCCACGTGGAGGATGAAGAGCACATCCAGCGCCCGCTCGAGAATGGGATCTGGCTTATATTTCTGCTCAGTCATCTTGAAGAGCATGCTAAGGAAGTTGCCACTGTAGGAGAGGTCGTTGTCCGGATACGCGTAGGGCATCCCCAGGCTGTGCCGGTACGCGAAGGCCGCCAGGGTGGGCATCTTGGCGATCAGGCGGAAAATCTGCTTCTGCCGGCTGGCCGGGTCCAAGATACCCTTGGCGTTCGGGTAGAAAGTGGAGAGGGCCCCCACCGTCCCCACCAGAATCCCCATGGGGTGGGCGTCGTAGAGAAACCCGTCTATGAACTTCTTGATGTTCTCGTGGATCATGGTGTGGTGGGTAATGTTGTAGACCCACTCCTCCAGCTGCTTGCCCGTGGGCAGCTCACCATGGAGGGCCAGATAGGCGGTCTCGAGGAACGTGCTCTGCTCGGCCAACTGATCGATGGGGTACCCGCGGTACCGCAGAATCCCCCGCTCCCCATCGATGAAGGTAACCCCGCTTTTGCACGAGGCCGTATTCATGAAGGCGGGATCGTAGCTCAGGAGCCCAAAGTCCTCCTCGGACACCCGGATCTGCCGGAGATCACCCGCCCGAATGGACGCCCCGTACGTCGGATACAGGCCGTACTGGATGGGGACCTCGTAGGTCTTGCCAGTGCGGTTGTCGGTAATCGTCAACGTGTCCTTTCCCATGATCTGTCCTCCACAACTCGCGGTTCAGGGTTCATCGTTCATAGTTCAGGGTTCACGGTTCAGGGTTCAGAGCCCATAGTCTAGAGTCCAGAGCTAAGGGCCAGCACAAATTCGAAATTCGAATTTCGAAATTCGACATTGCCAGGGTCATCACTCGTCGGTCATCGGTCATCGCCCAGTTCAGCCCATGTTCTCGATAATCGCGTCCCCGTACTGTGAGCACTTCACCTCGGTCGCCCCCTCCATCAACCGGGCAAAGTCGTAGGTCACCCGCTTCTGCTGGATGGTTTGCTCCATCCCGCGATAGATGCGGTCAGCCGCCGGCTGCCAGCCCAGGTGCTCGAGCATCATGGCCCCGGCGAGGATGACCGCGCCCGGGTTGACCTTGTCCTGGCCCGCGTACTTCGGGGCGGTGCCGTGGGTCGCCTCGAACAGCGCCGTCGGGATCCCGATATTGGCCCCCGGCGCGATTCCTAACCCCCCGATCTGGGCGGCGGTGGCGTCAGAGAGGTAATCACCGTTTAGGTTGGGAGTAGCGAGGATGTCATACTCGTCGGTCCGGGTGAGGATCTGCTGGAACATGCTGTCGGCGATCCTATCCTTGATCACCACTACCCCCTCCGGGGCCCGGCCCTTGTATTTGGCCCACAGGTCGTCTTCCGTGACGGTGACCTTCCCGAACTCTTCCCGGGCCAGCTCGTATCCCCAGTCCCGGAAAGCCCCCTCGGTGTACTTCATGATGTTGCCCTTGTGGACGAGGGTGACGCTTTTTCGCTTTCGGGCGAGGGCGTACTGAATCGCCATCCGGACGAGCTGTTTGGTGCCCGTCACGCTGATCGGTTTGATCCCGATGCCGGAGTCGGGCCGGATTTTGGCCTTCAACTCTTTCGTGAGAAAGTCGATAACCTTCTTCGCCTCCGGTGAGCCCTGGGCCCACTCGATCCCGGCGTAAACATCCTCGGTATTCTCCCGGAAGATGACCACGTCCATCTTCTCCGGGTGCTTCACGGGACTCGGCGTGCCTTTGAAGTAGCGAACCGGGCGGATGCAGGCGAACAGATCGAGGATCTGCCGCATCGCGACGTTGAGGCTCCGGATGCCACCCCCGACTGGGGTGGTGAGCGGCCCCTTGATGGCTACAATGTGCTCTCGGATAGCCGCGACAGTCGCGTCGGGGAGCCACTCCCCGGTCGCCTTGTGGGCCTTCTCGCCGGCTAAAATCTCCTTCCAGACGATGCGTTTCTGCCCCCCAAAGGCCTTCTCGACAGCCGCTTCGATGACCCGCACACTTGCCGCCCAGATGTCGACTCCGATCCCATCTCCCTCAATAAAGGGGATGATGGGGTCGTCAGGGACGATGAGTTGTCCATCCTTGAACTGAATCTTGGTCCCATTCCCTTTTGCCATGTTGAGGTCCTCCGTTCTATGTATGAGTTAGACTTTCTCGCGCACGATCGCTAGCCTTCACGATCGCTTTTTTACTCTCTCCCCGATGTTTTGAAGCATCTCTGCGTTGGTGCCGAACTTGAACTCCTCGAGGCCCCGCTTACCGGCCTCTTCCCACTCGACCTGCTCCAGGATCCGCCAGAGTCCCTTATGGACCACCGGGACCGACTTCTCCTGAAGATGGTGATACACGGCGCCAATCCGCTCGTAGATCTCCCGATGAGAGATCCCGGGGCGCCCGGCCAGGTAGCGGTTGATAATGGATGCTCCCTTTTCCCCGTCGAGCTTCGCTTTCCCAACCACGCCGTCGCTGGCGTTCCGCGACCAGCCGATGACAAATACGCCGTCTATGAGCTGCTCGGCCTCGGGATCAAAGGCTTGATACGTGGCCGAATCAGGGTCCTGAGAATCCGGGTTTGGATTGGTCGTATAGCCCCAGCCTCCCTTGATGGCGGCAAGACCGAGGTCGAGGTCCACCACGTCCCCGACGGCAAAGACCACCGTATCTACAGGGAGCACGGTGGTTTCGCCCAAGCCTTTGGCGGAGAGGGAACCCTTGCGTTCAACCAACGTGTTTTCCTCGACCTCCATGCCGACCATGCGCCCGGTCTCATCCCGGATGATCCGTTTCGGTGAGGACAGAAAGCGAAAACTGAGACGCGTGGGACCTCTGCCCGCCTTCGGCTCCACATGACAGTCCTTGGTCAGCTCCTTATACTGAACATCCATGTCCTGGCCCACCGGCTCGAGCCGGGACCGAACCCGCTCGAGCTCCGCTTTTATCGCTTCTTTGTCGATATGCCACGCGATGGGTCGCATCTCACGGTCGTCATATTTCCGCTCCACGGGCCCTCGTCGCGCCACGGCGATGACCTCGGGAACTTTGCGGATGGTGACCAGATAGTTGGCGATATCCGCCATGACGTTGCCGATGCCGATGACGGCCACGCTCTTACCCATGGGAAAATCTTTCTCACTGAAAGGAGGAAGCAGATTGTAGTGGTAGACCAGGTCCTTCGCATGATACACGGATGGCCCCTCATCCCCGGGAACGCCTAACGACTTTGTCCCCTGCGCACCCGCCCCGACGACGATCGCACTCGGTTTGAGATCCTGCAGATCGCTGAGACGTACGGCCCCTCCTTGCCCCACCTGGACGTTGCCAAAGTAAATCACCCGGGGATTTGCGAGGATCTGCCGAAACTGCTTTCGCAAGCCCTCTTTCATTTTGTGTTTAGACAGGTAGATGCCATACTCCGCCAGCCCTCCCGGTTTGATATCCCGGTTCAGGACCACGACGGTATGTCCCTTCTGGGCGAGCTTGCCGGTGGCATACAAGGCCGCAGGTCCGGCCCCCACCATGACCACGAGATGCCCGTTCCCGTTCTGCATCACTGCTCCTCTCGCGGTGCAATCACGCCGGCGGCCCCCCTACC
>JAAXQN010000253.1 GCA_012974305.1 Candidatus Methylomirabilis sp. | reverse complement strand
GCCCATCAAGCCCCAGAGGATCTCGGTCTGCCCCAGGTAGCCGTAGAAGCCCGAGGCCGTATTGAGTGCAATGACGACGAGCGAGGTTCCCACGGCCATTTTCATTGGAAGGCCGATGGAGAGGACGAGGGCCGGCACGATCAGGAACCCGCCACCCACTCCCACGAGCCCGGTAAGCACTCCAATGGACAAGCCTTGCAGTCCAACGAGCCAGAGCGCGCCCCCGGCCGCGGGCTGCACGTGCCCTTCCATTCCGTCGGAGGTCACGGCGGGCCGTCGGTCCCGATACATGAAAACGGCCGCGACAAACATCACGACTGCAAAGAGTGTGAGCTGCACGTAGCCGGAGATCAGTGTGGAAAGGCGTGCGCCGAGGTAGCTGCCCGCCATGGCGACCGGCGCGAATGTGAGGGCTACCTTCAGGTTCACATTGCCATCGCCCCAGTGGCGCACCGCCCCGACGAGGCTCGTCGTCCCGACGACCGCGAGGCTCATGGCGATAGCTTGCTTCGGATCGAGGCCGAAGACGTACACGAAGATGGGGACGGTGAGGATCGAACCGCCGCCGCCGAGCAATCCAAGCGATAGCCCCATCAGGTATCCCAGTGCGATGCCGATCACATAGGTCACGAGGAAACCGTTCGGTTGAAGTCCGTTCTAAATTCCACGTTCACCGGCAGCGAGATCAATCGGGGCACACCAGCGCCGTTTCGCACCATCGAGTCGAACGAGACAAGGGTCCCCCCTATTCCGATGGAACAACGTGGTGCCCCGTTCTTGACCCTCATGTCGTCTTTGGGCTCATGCTTTCCCTTTCATATATTGTAAAGCTCGATGGCACCAAGGCGCTCTTCGAGTCTTCGATTCAGGCTCTCTCCATTCACCCCGTGGTGGATTTCCCGATGACAGTTTGGACAGATCGCACCAACCCAGCGGGGATGATCGGGCGCGCCATCTGAACGTCTACGAGTATGGTGGGGTTCCAGGTATGGGCTCCCGTCCATTCGGTGGAACGGAGCTGCCTTGCCACACGCCTCGCAGACGCCCCCTGCTCGCCTCAACACGTACGCGCGAATTGCCTCGCTTCTCTCATAGTACAGTCGTTTCGCTTTCTTTGGACTAGATTCCTCAGCCGGGGACGCACTTGCGAAGGCTTTCTTTCGCAGTTCATCCAAGGGTTGCAGGTCTAATGGCAGTTGTGTCGGGGCTACATGCGAAGGGACGGCAGGCACATGCACCTCTTCGAGCGGGACGAGATGAAAGACGATTGCACGTCTTGACTTTCCTGACTTGTCTTTCGCCTGGCGGAAATGCCACGAATTGCACGCAAAGCAGCCGAGGTAACGGACCCGTCCCGCACTGACCTGTTCAAAGAGGTGGATATCCTTTCCATCTTTGGCATGGTCACGGATGGCTTTGTTGCCACCCGTGAACTCCATGTCCCCAGCATGGGATACCCCTGAGTAGTGGAAGACCTTATTCGGGTCCCAGCCGTCGTGATACCCGTATGGCTCACCGCTTCCCGTGAAGAGCAAGATATAGGGGCGTCCCTTTGGCGTGGAAATCCCGCCCTGCTGCTGGCCTCCATGCTTCGTATGAATATCGCTGCGCTTATAGATCTGCCCAATCTGAAACACGCCAGCCTTCCAAAGGTTGCCTACACCGCAATGTCAGTGCATCATTCCCCACAAAACGGAGTACCCTCTCAACCCAAATTCACCTGTGTCCCATGAAGACGTGATCCTTTCCATTCTTCTCCTACACGAGCGGTTCAATACACTCCGGAGTGTCATTGGACGGGTTGTTCACCCGCGTGCTGACCGGATAGGCAACCATTGCCTCGGAGGAATACGGGCGAAGGAGCGGCTGGAGGTGCTCGGACTCTTCGACGCCCGGATCGAGCCACAGAGCATAGTCCGTCGGGTCCAGAATCACCGGCATGCGGTGATGAAAGGGATGTATAAGGCTGTTGGGTTCGGTCGTGAGTAACGTGCATGAGTCGGTCGCGGCACCATCCGGGCCTTTCCAATGCTCCCACAGCCCGGCAAAGGCAAAGGGGTCTCCATTCCTCATGCGGATGTAAAACGGTTGCTTCCGGCGTTCCAGCCCCTGCCACTCGTAAAATCCGTCGGCGAGGACGAGACACCGCCTCTTCCTGAAGGCCGCCCGGAAGGCTGGCTTGCTCGAAGCGGTTTCCGCCTTGGCATTAATCATGCGCGCGCCAACGTCAGGGCCTTTCGCCCACCCCGGGATGAGACCCCAGCGGCACTGCTTGAATTGCCGGTCCGGATGTTCTGTGGTCATCAACACGATCGGGACAGGTTGGGTAGGTGCGATGTTGTACCGAGGTGCCCAGGCGGGGCTCTGGGCCAGCTGAAATAGGTCGACCAGGATTGCGGCCGGCGTCCTGAGGCTAAATCGTCCGCACATCGTCCTCTCTTCCTGACCGCCTAGTCCCGCCGGGACTTGACATATGATCTAGTGAGACTGCCTATTAATATTGGCAAACTACAATTCCTGCAACCGAAATCGGATGACCCCTAAATGCACCAAAAACAAAAACCCCTCCTGGATTGTTGTATTCCAGGAGGGGGTGTGATTCCCCTGACCTACTTTCCTTCTAAGTCCTGCAGCGCCTCGTGGGCGGATTCGATTTGGACCGCATACTCGCCGGGTGCCAGTGAAATGAACTGCCGGAAAGAAAGGGCAGCTTCCTGAATGTGCCCAAGTCGCTCCTCGGCAGCCGCTTTGATGTACCAGCCCAGTGCGTGTCCCGCGTCCAGTTCTAGGGCCTTCTCACAACATTGGAGGCCCTCCTCAACCCGGTCCAAGTTGATGAGGCACGCTCCCTTGATCACCCGGGCATCTGCATTGCTCTGGTCCAGCTCCAGCGCCCAATCAAAGCAAGGCAGGGCTGCCTCGAACCGATCCAGGTCGTAGAGGCAAGCGCCCTTGAGGCTCCAAGCCCGTGCGTTGTAGGGGCTGAGGTCAAGGGCCCTCTCAAAACAATGGAGGGACTCATCAGTCCGACGCAATTCGGTCAGACATGCGCCCCTGTGGAGCCAGGCATCTGCGTGCCCGGGGTCGAGCTCAACGGCCTTCTCAAAGCAATGAAGGGCCTCGTCATCGCGGCCGAGCTTGTACAGGTTCAACCCTTTATTGTGCCAAGAAGCGGCATCCTCGGGAGGTTTCTCCCGGCTGGGGCATCGCTTCCTCAGTCCTCTTCGACATCCTTCCATTGCCATGCCCTTCCCTCAAGCATACCAGTGCAACTCTGATGCCGGAGGGGGGGCCGCAAGCTACAATATTTACATCAATGCAGGCTAATAATGACGCGGACTTACAAAGGTCTTTCACCTGCAGGCCAGTATTCTGGACCCGGGTCCGGGCCCGTCAGGAAGGACTGACTGTACGGAAAACGACCACGCCCTCCCGGGCCATTGTGGCCCGAGGGAGCGTCTGATTCTAGGGGACCTTAGTGCTCCATCGGACGCGTCTGAGCGATATCGGCCTGCTGCATCTCCTCCCACAGGGCCTTGACGTTCCGGGTCATGATGAGCAGGTCGTGAGTACGCCCCCTGAGGTCCATGACGTGGTCCTTGAGCGTCGCCTCGGGGATGAAGCCGAGCTGGCTAAAGGCCCTTCGGGCGCGCATCTGGTCGGTCATCATGGCGGCGACGAGCTTGTCCAGGCCCGCCTCGAGGGCCTCGCTGACGACCACCCGCGCCATGAGGCTTCCCAGGCCGCGGCGCTGGAAATCGTGGGCCACGACGATGCGGATCTCGCCCACGTGACGCTGCCAGCCTTGGGGGAACCGGTGGAGGGTGGCGCAGGCCATAACCTCCGATTCATCGTCGGTCAGGGCGAGGATCGGGAGGACTCGCGCGTAGTTGAGCTCGGCGAACCAGCGATCCACCACCTCGTCCCGACTCACATCATCCCGCAGGAAGAGGCGGTCCTGCTCTGGGAGTCCCTTGTAGAAGGCTTTCACGCGGGCCTGATCCCCGCCGGCCATGGGGCGCAGTAGCACGGCGGTTCCGTCGCGGAGCTTTTCCACCTTGGGGTAGTTTTTCATAATGACATCCTCCTCAAAAGCAAACTGCCCTCCTGGGTAGCACGAGGAGCCGAGAACGCACGGTCGTCGCCTGCAAGAAGCAAAACGCCCTCCGGGCCCACCGAGGCCCGGACGGCATCTATCAAGAATCCTTTCTCCGTTTACGTGTCCTGGTGCTGCCTGGATGTATTCTGGGGACCGCCCCGGACGTGGATTGTGTTGGCTCACTCACCCGCGACCTTGTCCTCTCCCGCCGCCGCGCCGCCCGGGATGTCCGTTTCAGGGAGTCGATATATTCATTGATCAGCTGCCGGGCGGCCGTCGAGGCGTCCAAAAACTCTACCCCCGACCGATAGAACACATCTCGCTCCCCGCTGGTCAGGACCTCAGAACGGTGGAGCGCTGATCGGACCACCCGGCACTTCAGGGTGGACTCTTCCCCTGGGAACAAGAGAGTCAGGAAACAGAGGGTCCCGGGCCGCACGATTTGCGAGTGTTCGATCAGGGCCCCGTCTTTGCTCACATTGATGAGGGACACCTTGGGAATGTGCCCAATATGCCCTGCGAGCTGACCCCCAACCTCCCACCGGTTATAGCGCCTCTTGGGTCGCTTTACCTCTTCCATGAACTTAACTCCACGTTCTCGCAGCCTTCGGATAAGTATCCCCGACCGGCCCGGGGGTGTCAAGGAGCCTGGTCCCTCAAGAATCGAGATATCTGTGCCGATACCCCATGTATAGGGTCAAAAAAGATGGCCTCACAGGTGACTTTCCCGGCAAAGACCAAAGGAACAGATGGAAAAGCTTATCATTAAGAGGACGAGCGCCTTTGTGTTCGATGGACTTCTCGTGGCCGCCATGGCTCTGTGGCTTCCCGGCACGTTCTGGTGGCTGATTGCAATTGGGTATTTTCTTGTGCGCGATACCCTGATCAGCGGGCGCAGCATAGGGAAGTTTATCGTTGGTTTGACTGTCATGGATCGTGAGAAAAACGCCTGCGGCATCATAAAGTCCATTCTGCGGAATCTGCTCCTGTTCTTTCCCGGCCCAGTCATTGAGTTCTTTGTGATGGCGTTTGCCCTGAGTGGACGGCGTTTGGGGGATCGTCTTGCGGAAACGCAAGTCATCGATACCCGGCCCCAGGTAAAGGGGCCGTTGTTCCTCTTGCTTGCTTTGTCTTTGACCTTTTTGTTGATAACTACGGTCCGACCCGAGCTGAAAGACTGGAGCCGGTGGGAGAGACCGCGGTCGTGGCGCGAGATTGTGAAAATGGATACCCTCGGCCTGAAGCCGAGGCTGAAGCACCTCTACGAGTATTTCAGGGAGAAGATAGATCCTCAGCAGGAGGATTCAATCGAAGAGGCGAAAAATTTCATTATTTATCTGAGAGACGGGCGAAAAATAGAGGTGGAGGATTACTGGGAACGAGGGAACGAAATCCAGTATCGGAAGCTTGGCGGTATCGTCGGTGTTGCCCGCAAACACGTCTTCGTCATTGAAAACACAGTTGACGGCACGAGGAAGCGGTATTAAATCTCTTGATGACAAGAGCAATGGTGCCGGGGGGGACTGCGCTATCAACGTCGTCTCCAGCGAATCGCTTTGGCCCGTGCCTGCAATTGTGCTGCTTCGTACTGCCTTCCCGTCTTGGTGTACAGGTCTGCCATATTCTCCAACACAATCGCCACATGCGGATGGTTCGGTCCCAGAACCCTTTCCCGGATCGCCAGGGCCCGCGTGAACAGAGACTCAGCATCGGCGTACTTGCGCTCAGCTTGATACGATGCCGCCAGATTGTTCAGGGAGGTCGCCACAGCGGGATGGTCTGGTCCCAAAGCCTTCTCTCGTATCGCCAGAGCCTGCTCGTACAGGGACTTGGCAGAGGCATACTGGCCCCGCGCATGAAAAACGAGCCCCAGATTGTTCAGAGAGGTCGCCACCTCCGGATGGGCTGACCCGAGCGCTCTGTTCCGGATCGCCAGAGCCTGCCTGTGGAAGGTCTCGGCACCGGTGTATTTGGCCTGCACCCGATAGAGTTCCCCCAGATTGTTCAGGGAGTTGGCCACATCGGGATGGTGTGGCCCGAGGGCCTTGCGCCGAATAGCGAGCGCACGCCTGTGGAGATCCTCGGCACTGGCGTATTTGCCCTGCGCCTTATACAGTGCAGCCAGATTGTTCATCGATTGGGCCACATCGGGATGGTGTGGCCCGAGGGCCTTCTCCCGGATAGCGATCGCCCGCCGGTAGAGGGATTCGACCCCGGCGTGTTTGCCCTGCAGAGCATACATCACCGCCAGATTGTTGAGGTCTGTCGCAACCTCTGGATGATTTTTCCCGAGGGCCTTTTCATGTATCGCCAGGGCCTGCTTGTAGAGGCGTTCCGCGGTGGCATAGTTACCCTGGACGCGAGCCAGTTCGGCCAGATTGTTCAGGGATGTGGCCACCTTGGGATGGTCAGGACCGAACGTGCTTTTTGCGACCCGTAAAGCCTTTTCAGCGACCTTGGTTGATTCTGCATAATGTCCTTGGTGATACAGCCGCGTGAGCTCAACATCCAGCTTGTCCCACAATGCCTCCTGGGCATAATTTCGCCTCTTCGCCGGCGCAGTCGATCTTTGCGGGGCGGTCTTTGACTCTGTGAGGGGATTGAAGACCTGCTTTTTGCCGGTCGACATATTGACGATCGTTGCAATCCGCGCTTTGGGCAACGTCACCTTCCCGGCAAAGCGCTTATAGACAATATGATCTCCCCTATCCTCGTATCGGGTCACTTTGATCTCTCTGCCGTCACGGAGCGTTATAATGTAATGTGCATCGGCCGCCCCCACAACACCCACGATTGCGAATGCTGCGAGAACCGCACACACCCTCATGCGTGCGTACCGTTTCATGACTTCACCTTCCTCATGACCCTTTCCGGCGCCCCTGTACGCAAATGAAAAAAGCGCCCTCCCGGCCTGCACTGACTCCGAGAAGGCGTGTCTACCAATGCGTTCGATTCCTCCCTATTGTTGCCTTCGTTCAATACCGGCTAATAGGATTCCGGCCGCAATCAAAAGCCTTCGATCGATTGGCGGTTCCGGTGGGAGTATTGTCATGCTGTATTTGAGAACAAACGGATTGAAATGTTGTGTTACTTCAGCAATTTTCCTGCCATCTGCCATCGTGATGACATAATCTTGCGGGATCAAGTTGATGAACCTGGTTAAGAGGGCCCCGACGATACTGGTTTCAACGAGCTTTCCAATTTCTTGACCTCCGTTGGAAAAAAAAATCCACTCATCCATCACGATGGATTTCAGACCCTTTCGTTTTATGGCTCCAACCGCCTCGCCTGTCGTTGCGTCGTACACATCATATGTTGCGCTGATATCGAGAATCTGGGGAGTTTTAATAGTCAAGAGCTCTTGCCTCTGGTTTTCATCTGAGTAGACTCGAAAATCCTCTCTTAATTTAAATGCCTTCTGCTGTGAATAGAGAACAAGTCTTCCGAGCGCGTCGTATACATGAAACGCCCCGCCGAATAACTTGAATACCTGTCGGCGAAACAGATACTTTCTATGCTGGAATGCCGGAACTAGCTCCTTGACGACTGCCATTTCACCTCTCCGCTCAACAAAGCGACACCCCCCCCAGGGGGGGCAGGTTCCCTTATTACATCATCGTCAAGAAGAGAGGATCACTTGAGGGGCAAATTCCGAAGAAGCCGGGCCTGGAAGGGTCTAAATACGGGTACTTATGACGGGCGCAGCCAGAGGTCTTTCGATGGTTGGTTCGGGTCTGTCCGGTCGTTCTTGGAGCCTACAGAACTGCCACAGCCCTGACAGAGGTAATCGTATAACTCCCCATCAGGAAGGATCAGGAGGAGCCGTTGCCGGACAGGCATCGCCCGCTGACATGTGTTGCAGTACAGAAGCGACGCCTGAAGTTGTTCGAATCTATTTCTCATAGATGCTATCCGAGGTGCTCTACCCTATCAGTATCCCCCCGCGGGGGGGCAGTGTCAAGCCCAGGGCCTCTTCGGCTCAGCTTATTATTAAGAGCCAAGCGCCACGGGCCGCGTGCTCCCCTGAGGATTGTCAACTGTAGGCTTGACTCCTTTCACTGACGTGCCTATTCCCCTAGCGGGCGCCCCGCCACGCCGCCCCTGCGGCGGCCTTTCTCCACTACGACCCACCAGAGGAACCATCCCGCGACTGCAGCGGCCACGAGCCAGAGCCAGACGTTCGTGTCACCCGACCAGATACCGTCTCCCATCAGCACCATCAGGCAGGTGAGCGGCAAAATCCCGAGCGCCGTGGCCCACGTGAAGGTCCACCAGGAAATCGTGGTGAGTCCTGCCGCGTAGTTAATCAGATTGAACGAGATCACCGGCAGGAGGCGGCTGAACAGCAGCGCCGGGCCCCCCTGCTCTGCCGCCCAGCGGTCGACCACCACGCGATGCCGCTCACCCACCCTCGCCAGCACGAACGGCCGGCCCAGCCAGCGGGCGAGCCCGAAGGCGAGATACGCACCGAGCATGGCGCCGGTCCAGGTAATCACGGTCCCCCACAGCGGACCGTACAGCATGCCGTTGGCCATGGCGAGCATTTCCGCCGGGAAAGGAATGAAGCTGTGCAGAATCATGAGCAGGATCGAACCGGCAACCCCCCAGGGACCCCAGGAGTGGATCTGCTCTTCGACCGCCTCGACTGACAGGTCGAATCCTGGAAGGGCAGGGACTGCACCCCAAAGTGCGAAGACCCACACCGCTCCCGTGACCAACACGAGGCCAACAAGCGCCGCCACCGCAAGGCGCATGCGGCGGAACCTCGTCGAGGCCATGACAGGACGCTCAGTACTCATCTACAATCCACACGAATCACGCGCCAGCCAAGCACCAATAAAGTAAAACGCCCTCCGAGCCGTACGAGGCCCTAGAGGGCATCTGGATTCTTGGTGCGCCATCGATTGTGCCGGAGGTAGGCCGGGGGCTATATTCACCCCGGTTTCATCCATGAATATCCTTCGAAACCTTTGAGGATCGCGTTCGGGCTACTGGGGGTCAACGAAAAGGCCTTCCCGAAGCGCCGGTTTCAGGAGGATCACGGCAACGAAGATGGCGATGGCCGGCACCAGCATTTTAGTGAATATATCTATCCTCATCCTCCCCTCCTCCTCGTCTGTACTGGGTGGCAGAGTCCCCCGGAGGTGGTCTTTTGTACCCCAAGAGGTATGTCCCCTGTCAAGCGCAAACCGCAGTTGCCCCGGTCCCCTACTCCTCCAGATCCCTCAAGGACGAGTCAAGAGCACCCGGGTCCCATGCTGTTGTAAAACCTTCTCCTCTCAATCAGGGCCTTGCGGCTCTAGCAACATTTCCCCTGCGTTGACTCCATCATTTCTCGACAAACTGTCCACGGGTCCTCGCCTGCTTTCATCTTCTCCGTCATGTCCTTGACCATCGTCATCGGGTCCCCGCCCGCTTTCATCTTCTCCATCATGTCCCGGCACATCGCCACCGGGTCCCCACTTGCCTTTATCTTCTCCATCATGTCCTGACACATTGCCATCGGGTCCCATGCCCCTCTGGACGCCCCTTTCCCGATGAGTTCCGCCCGGATGGCTTCTTGGTCCTCGGACGACATCTGGGCGAACGTTTTCAGCAGGTCTTCTTTTTTCATTGCGATCCCCCTTTCCCGTCTTGTCTTTTTACATTTGCTCTGTCACCGAAGAAATGTACTCATCGATTAGCCCCCGCGAGTCCTCCGAGAGCCCCAGAAACTCGAGTCCCGTCCGATAGAAATGGTCATGCGCTCCGCTGGGCAAGACCTCATAGCGGTAGTCTCGTGATCGAACTACTCTACATTTCAGGCCCACCGGGTGCTCGTGGATCAAGAGATTCATGAACAACTGGGTCCCGGGCCGGACAAGGTGCGAGTGTTCGATCAGGGCCCCGCCTCGGCTGATGTCATGGACGGAGAACTTGTGATTGGGGGCAATCCACCCTTCTGATCGCCCGGCAGGCCACCGGAAATGGCGCCGCCTATCTTTAATTTGCTGCTCTATCGGCATGGCCAGACCTCCCTACGTGCGTTCTTCAAAAAACACCACGCCCTCGTGGGCCGTACTCCATCCGACGAGGTGTCTGGTTTGCTGAGCCTTCATTCAAAAACATAGGGAAGATAAAGAAGAAAGCAATGACGGTGGGCAGCTCTTCGCATGATTTAGATCACTTCAGGAATGGATTTCTGAACTGGCGCAGGTTCCTCCTCGATCCCTCCGCGCTCTGCCGCCCAAGGCCGGTAAGGTGGCTGCAGAGTGGTAGCGATAAGGGCCGCCCCAACACCCCCGATCAGGCTAATCGTGAACGACAGCTGATAGCCGTCTGTGGCATCGTAAAGTATCCCCCCGAGTAAGCCTCCGAGCGCCATCCCCAGGCCCGCCGTGGCATAGAAACCACTCATCACCGTGGCCAAGTGGCGCTTTCCAAAGTATTCCAGGTAGAGCATAGGGTAACACGTCATTGGCCCCCCTTGGGACATGCCCCAGACGACCACCCCCGGATAGAGGAGCCAGAGCTGGTCAGGACGTAGAAACAGCAGGACCCCCAAGCCCTGCACGAAGAGAAAAGCGGCGATGGCAGGCTTGGCGCCGAAGCGGTCGGCACATACGCCGTTCGCGATCTTACCAAGCGCGCCAGAACCTGCCATGATGCCGAAAACGGTCGCTGCGCGGGTGATCGAGATTCCGTCATCAGTCAGGTAGTTCACGAGATGCAGAAGAAGAAACGAGTGACAAACGCAGCAGCCCAGCACCATGAGTTTCATGGACCAGAAGGCACGCGTGCCGGCCGCTTGGCTGAGAGAGAAGTCATGCGATGGGCGCGCCGTAGGGAGCTCGTCAGGTGCGGAGGCACCAGTCCCCGGCGGCTCACGAATGAGCAGAGTCAGCGGAACAACCGTGACCAGCGCCAGTGCCCCCAGCACCATGAAGGCCCGCTGCCAGCCGTACGCGGTTACGAGCCATGCCACCAATGGAGCGATGACAAAGGTTCCTATCTGATACGATTGGGCCAGGCCAAGCGCCAGGCCCCGCCGCTGGTCGAACCAACGTGCCACGGTGGCCACCAGCGGCGTCCACATGGCCGCTCGACCCACGGCGCCGAGTATCCCGAAGAGTAGAAGGAGGTGCCACAGTGATGTCGCCTGGCTGCTGAACAGGATCCCCAGGCTAAAGAGGCCTCCACCCACAAGCATCGTTCTCCGGGCACCAAACCGGTCAGTCAGTGGGCCAATGAGCAAGCTGAGCACACCGAACGTTATCCAGTTGGCTCCCCAGATGAGCGAGGTCTGGCCGCGGCTCCACTGAAAGCTCTGCAGCAACGGCTTGAAGAACACCGCGAGGGACGCGACGATGCCGTAAATAACCAGGGTGATGAGCATGCCTGCGAACACCACGACCCAGCCATAGGAGAACTTTCTCTTCCCTACAGGCTGATTCATTTGGTTCCTCATGGCGTCACAGGCTATACGAGGATTATGCGGTCGATCTCTCTGCTTATTATAGGGAAAACGCCCTCCCAAGCTATTTTATTTCGGGAGGGGGTCTGTGTGGTAGGTGTGCTTCGATCGAAAAGTCGATGACCACGGGATAGTGGTCCGATCCGATATCCGGCCCGGTCTTCCGATTATGGACCACGACCCCTGAAGAGACCAAGCAGTGATCGATGGGTACCCAGAAGTGTGGAAGTCCAGCCGGCCAGGAGGGCTGTAGCCCGAATCCGTTCCGGCTGTCTCGTAAACCGGTCTTGCGGATCAGATCACGAAAGTAGGGAGACCATGATGTGGTGTTCAGATCCCCGAGGACCATCACTCCCCCCCTTAGTGATCCTACAAGGTGTGCCAGCTCAGTGAGCTGTTGATTTCGGTGCGCTGAGTAGGCCCGGCCCACCGGAGGAAGCGGATGGGTCCCGATCACAGTCAAGGACTGACCATCGACGTCGAATTGCACAACGACTGAGGGAACTCCGGCCTTCCCGATACCGCGGATCTCGGCACTTTTAAAAGGTATTCGACTGAAGAAAGCAATGCCAAAGTTGTCGTCGCGCGCGCGGGCCCGTGAAAAGGGATACACCCCTACCAGTCTCTGAAGCTCATTGAGCCACACCCGATTGACTTCGAGGAGAACCATGAAGTCGGGCTCCACGGACCGAATGAATTTCTGTAGCCTCCCGTGCGCCTGATTCGACGTGTTCACATTAACCAGCAAGGCTCGAACCGTTCGTCCCTCAGCATGAGTCGACGAACTCCCAAAATACAACGGCACGATGAGAGAGAGATTGATCAGCGCAAAAACGCTTGCCAGGATGGCTGCCCGCTGCTTCCGTCCGAGCAGGAAAAGGAAGGCCGTTCCGATGAGAAAAAGGAAGTACTGGGCCCGAAAGTGACTTGCCAGCTCAAAGGGCCACCACAGCCGCCCCAAAAATCCCACCACCGTCGTGCTACTAGCGATGACCGTGGCTGCCGCGAGGAGTCCCCATGCGGTCACTGGAAACCGAGAGAATTTGTGTACCAAAGCGCCCTCCCGGACGATGCGTCGCCCGAGAAGGCAGTGCAATGATTGTGCCTGAGGTGGGCCGGAGGTTAGGGGTAATGCTGCCACCTCCAGCACATGAGAATATCCCTTGACACGAAGCGAGGGAAGGGTTAGGGTATTTTCAGCTTTCGTGATTGGCTTGTTGTGGAAACGGAAACCGCAAGGGCTTCATGAAAAGCCCTTGCGGTTTTTTTATGCTTTCAGGTCCCGTCGCGACGGGACCTCACACCCGGGCAGCTCCCGGGCATCCTAAGAAGAAAGGAGGGAGAACAGCACATGCGACACACGGGTACCGTAAAGTGGTTCAACGATGCCAAGGGCTTCGGATTCATCGAGCGCCAGGACGGCGACGATGTTTTCGTGCATTATTCGTCAATCCAAGGTGACGGATTCAAGAGCCTGACCGAGGGTCAGACGCTTGAGTTCGATATCGTGGAAGGACCGAAGGGTAAGCAGGCAGCCAACGTAGTCAAGGTCTAGCTGGCCGCAACCAGCTCTGGATAGAAAGGGTCCCGATGATCGGGGCCCTTTCGCTTTTTCCCCGGTCCGGCTGAGCGAGGACCGCTGCGGCTTTGCTCTTTGAGCGGTGAAGCCCGGCCTCAAGTTGAGCTTCTTCGGCTTTGCCGGATTCTGCGCCTCCGCAAAGCCAAGCTGGCCGCCGAGCATGAGCCCCAGCACCACCGCGCCGATCAACCAGATCCTTCGCATCGTTCCTCCTGCTCAAGGGAGTCCCTCGTCCGGCTGACGTATCTACGGCCGAGCAGGTCGTCCCTTGCTGTTTTTTTCTTAACCGGGGCGTCCTCTTCTGTAACGATCTTGTCCGCGTTCCCATTCCTGCCTTCTTGGGATGCGCGCCAAGGATTTCGAAAAAATAATGCCCGCCAGATCCGTACTATTTCGAAAAAGGCGTTAGGGGGAGCGGGGCCATTGAGCTCATCGGGTTCGGACGGACGGCTGCTTAACGACGTGACCCATTCGGCGACCCTGGGGGAACGCGCTCGAAGACCCGTTTCTTGCCGGTGTCGAGATTTATGATCTCCGCCACGAGCGCTTTGGGAATCGTGACCTTCCCGGTGAAGCGCGTGTAGACAATCTTGTCTCCCACTACCTCGTATGCCTCAACCTCGAATTCGTGTCCGTTATGGAAGACAACGAGGAAATCTGCCTCGGCCACCCCCACAACACCCATGATTGCGAATGCTGCGAGAACCGCACAAACGCTCTTACCTACAATCCGCTTCATGACCTGTTACTCACGCAACCCCTGATCGATTCGAGTCTTTTGCTCACCCACGCGACGACCTGGGTTGTCGCTGAGAGATGGTCCCTTTCTACTCCTATCGACATAGCCCCTGTCAAGCCCAAACTCCGGTTGCCCCGGCCCTACTCTACACCAAACTCCTAAAGGATGACGAATTCACGTATGCAAACCTGATCCCAATCCTTCAGTGAGAACCACCCTGCTTTTCAATGGCTTGCCTCTGATCCCACGCGCTGGCATGTTCCTTGCTTTCTCTATCTGCCGTCGGTTCCTCGTAGAGGGCACACATGTCTGATGTGAAACTTCGCGACTCGCCGCGGTTCAAAGCTGAGATCCCCGTTCGATGCACTGCCTTGGGCGCCGAACCCTCCCATCAGAACCTACTGGGCGGCAAGACCAAGTGGGTCAGTGCCGCCGGAGTCTCACTCCTGCTCTACGAGGCTCTCCCCGTCGGGACTCCCGTGTCAATCCAGTTCTATGAGGAAGAGCCCCGGCGCGGATGCGTCATTTGGTTTGACAAAGGGATGCAAGCCCCCGCGGCGACGACTGTTCCACACATAGTGGCCTTTGACCAACCGGTCGACTCAACCCTGGTCCGCCAATGGGTATCGCGCGCCGAATCTCGGTCCGAGGCCCGGGTCCCGGTCCAGTTCGTCGTCAACTTCCAGTCCACCGAAACGGGAAGGGGAGGGCAAGGAACGTGCATTGACCTGAGCCGGGGAGGCATGTTCGTTGCGACCCACAACCCGGCCCAACGGGGGGCTGACATCTTGCTCCAATTCAAGTTACCGGACCTAAACCATACGATGTCGGTCCTTGCGCAAGTAATGTGGGTGCGCAGGGAGCAGGCGGTGGTGCTGGACGAGGACGTGATCTGGACGGGTCCGACACCGGGTATGGGGGTGCGATTCCTCGCAGTCAATCCCGTAGAGGACGCCTTGATCAACACTTTGATCGATCGCCTTTCCGGGGAAGCAAAACCCGCGCAGGATTCCTCTCAATCTGAGTAATCGCGCGAGCGATATCGGAGAAAATGAAAACGCCTTCACGGCTGTGCTTCACCCGAGCAGAATGATGTACAGTTTGGGATAGGCCTAGTTGAAGAGTCTACCTAAATCACCGCGCATGAAAAGAATCAGTATGACAATGCTATTAACAAGAAATATAG
>JAAXQN010000113.1 GCA_012974305.1 Candidatus Methylomirabilis sp. | reverse complement strand
ATTTCCGAACGACTGGCTCGCTTTATTGACGAAATCTCCATCGATAAGCTGCGACCGGACGTCATTGAGATGGCCAAGCTGTGCGTCCTCGATTGGCTGGGCTCTGCCATCGCTGGATCGACCACCCGACCCATTCGAATTTTTGTCCAGGTGGCCACAGACCTCGGGGGATCCCCTCAGGCCACAATGATCCCAAATGCATCAAAGACCTCATGCCACCTTGCCGCACTGGTCAATGCTGCCTCCTCACACGTGATGGAGATGGACGACCTTCACAAACCCTCGGTGCTCCATCCGGCTGCGGCCGTCATCCCCGCGGGGCTTGCCGTGGCCGAACGCGATGGGATGTCGGGCGCGGATCTTTTGACGGCGATCGTGGTCGGATATGAGGTCGCCATCCGGGCCGGTGAGGCGCTAGGGCCGAGCCATTACGAGTTCTGGCACACCACCGCAACCTGCGGGGTTTTCGGGGCCGCGACCGCCGTAGGCAAGCTCCTTCGTTTGACGCCAGAGCAGATGGTGTCGGCCTTGGGGACCGCTGGGACTCAGTCCGCCGGGCTCTGGGAATTTTTGGTTGAGGGGGCAATGTCCAAACAACTCCACCCTGCCATGGCCGCGGCCGACGGCCTCCTCGCCGCCCTCCTCGCCCAACAGGGATTCACCGGGGCGACGAAGATTTTCGAGGGAGAGAAAGGACTGGCCCGGGCCACTTCCGCCGCCCCGAATCTTGACCGGCTGACCGAGGGGCTTTCAGATCATCCGCTCCGGATCCTCGAGAACTCCTTCAAAGCCCACTCCGCCTGCTACCACATTCATTCGACCATCGACGCCGTCCTGGCTCTGAAGTCAGCGCACCACCTCAATCCGGCCGAGATCAAAAAGATCCACGTCCTCCTTTATTCCGCTGCCCTCGATCTTTTAGAAAAGGTGGAACCGACCAGTCCTTATGCAGCGAAGTTCAGTATCCCGTATTGCATCGCCACCGCTTTGCTGCAGGGTCGCGTGGGGCTGGACAACTTTCACGAGGAGGGGATCCGGAATCGGAGCGTTCGGCAGCTCATGTCTGCCGTGGACCTCGAACGAGATGCGGAACTCGACAAGGCCTATCCCGACAGGTGGCCGGCGATCGTGACGGTCGAGACGGTTTCCGGAAAGCGACACGAGACCAGAGTCGACTACCCCAAAGGAGACCCCAACAACCCCATGAGCCGGGATGAGCTCATCGAAAAGTTCCACACCCTCACCAGCCGCATCATCCCCGAGACGCTTCGGCATCTGCTGATTGAACGGTGCCTCACCCTGAACACCCTCGCCAATGTCCGGACTCTGCTCGAAGATCTAAATCCGATCACCGACAACCGGTGACCGAAGCAGTCAGCAGTCGGCTGTCAGCTGTCAGCAATCAGAATCTGCCGAGGCGCTGTTGTGGATCATTAACGTTCGCCCTAAAATTTGAAACCTGAGCGGTCATCGGTCATCGAACAGCGAACGGGCGGCGAGGGGAGCAAGGCCTGAGGAAGGCGGAAACTGTCTTGCGTCTCCGAAGGCATTCGGAGAGCAGAGCGCAGGCGGGGGTGACCGTCCTGCTGCCTCATCGCAGATACCCGCGCGTAACGCCAATCTTCCGACAAGCTTCCCCCGGAATTTTCCGCTGACGAAGGCCGCTTCCCCGAGCTGCCCAGGTCCGTGCCTCGCCCCCTCGTTTCTGGCCATCACTTCTTTTTTATCCAAGGGGTTGACCTCTGCTAGGACAGGGGTATACTAAATACCCTGGATAGTTATGATAGAGGTCCAGGGGCTCACTAAAGTTTACGGCAATAAGGCCGCCGTCGATAACCTCACCTTCAGCGTGGAGCAGGGGGAGGTCGTGGGCTTTCTCGGCCCCAACGGTGCCGGGAAAACTACCACGATGCGCGTTCTCTCTTGCTTCATGCCGCCCACGTCGGGGAGCGCGAAGGTGGCCGGATACGACATCCACGCGGACTCCATCGAGGTCCGTCGGCGGATCGGCTATCTTCCCGAGCACGTCCCCCTTTACACCGAGCTCACTGTTACCCAGTATCTGAACTTCGTCGCCGAGGCCAAAGCAGTTCCCCGTGTGCAGCGACGACAGAAGGTGGGGGAGCTGATCGAGCGCTGCCTGCTTCACGATGTCCGAGGGCGGATTATCAACACCCTGTCCAAAGGGTATCGGCAACGGGTGGGGCTCGCCCAGGCCCTCCTCGGCGATCCGCCCGTCCTCATTCTGGACGAACCGACGATAGGTCTCGACCCCAAGCAGATTATTGAAATCCGGAATCTCATCCGTCAGATGCAAGGGGAGCGGACCGTCCTTCTGTCAACACACATTTTGCCCGAGGTCAGCGTCGTCTGCCAGCGGGTGATCATCATCAACGAGGGCCGGATCGTGGCGGTGGACACCCCCGAGAACCTGACCCGCCGCCTCCAGCGATCTACCCAGGTCCTCTTGCAGGTCGAGGGGCCCCCGGATCAGGTCACCGGTAGGCTGCGGGAAATGGCAGGGATCCTCCGGGTCGAGATGAAGGATGGGGGTGGTGTCCATGGCCGGTACGTGGTCGAAACGGAAAAGGACTGCGACCTCCGACGGGAACTGGCCCACGTGGTCTGTAGCAGCGGCTGGGGACTGCTAGAGCTTCGACCGGTTGACATGAGTCTCGAAGATGTCTTCATTCGCCTGGTGACCGAAGAGCAAGATTCGATGACCGTTGACCGATCACCGGTGACTCTTGATGGATAATTGCATTAATTCGGTCGTCTGTTGTCGGTCATCGGCTGTCGGTTTTCGGAGGACGTAATGGGAACCCTGGCTGTCTTCAAGAAGGAGATTCGCTCGTACTTTTCTTCCCCTGTGGCGTTCGTCGTCTTTATCATCTTTCTCGTCATCTCAGGGTATTTCTTCTATTCCATTTTGCTCTATTTCAGTCTGATCAGCATGCAAGCCTCGATGAATCCGGCATTCGCCACCGGTCTCAACGTCACCGACGGGATCCTGCGGCCACTCTTCGCCAATATGAGCGTGATTCTTCTCTTCCTGATGCCCCTGCTGACCATGCGTCTGTTCGCCGAGGAGCGGAAGCAGGGAACGTTAGAACTCCTGCTCACCTATCCCCTGCGGGACGGGGAGGTCCTCTTGGGAAAGTTTCTGGCTGCCACGGCTCTCGTGGCGCTCCTCCTCTTTGCAACAGGCATCTACCCGTTGCTTTTGGGTCTCTGGAGCGAGCCCGAGCTGTATCCCATCCTCACCGGATACTTCGGACTACTCTTGTTGGCCATGACCTTTATCTCGCTCGGGCTTCTCTTCTCCTCCCTGACCGAGAACCAGATCGTAGCGGCGGCGCTAGCTTTTGGCGCGCTCCTTCTTTTCTGGATCATCGGTTGGGCTGCTACCCTAGCAGAAGGGGACTGGGCTCTCTTGTTCAGACACCTCTCTATCATGGAGCACCTTTCAAGCTTCGCCCGAGGGGTCCTCGAGACCAAGGATGTGCTCTACTACTTGGGTCTGACCGGCTTTTTCCTCTTCGCGACCCTCAAATCTCTTGAGGTTCGACGCTGGAAGGGATAACACATGGGACGAATCTTTCGCTCACTCTTTGAACTGCTCAGCCGCCGGGGGACCCGGTACGGGTTGAATACGGCGGCGGCGCTGTTCGCGTTCCTCGCCATTGTGGTGGTGGTGGAGGCGCTCGCCATTCGACATAACATCCGGATCGATCTGACGGAAGGAAAGCGACACTCCCTGTCTGATCAGTCCATCAAACTCGTGAAGTCGCTGGAGCAAGAGGTCAACGCCGTCGCCTTCTACCGGACCGACGAACCGGGCAAGGCAGCCGCCCAGGACCTCTTGGACCAGTACGACCACTTTTCTGCCAAGTTCCGCTACGAGTTTGTGGACCCGGACAGGCGCCCCGGCTTGGCCCGGCGCTATGGGATCACTACTTACAGAACCGTGGTCCTCGAGAGTGGCGGAAAAGAAGAAAAGGTTCAGGGAGCGGAGGAGGAGAAGCTGACCAACGCCCTGGTCAAGCTCCTCCGGCAGGAAAGGCGGATCATGTATTTCCTCACCGGCCACGGAGAGGCGGATCTGGAGAGCACCGAGCGGGAGGGCCTCTCCCAGTTAAAGCAAGACCTCACGGAGCTCGATTACGAGGTCAAACCCCTCCTCCTCCTTCGGGAGAAGGAAGTCCCCAAGGATGCGACGGTGGTCATTATCCCCGGTCCGCAGACGGACCTTTTGCCGTCGGAACTCCAGGCGCTCGAGGCCTACGTCAAACGGGGAGGAAAGCTTCTCGTGCTCGTCGACCCTTTTACCCAACCCGGACTCACCGATCTCCTGAAGAAATACGGACTCCGCTTGGGGCAGAATATGATCGTGGACCGATTGAGTCGGGCCTTTGGGGGGGATTACCTCCTCCCGGTGGTGACCCAATATGAGCAACACCCGATCACCAAGAATTTCAACTTGGCCTCCTTCTTCCCGCTCGCACAGACAGTGGACACGGTCGAGACACCAGGGGCGTCGGTCCAGGTTCTGGGCCGGACCAGCTCGGACAGCTGGGCCGAAACCGATAAGGCAGCCCTCGACCGCGGAGAGGTCTCCTTTGACCAAGAGAAGGACCGAAAGGGGCCGGTGCCAGTCGGGGCGGTAGCTACGATCGAAGTGACATCCAACGTCCAAGGTCCAACGTCCAAAGTCCCCACAGAAGAAAAGGCTGTGAACGGTGAACCGTCAACTGTGAACCCAAAGAAGGGGAGGATCGTGGTCTACGGGACCTCCGCCTTCATTAAGAATTCCTATCTGAATCTCTCTGGGAATCGGGATCTTGTCCTCAATTCGCTGAGCTGGCTCGCCGAAGAGGAGGAGCTGATCGCGATCCGCCCGCGGCAGGCCAAGTTCACCCCACTGGTCCTCACCGCAAGTCAGGCTCGGCTCGCCCTTTGGGGGACTGTATTCTTCCCCCCGCTGGCCATCATCGGAATCGGGGTCGCCGTCGCCGTACGCCGGAGACGCTCTTCATGAGGTTTCGCACCACCCTGGTCCTCTTCGGTGTCCTTACACTGCTGAGCCTCGGCTACTACTTCCTGGAACTGAAGGAAGTTGAGAAAGAGGCAAAGACGAAGCTGGTCTCTTATCAGGAGGAAGAGGTCTCTTCGTTCAGCATCCGCCGCGGGGAAAAGGTCATCACCCTGGAGCGGGGCGAAAACGGGTGGCGGATGAGCGAGCCTGTGGAGGACCGGGCGGACGAAAAAGAAATTATCGCCCTGCTGGGAAACGTGATCCGCGCGAAAACCGAGCGGACCCTGGACGCCAGTGGCGACAGCCTAGCCGATTTTGGATTACAGAACCCTCCCATTATTTTCACCGTTCACCTCAAAGAGAAAGAGACGCCTTTCATCCTGGAGGTTGGGAACACCACGCCAGCCGGCTTCTCGGTGTACGCTCGGCGAAAGGGAGAGGAAAAAATCCTCCTCGCCCCAGACACGATCAAGACCTCCTTGGAGAAAGACGCTTTTGCTTTCCGAAGCAAGGTCCTCCTCTCCTTTGCGCAAGAGGCGGTACAGGCGGTGAGCCTCCGCACCGATTCCCTTCACGTCCGCCTCCAGCGGCAAGAGAAGGGGAAGTGGCGGATCACGGAACCGGTCGAGGTCGCCGCAGATTCCGGCAAGGTCTCGGACCTCCTCCACTCGCTCACTCAAGACCAGATTCAGACCTTTCCGGACAAGCCGGCCTCTCTCAAGATGGTGGGCTTGGATCCGCCTCGAGGGGAGATACGGCTCACCCTTGACGGGGGAACCGAGGCCACCCTCCTTCTGGGGGAAAGGGAGAAAAAAGAAAAGGGGGGGGTCTACGCTCGGCGATCCGGGGAGGAACAAGTCCTCGTGCTCAAGGAGACGTTTCTGAAAGAGATTCCGAAACAGGTGGCAGACCTCAGGGACCGGACCCTCCTGGCGCTCGACCGGGAAAAGGTGAATACGATCGAACTCGAAACTCCCAAGGGGCGGACCGTCCTCTCAAAGGCCGAGGACACCTGGGGGATTAAGGAACCTGAGGAGGCGTCAGCGGATCAAGGGATGATTAACGATCTGCTGTGGGATCTCACCACCACCCGGGTCAAGGAGTTTGTGGACGACGACGCCAAGACCCTGAAACCGTACGGACTTGACGTTCCGCCGGTCACGGTGCGTCTCTTGGATCCGCAGGGGAAGCCCCTGTCCACCCTGACCCTGGCCAGGGCGAGCAACGAGGAAGGCGCCTACGTCCGGGTAGGCGACAGTCAGGCAGTCACCCTCGTCGAGGCTCGGCTCTACGAACGGCTCGATAAAGGGCCGTTCGATTTTCGCCTCCGGCAGTTGCTGAGCTTCGAGACCTGGGATGTGGGAAAGATGGAGCTGTCGCGAAATGGTCAGGAGATCCTCCTGGAGAAGCGGAAGGACGAGTGGGAACTCAAGAAGCCTAAACAAGTCAAAGCGAAATATTCGGCGGTCATCGACCTCCTGAACGAGATCAAGAATCTCAAGTGGCAGAAAGTGATTGCGAAAGGGCCTACCGACCTATCCTTCTACGGTCTCGATAAGCCGGTTGCAACCTTCACCCTCACCAAGACGGACGGAAAATCTCTCGGTACGGTGCTACTCGGAAAGTCAGAAGAGGATCTCGTCTATGCCAAGCTTCAGGAGAAGCCGGATATCTATGGAATTCCCTCTGCCTTTCTGGAGTCCCTCCCTCAAGATTCCTCGGCTCTCGCCGAGTAAACCTCACGCCCCTGATCTTTACGTCTTTCGGCTTTCGCAGGCGGTATAAACCCTCCTTTGCCATCTCCACGATAGATGCTCGCCGCGTTCAGAGAGGCAAAGATCAGCACGAGATCAGGCTTTCCGTCCCTGTCGAAATCCCCCGTGGCAAGCACGATCGGGTCATCGGGGAGCTTCACGCCCGGCAGGCGTGTGAAGGCACCAGTCCCATCCCCCTTGAGGATGGTGAGGTCCCTGGTGCTGCGGTTTCCGACCACCAAATCCAAAAGCCCGTCCCCGTCAAAGTCCGCGGTCGCGATAGGATGGGGATTGGCACCAGCTGGGAACTCGGCGACCTTACGCAGATCGCCCTTTCCATTACCGGCCAACAGATAGACCGCATCCTCCCCTGCACAGACAACCGCCACATCCGGATGACTGTCTCCCGTGAAGTCGGCGATGGCCATATAGTGAGGAAACCGACCAACCTTGATAGCCTTGGGGCCATGGAACGTTCCATCTCCCTTCCCGAGGAGGACTGAGATGGTATGCTGCCCCAGGCTTGTCACCAGGAGGTCAGTGAGTCCGTCCTTGTTGAGATCGGCCTCGGCCATGATATGGGGCCGACGACCGGAGGGATATTGCTCTGTCGGTTTCAACTGCCCTGTCCCATCTCCCCGGAAGATGAGGACACGCGAGAGCAACGTATCGGCCACCGACAAATCCATCTTGCCATCTTGATTAAAATCCCCGACCACCGCCGCCACCGGCGCCTTGAACGCCTCAAGATCCTGCCGCTTTGTGAAGCGGCCTTTGCCGTCATTAAAATATAAGGTCACGGTCCCTGCACCGCTGTTGGTTGAGACCAAGTCCAAGTGGCCATCGCCGTTCAGGTCCCCGGCCGTCACCCAGATAGGACCTCGCCCGACCGCGTACGAATGATTCGAAGCCACCCCACCCTTGCCATCTCCCAGGAGGACGGTAATCTTCCGTTCCGCCGAAGCGGCGATGGCCATGTCCAGTCGTCCGTCGCCATTGAAGTCTCCGAGCGTCACCGAGTGGGGAAACCGTCCGGCCGCCTCGCGTCCCTCATGAGCAGAGGCGTCTCCGAGGCCCAAGATCAATCCCCCGACGCCAAGTCCACAGAGAAGAACCCCCCACGACCACCACTGCTGTCTCATCATCGTTCCCCCTGTGCTGGCAAACTTCATCGTCTCTTCATATTTTTTTATTTGTTATTTGGCCCCTGGACGCTTCGAATTAAGGATCGCAGGTAGGCCACGACATCCCAAATTTCTTCATCGCTGATCACGCGTCCCGCAGGAGGCATCAAGCGGGTCTTTCCGACCGCTTCTCCGCCCCCTTTGATAATGTCAAACAGATATTGATCCGATAGCTCCTTCATGAGCTCGGGATCTGAAAGGTCCGGAACGGGGACGGGGGGTGGTGGAATTTTATTACTCCATCCCCAACCTTCCCCGCGGCCCCCGTGGCACTGGAGGCAGTATTCCACATAGAGCACCTTTCCCTGCTGAAGATTCCCCTTTTGTGCGGCCAAGCCAGGCGTACCCAAGGTGAGGATTCCAACTACCACCAATGAAATGATGCGGCCGCTCAAAGTGTCGCTCCCGACAACAGCACTCCAATGGAGATTCTCAACTCGTAATGGAGGGATACCCGGCTCCCATCGCCGCGCGGGGGGATGATAACCCCTTTCGCGCGAGGTGTCGAGTACCTTCTCCCTTGACAGTCAGAGCGGCGGTATGGTGTGGTGGACGGCGCAAGAACTATTGGTGAATGAGTGAAGTCCGGCGGTTCTATCTTTAAGGGCCGAGTAACATGGGGGCACACGCATGACAGCTCTGAGTGGGGTGAAGGTTCTGGATCTGACGCGGATCATTTCCGGCCCGTACGGGACGATGCTGCTCGCATTCCTGGGGGCCGACGTCATCAAGATCGAGGAGCCACTCGAGGGGGATCAGGCCCGCCAAACCACGCTCTATTACCATGACGGGATAAGTGCCGTTTTCGTAGCCGGCAATGTCGGAAAAAAAAGTGTCACTTTGAACCTCAAGACGGAAAGGGGACGGTCCCTCTTGCTGCGTCTCGTCGAAATCGCAGACGTCGTCATCGACAATTTTCGCCCCGGAACCATGGATCGCCTCGGCTTAGGATACGAAACCCTCAAGGCCGTCAATCCTCGGATCATCGCCTGCTCCGTCTCGGGCTACGGCGCCTGGGGACCGCTCACGGATGCTCCCGCCTTTGATCTCACCGTCCAGGCCATGGCCGGCCCCATGAGCATTACAGGCGAGCCCGGGCGACCCCCGGTGAAGATGGGGGTCCCCGTCGGAGATTTGGCTGCAGGAATGGCTGGAGCTTTCGGGGTCGCGGCGGCGCTCTACCGGCGCGAGAAAACCGGGCAGGGGGAGCAGATCGATGTGGCCATGTTTGACGTGCAATTGAGCCTTTTGCATTATCACGCCCAATATTATCTCGCCTCGGGTGAGATCCCAGAGCCCGTGGGTTCCGCCCATCCCAACGTGGTTCCTTACCAGGCCTTTGAGACCCGGGATGGCTACCTGGTTGCCGCCCTCTGGGGGGTGGATTACCTCTGGCCCGTGTTTTGCGAGGCCATCGAGAGGCCAGATCTCGCCCAAGAGGATCGCTTCGCGACCAATAACAACCGGGTCAAGCATCGGGAGCTCCTCATCCCGATCCTGGAAGAGGTTTTTCAGCGCCGCACCGCCGCAGAATGGATGGCTATCTTTGAGGAGCGCCGGATCCCGGCCGCTCCGGTCCACACCATTGACCAGGTTCTCGCCCTTCCCCAGGTCGAGGCCCGGCACATGCTCCTGAATCTGACTCATCCGGCGACAGGCACGCCCTTACCGGCCCTCGGGAACCCGGTGAAGATGGGCGGCGACGGAACAGACGCGCTCCTGCCTCCCCCCCTCCTGGGCCAACATACCGAAGAGGTCCTGAGGGGATGGCTCGGCCTGAGAGACGGGGATATCGCTGACCTGAGGCGGGAAAAGGTGATTTGAACGCAAACCCCCTCCACATCGATGCCCACTACGCCGCCCAGACCCAGCATGGCCAACGATTGGTTAACGGGCTGCTCGTTTTCTCGGTGGCGGTAGTGATGAGCGTCAGGGACGCGGGTCCCAGCACGCCGTGAGGGTCAGGACAATGGCGGAAGGACGGAGGGGAAAAAAGAAAAGGGGGCGGCGTAAGGGCAAGGAATTCATGGACGCCGTGCACGAGGCGTATCTGAGGCACCTCGTGGAGGAGATCTGGGCGGATCTCGAAGGGGTACTGAAGACCGTCACGACAGGAGGAAGTCAAGAGGCCAAGTGGATCACCGAGTTCGAGGATCGCGGTCCCTATAAAGAGATTTGGCAGCGGGCGTGGCACACCTTCGTCCCCCAACAGCTCGAGTCTCAACCAGCCTGGGCGATCGTCCTCGGCATCCAAGAGGTGGTCGAAGCGGCCTCCCGGGAGGAAGAGGCGGAACGGCAGCGCCGGGGGGATAAGTCCTTCTTTGATGAAGAGGAGTATCACACCTTTGTGAGCGAGGCCCTTGAGAAGCTCTTCAAGGAAGAGCACGGCTCCATCGAGGAGGAGGATGAGATATAGTTTCCTTTCCCCTTGACAGAAACTTTATCCGCGGCATACCGTAGAAGCAATCAACTCGGACCCTCCGGCCCTCCTCCCACAGATCTCAGCGGAGAGACCCCATGGCCAAGAAGGTCGGCATCTTTGTCTGCGACTGTAACAAATCTCTCCCCATTGACATCGGGGCCATCACCCGGTCCCTGAAGCTTTCGGTCAAGCCGAAGTTGTACTCCCGGCTTCGGCGGGACGACATTCATCCGCTCAAGTATCACGCGCAGAAGGAAAAGTATGACCGCCTCCTCATCGGGTGTTGTGGCGAGCGGGAATTTTTCCTCCACGAGCTTTCGACCATCGGATTTCAGGCCGAGCAGATTCAGTTCCTCAATCTGAAAGAGGAGTGCTTTTGGGTCCACGAGGACCGGGAGGCGGCCAATTGGAAAGCGGCCCGGCTCATGAGGGCGAGCCTGGAGACTGCCGAGGCGCGCCAACAGATGCCGGAGATGCCGGTCAGGGCGGGGGACCTGATTTCCATCGTGGCCGAGACCCCCCTCGCCTTCTCGCTCGCCCGGCGGCTCGCCAACCATGCCAAGGTGACGCTCCTGCTCGAGGAGACCTCCGAGGCCTTCGATAGCTTTCTCCCCTCGCCGCTCCCGTGCGAGGTGAATCGTGGACGGGTAACCGAGATCCAGGGGCAACTGGGGGAGTTCAAAATCCTGGTGGAACGGACCCAGGCCATAGATCTGGATCGCTGCGTTTCCTGCATGCGCTGCGTCCCCGTCTGCCACACCCAAGCCATCACGGCAGGATTGCGCCTCATCGATTCGAAGTGCGACCGGTGCGGGGATTGCCTTACAGAGTGTGGAGAAGTCCAGGCGATCAAGATCCCCCGCAAGGACCAGCAGATGGTCGAGGCGGATCAGGTGATCTTCCTGGGGAGCCAGCAGCTGCCACCTCGCTACCGGCGTCCGGGTATTCATCACGTTCCCACGGTCCGGCCCGAAGACATCGACCGGATCGCTTTCGATGCCATGGCCCTGATCGGTGACTTCATGAAGCCGGAATTCGTGAAGTACAACATCGGAACGTGCGCCGCCGGCTACGCCGATTTCAAAGGCTGCGGCATCTGCATCCCGTCCTGCCCCTACGATGCCATCCAACGAGACCCTGTGGCTTCGCCCTCCCGAGTCAAAGTGGATCCAGTGAGTTGCGAGGGGTGCGGTGCCTGCATCTCTGCGTGTCCCACGTCAGCCCTCCATTTTGCCGAGCCCTCACCTGCATTCATCTATACGAAGATGCGGGCACTCCTCGCCCCCGTGAACGGCGGAGAGGAGGAACGGCCCGTCCTCGCCTTTCACTGCACCAATACCGGGCGGGCTGCGCTACAAAACGCCCGGGCCTGGGATGCCAAACTCCCGGCCAATCTCTTGCCGATCGAGGTTCCGTGTCTCCGCTATGTCTCCGAGGCCAACATGCTCGCCGCCTTCCGCGTGGGGGCGGCGGGAGTGGCGTTACTCGGCTGCGAGCAGTGCCCTCACGGAGAGCGGCAGCTCCTCTTAGAGAAGCTGGACTTCACCAAAATGGTCCTCGAAGCCTTCGGATTCGGGGGGGACCGGATCCGTCTCTTCACCACGGAGGAAGCGGCGCACGAGGCCCTCTCCGCTTTGGGACGCTTTGCCGAACAGGCTTCCCCTTTCCCCCTCACGTGGGACGGACAGTTTCCCAAAAAAGTGGAGAACCGCGAGATCATTGCCGACGCGATTGCAACCTTCCTTGACGGCACGGGGAGGGATCCGGGTCGAGTCAAGGAGAATGCCCCCTTCCCCTTCGCATGGGCTGATGTGAGGGCCGAGGGATGCACCATGTGCCGGTCCTGCGTCAATGTCTGCCCGGTCCATGCCTTCAAGCTGGATGACGAAAAGCACACCCTGGAGTTCCGCTACATGAGCTGCGTCGCCTGCGGCATGTGTGAGAAGGCATGTCCGGAAAATGTCATTACCCTGCATCAGGACCTGATCCTGGAAAAGGCGGCTTTTGCCTTTCAGGTGATGGTCCAGGACGAGATGGTGGGCTGCCTGCAGTGCGGGAAAGAATTCATTAATAAGCGAGCGCTCGCTGCCATTCAGGCCAAGGTGGGGATGATGGAGGCTTTTCTCGAGGGTCGCGCGGATCTGCTCTTGATGTGCCCGGACTGCCGGGCCGTCAAGGCGATGATGGAAATGCAAAAAGGATGGGAGCCGTGATCGGCGATCGGGAACTCTCACAGTTCCGACGGGAGTATTATGAGCTTTTCTCTGTCCTTTTCCTGCGGGAGCCGACGGCAGAGCTGCTGACAGCGCTCGGGCAAAACCTGGAGGCTCGCGTCGAGGCGGCAGCCGCCCTGCATCCCGTGCTGGGAGAAGGGTGGCGGGAAGTGGGCCAATTCCTCCAGAAGGATCGGGAGAACCCCAAGGATCTTGCGGCGAAAGTCACCGACGAGTTCACCCCCCTTCTTGTGGGCCCGGGCATCCCAAAGATCACCCCCTGCGAATCCTTATATCTCACCGGTACGCTTTTCGGTGCCCCCCTCGTCCAGATTAGGAATTTCATGCGGCGAATCGGAATCGAGAAGCGAGAGGAATGGCCCGAGCCGGAGGACCACATCGCCTTTACGTGCGATATCATGCGCCAACTCATCACCCAGCAGGAAAGTTCAGCAAATCCGGACGAGGAGACCCAGTGGCTGAATCTGCAGGGGGACTTCATCAAGGCCCATCTCAGCCGGTGGGTTCCCCGGTTCGGTGAAGACCTCGAGAAGTTCGGGGGGGAATTTTACCAGGGAATAGGCAAGATGGTCCGGGGGTTCCTTGAGTTTGAGAAGGAAATCCTCGCCGACTGGGGTTCGGAGAAACCTGCTCACCTTATCCAGGTCAAAGAATCGGCCTTTAAAGGCCCCCTGTTTACGGCCGAAACGGCAGATGAGCCTGGGGAGGAGTCCCCCTAGAATCCAACCCTTAGGGAGGCACCCCCCTCCAAAATAAATAATACTTGACAGGGGGGATAGGGTTTCAGCTATCTTATATGCAAATTCTCACCTGCATCAGCTTTCTACATGACGAAAATCAGGTAATTTCCTGCCACGCCGAGAAGAGCGGAGGTGTTCTTGTATGAATATCCAAAAAACAAACGGTGTTCCAATAGTGGACTTGAAAGGGAAGTAGCTCTGTTGGAAAGGGGGTGATGTGCTTGAACGAAGGGACCGTGAGAAAATTGGACCGGGCGAAACGCACGGCAGTGATCGAAACGTCGGATGGAAAGGAGGTGACGTTAAAGTTCCCTGAGGATCTCATCATTGAAGTCGCCGAGGAAGAGACCATGGGGATGCAAGGCGGAAGCTTTGAAGACCTCCAGGAGGGGTACCTCGTCGAGTTCGAGCACGCTGAACTTGAAGAGGGTTCCGGTGAATGTCGCTCCCTGACCTGCATCAGTTGAGGCGGAGGAAAGGGGGATATTTATATGAGTGAGAGTAGATCTGGTAGCGGTCGCAGGACGTTCCTGAAAGGGCTTCTGACCGGCGCCGGTGTCGCAGCCGCCTTGGGGATGACGGGCAAGAAGGCCGCGGCGGCGCCCAAGTCCAAGAAGCCTGCGACTCGGGAACCCATCCTGTACCGCCGCACCGAAGACGTGGAAAGTTATTACAAGACCCTTTACACCTAGGAGTAAGACGGAGGTATGGGGATGACGCTACGGAGAGTAAGAGCGAGCGAGGCCAAGGCCTCGCCCTCATGGCTCGACAGGCTGAACCCCGTGATTGACCGCCGCAGCTTTCTCAGGGCGGCCGGGATCGGCATAGGCGCCGGAGCGGTGAGTTCCGCCCTGCCCGGTCCTTTGACGCGAGAGGCCGCCGCAGCGGCTGAGGCCCCAAAGCTGAACCAGCACAAGACGATCTGCGGCAACTGCGCCGTCGCGTGCGGCTTTATCGGGGAGGAACAGAACGGGGTTTGGATCAGCATCGAGCCATGGTTTGAGCATCCCATCAACCAAGGGAGTCTCTGCTCCAAAGGGGCAGCGGGACGCGAGCACGTCATCAGCGAGAAGCGCCTCCGCCACCCGATGAAGCTCGAAGGGGGGAAGTGGAAGCGGATCAGCTGGGACCAGGCGATGTCCGAGATCGCCTCGAAGCTGACCGCAATCCGGAAGAAGTACGGCGCGGACGCGCTGATGATCCTGGGCTCGGCCCACCACGGCAACGAGATGGCGTATTCCCTCCGGAAATTCGCTGCCCTGTGGGGTTCCAATAATATCGATCACCAGGCCCGCATCTGTCATTCGACTACCGTCGCGGGGCTCGCCAATGTCTGGGGCTACGGCGCCATGACCAACTCGATGAACGACATTCGCAACAGCCGGGCCATCTTTATCATCGGCGAGAACTGTGCCGAGTCCCACCCGATCTCCATGCAGCATATCCTGACCGCCAAAGAGGTGAACAAGGCGCAAATCATCAACTGCGATCCGCGGTTTACGAAAACCTCGGCCTTTGCCAATCAGTACTACCGCCACCGCTCAGGCACCGACGTGGCGCTCATCTACGGGCTGTGCAACATCATCCTGGCCAATGGCTGGGAAGACCGGCAGATGATCAACGAGCGGACGTACGGGTTCGACGAGTTGGTCGAGGTGATCAAGCAGTACGATCCGGACACCGTCGCCGACATCACCGGCCTCACCA
>JAAXQN010000165.1 GCA_012974305.1 Candidatus Methylomirabilis sp. | reverse complement strand
AGATGTGTATAAGAGACAGAATATCAACAGTGATGGGGAAGCGGATGGAGGCCCGGGGGGTTGGGCCTGCCTGGAAGGTCAGGAGCCGTTCCCAGACGAGGCGGCCCGTCCCGGCCCACCTGGTGAACCGCATGCCCATGCGGCAGGGGGTACCCTCGGCCGTCCAGATCACCATCGCTTCCGCTCGGGCGTTCCGACCCCCGACAACCAAGAAGAGGTCCGTCCGGGTACCTGGAACTAGCGGCTCCGGGGCCTCGAGCAGCAGCCCGCCCCGGCTCACAATCCTGGTGCTGCCAAAAGTTCGGTAGGCCGGGACCGCCGGATCCCCGCAGAGGACTGGCATGCGGAGGGGAAACCGGGGGTGATGGCGGGTTGCATTATGGTTGCCATTCTGGTCCACGGCCGATCTATCCCAATGAATCTTCACCTCGACCTCCCGAGAATTTGATCGTGTTTGTGCAAACCCTGCGAGGATGGAATTACAGGGTTCTCACAATTGTCTTCAACCGCGCCGGACTAATCGGCTTCTCCAGAAACTCCGACACTTTCAACTGTGCTACTCGTACCTTGACCTGTTTGTCCTCTTCAGCGCCGACCACAATCACGGTAATTGCGGGATTGATATCCCGAAAGATGCGGACGAGTTCCCAACCACTCGTGGCGATGCCCAGAACCGGCGGGAGGTCGAGGTCGATGATTGCCACCTCGAAAAGACGCGCCTTTACCTTCTCGATGGCTTCCCGACTATCCGCGGCTGTTTCGACGCTATACCCGGCGCCCAGGAGCGAATCTCTCAATCCATCCCGGCAGTGGCGATCATCATCCACGACGAGAATCTTCTTCTCCACGGCTGCTGTACTTTCGTCACTCAACGGCTTCGTGCCTCCCCCACTGAGGTAATGTTCATCTCGTCGACGGTGGTGTCGCAAGCAGATAAGGAGCGAGTTGCTCATGGACAAGGCACGCTCCATGCCAACCCGAGGGCAGACTCCCTTTGGCTCGCGGCCATCTTCCTGATTTTCGCGCTTTTAGCCGAGACCCTCAGTGAATGTTTCAGGTGGGCAGAGCTTCCGTGAACAGGTAAGATTTACATGGGGCTGATGTAAGGATTACATGGAAGGATTAAAGCGACGCCATTTCGGGGGTGTCCCAAAATGTCTGTAATGACCCAGCAATCCCAATACAGATGTTAGGTTACGCCCACCACTAGTTTTCTCAACAGCACTCAGATTTCCCCCCTTTTCTGCCGCTCTTACGGCAGAAGTTTGGCAGAAAAATTTGCCCCTAATCGCCAGCCACCCATTTTGACCAAGTAAGTTCACAGTCATACACTCCCCAAGGGGTGGATTCCGCCAATCCGAGATCGACGCCCCTAGTCCTTCTCACGCGCCAAATTGACGGCAAGATGAAGGGAGGATCAGATGAGAAACGGAAATGGCAGGACTCGCCTCGTACCGACAGACCCAGGCTTTCCAGTTGCTCTCTATGCCCGCGTGTCCACGACTCAGCAGGATCCCGAGGTCCAGCTCCGAGAGCTCCGCGCTCCGGCCGCTGCTCGCGGGTGGACAATCAGCAAGGAGTACGTGGACGCCGGGATCTCCGGGGCCTCCACCAGCCGGCCAGAGTTGTCTCGGATGCTGGCCGACGCCCACAGAGGTTACTTCGCCGGCGTCCTTGTGTGGCGGCTCGACCGCCTGGGCCGGAGCCTGCGGCACCTGGTCACCGTCGTGGAGGACCTCCTGGCCCGGGGAATCGAGGTCATCCCCGCTACGGAGCCTCACATGGACTCTACCACCCCAACGGGGCGATTGCTCCGCAACATCTTTGCCTCCGTAGCGGAGTACGAGCGGGAGATGATCCGGGAGCGGGTGACGGCTGGGCTGCGGAAGGCAAAAGCCAGCGGAAAGCATATTGGAAGGCCCAAGGCAGTCCTCAACCGGGTCCAGATCGAGCAGCTGCGCGGGGAGGGTCTAAGCTGGCGGGCGATCTCCCGGCGGATGAATTTCCCGAAGAGCACTGTATACCGCTATCGAAGACTACCCCAAGACTCCAGAGCGACAGCCTTTCGCTAAGTACCCCTAAACACCACGAGCGCCGAGGATGCCCCGACGCCCGCGGGGATACGGCGCTTACTAATCAACGTTCACGGCCGTCATCACTGATGTCGGGATAGTCCGCCTCCGGATCGGGGAAAAGAGGGACCGCGAGGCCAGCAGCAAGCCGCCGGCGCCGCCGGACGCCCCGAAGGGCCACCCAGACCCCGAATGCGAGAGCCACCAGCGGAATGCCCATGCCGAGACTTGGAGCCCACAGGACCAGAGTCGCCCACCCGATAATTGGAGTCAGCCCTGCCCGGACAATGGCGCGGAGAGTTTCCGATCCAGCAATCATTTCAGCCAGCGGGGGGCTCAGCGTGTAGTAGAGTGCAACTAGCCCCTGCCCGACAGGATGTGGGAGAAGATACTGGTCTCGGACCTCCCGGAGGAGCTGGACCTGGGGGGCCAGGGGCGACCCGAAGGCTACCGTGGCGATGAAGCACCCATTGTCCCCCGAAGGCGCCGCAGGCGACGAGGACAGAGGATTGACCGTGTGCGGTTCCGTATCGGCACTCATTTGGAAGTCGGAGTCGCCGGTATAGGTGGCGGTCAGGGTCTTGGCGCCTGGCGGGTTGAGCGTGACCGTACACTGCCCCGCGGCCACGGTCCCGGTGCAGCTGTTCGTGCCGTCGCTCACCTTCACCGTCCCGGTGGGCGTCCCCATCCCCGGTGAAACCACCGTGGCCGTGTAGCTGACCGTCACGTCTTGCCCGACCACCGAGGGGTCGGGGGTATCCGCGGTGATCGTCGTGGTGGTGGGGGCAAGCCCCAGCGCCATGCCTAGGCTATTGTTTGTATCCGTGCTGACATCGCTGCACTCGTTGCCTGGGGCACCAAAGGTGCCGTCCCCATTGCCCAGGCAGACGCGATTGCGTTGACCACTATTCGCAAAGACGGCATCCAGGGTGGCGTCGCCGTCCACGAACCCCAGCGCCAGGCTTAGGCTAGCGTTTGTATCCGCGCTGACATTGCTGCAGGAAATGAAGCCCCCGGTCCCGTTCCCCAGACAGACGCGATTGGGTGAACCCAAAGAATTTGCAAAGATGGCATCCAGGTTCCCGTCGCCGTCCACGAACCCTAGCGCCACGCTTAGGCTAACGAGTGTATCCGCGCTGACATCGCTGCAGGGAACGGTGAAGCCCCCGGCCCCATCCCCCCGGCAGACGCGATTGCGTTGAGGAGGAAATCCAGCGTTCGCAAAGACGGCATCCAGGTCGGAGTCGCCGTCCACGAAGCCCAGCGCCATGCCTAGGCTATTGTTTGTATCCGCGCTGACATTGCTGCAGGAAATGAAGCCCCCGGTCCCGTTCCCCAGACAGACGCGATTGGGTTGAACATTAGTATTTGCAAAGACGGCATCCAGGTTGCCGTCGCCGTCCAAATCCCCCCGCGCCACACCCGTGCTCAGGGTCAGGACCACCAAAAGGGGTAAGGTTATGATGATGGTCCGTCTGGAAATCTTTGACATAAGGGTTCCCGCGCTTCTGTGTTTCCGAAAAAATAAGACGTCCTTCCGGGCCGTGCTCCGCCGGAGAAAGCGTTTATGATACACCACCGATTGTGCCGCGGGCGAGCCAGAGGATATGGTCACCCCTGTTTGATCTTTACACTTCTTCTGAAAAGATCCCGTCCGCCCGACACGAGCTGCCCCTACTTCCAATGTATCGCGAAATAGCTTGATGTTGACCCACGGTAAGTGGGTTCATCCCTTTCTGATCTCCAAAATAAAAAAAGCCTCAGAAGAGAACCTCCTCCCTGAGGCGTCTTGGCCTGTGTCGAGTGGCACGTCCTTGGGGCCCTCGACGTCTGGACGATTCGGCTTAGGTATTACCAAAGCCTCCTTCGGGTGTCAACACATTTGCCTAGAGGAGGCGGCTCACGGGATGGAGCGTGGAATGGATACCCCCCCGTGTGATAGATTGCCGATATGGAACCGGGGTGGGCATATATCGTAGCCCAGCTCCGGCACAATGAACGGCGCGCTAAACATTCCGACGCCCTCTCAAGCATAGTAAAGTTTGAGGGGGCTTTTTGCATGGTTTTTGCATGTAAAACCGAGCTATGGGACGCTTTGCTTGGCAAGATGAGAGAACGGATTGGAAGGGATAGTGCCAGAGCGCACTTACGATAAAGGAGATGTCAATATA
>JAAXQN010000255.1 GCA_012974305.1 Candidatus Methylomirabilis sp. | reverse complement strand
CAATATATAATATTTTAATTTCAATTATATATCATTTATATATCAAGTAATAGTTTAAGTTGTGAGCAGCAGTGACACGTGGGAGGAAATTTATGGTTTGCCGGCGTCTACCGACGTGATCCGGAGGGAGTTGTCCTAACACCTAGACTGTCGTGGTGACCGGTCGTGCTTGTCCGGCTCCCGGACCTCGGCGTGGCGGAAGCAGGTGACCAGATGGTCGTTTACCATTCCGGCAGCCTGCATGAACGCGTAACAGATGGTCGAACCGACGAACTTGAACCCCCGGTCCTGCAGGGCCCCACTCATCTTGTCTGACTCCTTCGTCCTCGTGGGAATCTGTCGCATCGTCTTCCAGGAGTTGTGTCGAGGCGTGCCGCCCACAAATTGCCAGATGAAAGTAGCAAACGACCCGAACTCTTCCTGGACCTGGAGGAACGCTCGGGCGTTGGTCACGGTGGCCGTAATCTTTTGTCTGTTCCGGATGATCTTGGGGTCAGAGAGCAGCCGCTCTATTCTGCGCGTCGTATAACGGGCGATCTTCTCAGCTTCGAAGTTGTTGAAAGCCTCGCGGAAGCCCTCTCGCTTGTTGAGGATGATCGCCCAACTCAACCCCGCCTGGAAGCCGTCCAGCACCATGTACTCGAAGAGCTTGCGGTCGTTGTGAAGGGGTACGCCCCACTCCCGGTCGTGGTAGGCGATCATCAGCGCACTCCCCTCGGCCCATCCACACCGCTTCGTCACGGCTCCCATCGCCTGCTCCGTATTAATAATCGATCTGACATTGCTCAGGCAGGTCAATCTGCCCCAGATTGTTTCCCCAGCGCTGCAAAACCGACCTGTCCACACTTCTTTCCGGCCAGGCGGCACGCAAGCGGCAGCGCTTCGGCCAACCCGAGCCCCCTGACATAGGCATCAATCAGGCCAGCGTTGAATGTATCCCCTGCCCCCAGGGTCTCCTTCACCTTGATCGGTGGAAAAGCAGGACTATGGATAATCTCTCCCCGCCGGGCGAGACCGTAAGCTCCGTCCTCGCCCCATGTAAGCACCAGGTCTGCCTCCGGGGCTTCTTCACGCATTCGGAGGAGAAAGGAATGGGGACTCTCAAATCCGCAGTAGTGAGCATAGACTCGTGAAAAGATCAAGACCGCTGCATTCGGGAAGGCCGCCTCGATCCCAGGGCGAGGCTTCTCCACCTCCACCGAGCACGGGATACCGTGCCTGGCTTCTCCGACCCGGCGCAGCATGCGGACTATCTCGGTCGCGTCGCGCCCCTCGAAGTGTACCCAATCGAAGGGGGTAAGATCAACATGACGTAAATCGTCATCGATATACTCGGGCAGGTCCCGATAGTGCACGATCGTTCGGGTACCGCTTTCCGAGCTGAGGAGGACGCACGAGGTCGGCGGACGGCCAGGTACGCGGCGGCAGGCGCTGAGGTCGATCCTGTACCGGGCCAGGTCGTCTAGAATGGGAACCGCTTCAGGACCGTCTGCCAGCACCCCAGCAAGGGTGCACGAATGCCCCAATTGACTCAGGACGACCAGCGTGTTGGCGGCGTTTCCACCCCGGTCGACCCGCAGATTGAGAGCGTGGAGGTCCGCGTCCTCCCGGGGATACTGATCCAGGGAGAAGATAAGGTCGAGCGCTGCGGTCCCGACGGCCAGGATGCGCGCCATCGCTGCTCAGTCCCCGAAGGCGGTCACACCACTCAAACGGATAATGCCTCTTCTCGAATGTTCATCGCCCCACCTCGAGACCGGGATTCACCACGTTGAAAAATGCTGAATAATCCGCATTTCCCCAGCTCTCTGCCGAGGATCATACTTACGACCGAGCGGATGGCCTCGTCTTGTTCCTCCACAATCGCTGCCCCCTTTGCCTTTAAGTCTTCTGTCGGCTGCCCCATCAATCCCGTACCCAAGAGGGCAATCTTCACGGTAACCTTCCTCCGTCGGCAGCACCTTCTCGTCGGGCGCGCTATATTTCCTCTTCGGCTTTATATCCGATTCGTTCGAACGGATTGACCACACTCGAAGCAATATTCAACAGGTGAGCCTGGATTCTCTTTAGATATCTCGCGTACAGGCCGATACACACTGCGTCATTGGTCCTAAATTCTCCCGTATCCTCCCCTATCAGACTATTGACAACCTCGTCACACTTTTTGACCACCCAGTACGTTTCATCAATGAGTTGTTTCGCGCCCCGCCTGTTCGACTCCTTCAACATAGGCAAGAGATCTGTAAACGTGCGTTTTACCACTTCTTCGATCCTTCGCAGATCCTCTTCATACCTTCCGCCCTCGAGCCTTTCCGGGTGCCTGACAGCCAAGTCTGTGATGTTCTTCGTATAATCTCCAATCCGTTCCAAATCAATCACGATACTGGCCAGGATGAGACCTGGGATGACGTTCAGTCCCCCGGTAATGGCCAGATACTTCAGTACATTTCGCCGTACCTCTTGTTGGTATTTGTTAATCATCTGGTCTTTTTCATAGATATTAAATGCAAGATCATTCGTGTCGCTCCTCCGCAGCGATCGTATTGCCTCAGAAAACATATTATTTGCTTCCTCAAGCATCGCTTGGGAGTCATTCAGCGCACGTGTCAAGGCATTATCGCTTCTCCAAATTTCATATAACTCTTTAAACCACATCACCCTACCCCCCCCAAGTATATTCCTGCCAAGGGAATTGCAAAAAACACAACCCCTACATATATAATAGGAACGAATCGGTATCTGACAGCCAAGCTTGCGAGTGCCTCCGCCAGGCTAATCGGAACGTTTTTCATTGGCCAAATCAGGATAATCCCAGCGATATTGAACACGAGATGTGAGAATGCCACTGTCACGGCAATGGCGCTACCTGTCACAAGAGAAGCAAGAATCGCGGTAACTGTTGTGCCCACATTTGCACCGAGCGTCATGGGAAATATCTGGTGAATTGTCAAAATCCCTGCAGCCGCCAATGGGACAGCCATCGAAGTAGTGATTGAACTACTCTGAACCAGCAGTGTAAACATGAAGCCGACAATGAGGGCAGTGCCAGCATTCCTAAATAACTGTTCATTGAAAAACGTCTGCACTGTACCGATGACGAGAGATTTCAAAACTATGACCATATAACGGAGGGAAACGAAAAGTAGCACTCCAGCGATGACCAGCATGATTGTACCCGACCCCCCCGCAAGATATTTGATCAAGTGTACAGCAGGAGCCGTTACAGCTTTGAGAGGGTTGGTGACCGTGAGTCCGCCCAATTCGCTGAAAATCATTGTCAACCATCCTGCTGCGATGCCCAGATAATTTGTCATTACCTGGATGGGGAATAGGATTATTATAGCAATAATGTTAAAGAAGTCATGAACCGTTGCCGCAGCAAATGCTCTTTTGAATTCTTGTGGCCTCGCCACTTGCGCGAGTGACACCAGGGTATTCGTTACGCTCGTGCCAACATTCGCACCCATAATCATTGGAATGGCACCCTGAAGGTTGAGAGCGCCTGCGGCAACGAGACCCACAATCATCGAGGTCGTAGTTGAGGAACTCTGAACCAGGCTTGTTGCGATGATTCCAATCATAAGCCCAACAAATGGGCTTGATGTCGTGGTCAATAGTTGTTCCGCAAAACCTGTACCAAAGAACTTAATCGAGGAACTCATCAAGGCAATGCTGACGAAGAATAAGTAAAGGAGCGCAAGCAATAAGGCAAGTCTAGGTGCGGGATGCTGGTAGGCGCGACGTGATAAATTGAGATTCATAAAAATGAGTATTTACAGCAACAGCCGTACCACACCTTTCTCTTAGAATGACCCATCATATTTCCCATAGGGGGGAGTGTCAAGGGTCGTCGCCAGGTCGCCGATCAGAAATCAAACTGGAGGCCGGTGAAGAATCTGAGATCGTTGTCCCTCACCGCCCAGTTTACGGCCGAGCGGGTCCGATAATTACCGAAATCACCTAGGACCGGAAGTAAGGCCGCGCTGGCGTCAAAGGATTGGCGCCTTGTGATCTCCCAGTCGAAACGTAGGCCTAATAACCCCTCCGGCTCCCAATCATCGTCTTCAGAGCCCCACTCCTTTCTGGGTCCCACCCCCCCTCGGGCGTCCAAGTGAAAGCCGTCCTTATCGATGATGTCATAGCCCGGGCCAACGTGACTCGCAAGGCGCTGTCTCCACGACTCGAACTGATCATAGTCGAATCGCCCATCGGCGAAAACAAACCACCGCGACTCACGTAACAACCAGTCGTTTTCGATACCTACAGTCAGTTTGTTATTGTCGATTATGCTTTCAGAGGTGCTGATGTGGTACGCGGCATCGAGTCTCAGTCGCGTTCCCGGGGCTCTGCGCCGCGACCTCGCACCTATGCGCAACGAGGACTCTTCAGTATTTCCCGCGGCTCCGTTGAAGGCGAGGTTGACGTGTGAATCCCATTTCACGTCTTTTTTCTCCTCGGTGTCGAGATCCTTAATCTGGTCGCGTGGAATTTCAAGGCGTCCGAGCACGCTATGTTCGAGCACAACTTGAGTATCGGTTTGCTCAACGACGGTGCCTCGTAACACGTCGCCATCTTCTAACTGAACCCGGTCCGCGCTGGCGACGGACATCGTGAGGAGTATCGTCGTGACCGTCGTGAGCCATATGCGGACGGATCGGCCACCGAACGATGACCGCATCGATCGAACAGCTGCTGAGATTGAGGTTCGACAAGTCATGGGATTCTCCTCAACGTGTCTGACGTAGTTCGACGGCATTCATGAAATAAAAAGACCCAGTCGTCATGCCTAGCGCGGTTGGATGCATTTGCAGTGTTAGAGCATCCGCCGGGAGATGTCAACGGGCAATGAGAATGATCGGATGGGGGTTGCTTGGATTGGGGGTTAAGCGGTCCGGATGGTTACGGTTGTGCGGCTGCCGTCGTCGATGTACGCCGTGCGGCCTTCTGAGAGAACAGGGCCTCGTGCAGGCTTTTGTCACGCCCGTAAATATCGGGCCGGAAATTGATCGTTCCGCCCTCGCCGCTCCACGCCGTCGAATACGTCAAGTGTACGGGTAACCGTTTCGCGAGGTTGACGACCGTACGCTTCCCTGTCTCCAGGACGGCATCAATGCGCTCCCGATTCCAGTCGGGTGTATCGCGAAGAACCTGTTCGGCAAGATCGATCGGACGGGCCAGCCGGATGCAACCAGAACTGAAGGCGCGCGAGGCATGGCCGAACACTTGGCGCCCCGGCGTATCGTGCAGATACACGGCGAACTGGTTGGGAAACATGAACTTGACGCGGCCCAGTGCGTTCTTCGGCCCCGGCTTCTGGCGCAGGGTATACGGGAAATTCTTCCGCGACAGCGAAGACCAGTTGATCGTTTCGGGCGCCACGCTCTTGCCATCGCGGAGAAGTTCGTAGCCCTTGACCTTGAGAATGCCGGGGTTTTTCTTTATTTTCGGCAGGAGGTCCCGCGTGGCGATACTGTACGGGACGGTCCAGTAGGGATTGAACTCCAGGTAACGGATGCGGTCGCTGAACACTGGCGTTCGCCGATAGGGCTTGCCGACGGCGACGCGCATGCGGTCCCACACCGCGCCCGCGTCCACGAGGGTGAGTTTAAAGCCTGCGATGTTGACCAGGATGTAACGGTCCCCCAGGTCCTCCGGCAGCCAGCGCCAGCGCTCCATGTTGAGGACGATCTGCCTGATCCGCTCCTCTACGGGCACGTTCATGGCGGCCACCGTCTGCTTTCCCACCACACCGTCCGGTTCGAGCCCGTGTCGCTTCTGGAACCGCTTGACGGCCATGACCAGCGCGGGGTCGTATACGTCCGGTTTAGCACTATCGACGGTGATGTCGCCTGAGGCTTTAAGCCGCGCACGCATGCGGGAGACCTTTGAATCACGCATGCCCGGCTTGAGGGTCTCCCCCGGTGGGACGGTGGGCCAGCCCCCGCCAGCGGCGATCTCCCTGTGCACCGAAAGGAGGACACGCAGCGCCCGGTACTCAGGGTTATGCGGCGCCCATAGCCTGAAGAAGACGCGGAGGTCCTTGTAGTCCGAGAGCTTGGCCAGTGCCGCAACACCATCAATGGTCTTGGTCTGCGCGAAGAGTTCCGGATCGAGCTTGCGCGGGCTCAGCCGTCCGACTTTGAGATCCGAGGCATAGGCGAGGAACGCGGCACTGAAGACCAGCTCGGTCTCCGCCAGTGCCCGTGTATCCGCGGGGGCAACAGAAGAGAGTCGAGCTTTCAGGTCAGCGACGGGATACTGCGATGAATCCAGTCCGTCCTCCTCCGCCCGGGTAAGACGGTTGATGAGGGTGGTCATCCGATCCGTTCCGAGCCAGAGGAGCGTCCCTGCCCGGTCCTTGTAATAGGTCCGCAGAGCCGGCCGGAAGCGCTCACCGTCGGGCGCGAACGAAACCCCACTGTTCAGGAGGCGGACGATTTCGCTGGTCACCACCTGGTTGGCCGACTTGTCCCTCCCCTCCACCGCATTCGTGATGAACGACAGCAACGCGACAACCAGGCTGACTGCTGCGACCGACGTAAGCCGTACCCGCATGCTTCCCCCCCTATCCCACTATCACCATGTGCGGAAGCGCCCGGTGTCCACGTGCACGAAGCCCAAGGCAGGGTAATAGCCCACCCCGCCACGTCTCATGGCAACCGCAGTCTTGCGCAGTTTGGCCAAGTCCCGTCCGGGCAGCGAGACGTCAATGGCCCTGCCGCGTATATGCAGACTATTCTTTGCGACGCCGGGGCTTTGCTTACGCAGCATCTCATTGCTCTTGGAAGAGCGGTAACCCGAGATTACATGGAAGGGCGCCGTGCTATCCATCGCGCGGCGCAAATCGAATAGATAGTCGAGCAGGCTGGGATCGATCGAGTGGATTTCATCCGTCCGCCAGTCCCGGAGGATATGGTTGACTTGCTTGAGCGCTTCGGCGATATACGCCCCGTCAGCCCAATAGGTGACTGTGAGGTTTTCCCCGGTATGCAGCGAATGGAACGACATGGACTTCTCACCTACTGCGGCCGCCTTGGCGGTCCGTCGCAGCATGGGCAGACCGGCGGCGAAGCCGCAGATTGCCAGCCTCATCACCCTGAGAAATCCCCTGCGGTTGATGGATTGATCCATGTATCGTCCTGTTTTGCACGACGCTGCGCGGCCTTCTGCCGCCCGTTACTCCAAGTTCTTTTCCTGATAGTAGCGCGCAGCGCCCTGGTGAAGAGGGGCAGCGAGACCCTGGTGTACCATCTCTTTCGCCTGCAAGTCTGCCAAAGCGGGATGTTGTCTGCTGAACGCTGCGAGGTCGTCGAAGACGGCCTTCACGACGGCGTACACCATATCCTGTGGCACCAGCGTCGAAGATACTACCGTCGCCTTCACGCCAAAGGTCCGAGTGTCGTTGGGGTTGCCGCGGTATAGTCCACCGGCGATAATCTCATGATAATAAATAGTGCTGTTTTCTGCCACAAGCCGGTCGATCACCGGCCCGCTCACGTCGACCAGAACAACGTCGCACGTATTCGCGGCATCCCGGATCGACCGATTCGGGTGCCCGACCACGAAGACCATCGCATCGATGTCACCTTTGCACAGGGCGCGACTTTGCTCCGAGGGTTTTAATTCGGCCGCAAGCGAGAAATCGGCCGTCGTCCATCCCATGGCAGCCAGTACCAGCTCCATGGTAGCGCGCTGGCCGGACCCGGGATTGCCGATGTTCACCCGCTGGCCTTTGAGGTCGGAGAATTTCGTAATGCCGGAATCGGCACGCGCGACCACGGTGAACGGCTCGGAATGCAGGGAAAAGACTGCGCGCAGGTCTTGGAACGGGCCGTCCTTCGAAAACCGCTTGGTCCCGTTGTAGGCGTGGAGCTGCCAGTCCGATTGGACGATGCCGAACTCGATCTCCCCGCGGCGCAGTGGAGCCAGATTGAGAATGGATCCGCCGCTCGAGCCGACGTGGCACCTGAGACCATGGGCCGAGCGCTTGGCGTTGACCAACCGGCAGATGCCGGCTCCGGCGGCATAGTAGACGCCGGGATCGCTCCCTGTCCCGATGGTCATGAACCGGTCCGCGGCGCCGGCCGGGCCGCCTAGGGCGACAAAGCTCACGAGAAGGACAGCGGCCAGTATCTTCACAGACTTTATGGGACGTTCATCCCTCTGATGCTGAGATCTTGCTTGGCTCATGGCGCCGTGTCTACGAACAGTGTTTCTGGGAACACTCCCCTGTCGCCCTGTAATACAGCGACCATCGCGGCAAATTCAGCATGATTATCAATCTTGATTGTATGGGTATTACCGCCATGGAACTTTATAGCGATTCTCCCTTTATTGTTTTTCGTGTCCCACAGTGCACGATAATGAGCAACTGCTGTTGCCGACATAGGGCTCTCCTTTTGAACGGTTGTTGTCCCCCTGGCCTTGCCATAGTAATGCCCAGGGATCATCTTATTATTAATAAGAAAGCTTTTGCTCGACAATCAGGGGCTGAGCCGTTTTTTGTATCGGGGAAAGTGCTATGCTTTGCCTAGCCAAATCCCCTATGCCACGGAGACAGAACGATAAAAGCGGAACTGCGACACCTGGTTCCCGACGGAGGACTAGATTCGCGAGAACGACTACTCCTTTACCGCGTCGAGGCTGACGACAGGCTCATTCCCTACGACCTCGGCGCTGTGGACCGCGCCTCGCGGCACGGCGAGACAGTCACCCGCCCCAAGGACCACTTCCTGGCCTTCTAAAGTCATGCGAAAGCGGCCGGAGAGGACTCCATCGATCTTATCGATGCTGTGCGTGTGCTCGGGAAAAATTGTTCCCGGGGGATAGACATAGCGCGTAACTCGATAGCCCCGCTGCCCCAATTTCTGGCGCAGCGCCTTCTCAGAAAGTGGGCCATCCTGATCTGGATTCCATTTCTCGACGCTCATCACTGCGCCTCTTCGTGTAAGCGAATTTCCGTTTCCCTCTCTCTTGTCGTCCTTTCAAGCCTTTCACGTAAAAGCTCGATATGGAGCCGTAAATCATAAAGTTGACTCGCGTATGTCAAGGGTGTCGTGATTTTTTTGACTTCGCCTTCGATCCTGTCCAGTTCAGCCATTAACGTTCTGAGACGCTCGGGTGTTTGCTCATCTTGTATTCCAAGGTCAACAGCCTTCACCTGCTTATACCAGCGATAGATCTTTGCCCGCATCCTCCATCTGTATGTCGGGGGAACAACCTTAAATAATGGCCACAGCAGAGCAACTAATGGTATGAGCAAGATTATCATACGATCAACGAAGATCGCGGCCCAGAACGGGAGAACGCGCCGCAAGAATGATGGCCCACGTTTATAGAACCGTTCAGCCTCCTCACTGAGAGGGAATTCTGAATATCTCGGCGAGGGAAACTCACCCTGCTCTTCAAACAGACCCGGTGCCCCGTGGACTTCCTTAGCAGCAGTGAGAACAAGATCGACAAGCGCCGGATGAAAGTCCATCCCTACGACGAGATTAGCGGTCGTGGCAATCAAAGTCGTGTCGTGAGGTGGTATGTTTTTTTGAAGATCAATGACGGCCTGAGGGAAAGTCAGACTAAACAGGTGGCCATGTCGACGCGTGTAAGCCTCTGCTCGCCTAAAGTCCATCAGCTTTATTTTTGTTTGGCTTTCCGTGAGAAGCCCTTGAACGGTCGGTGATCGAGGCGAAGCAATGAAAAACGCAGCGTCGACCTCTCGTTTCAAGAGGGCATTGGATGCATCTCGGCCGCCCAGGGAGGACAGAACTGTCGGAGATCGACGTATACCATTCTCTTCTAACAGTAGCTCGGCCACCGCCCGGGTTCCGCTTCCTTCTTCCCCTATAGCTATTCTCTTACCGTTGAGGCCGATGATCTGACTTACCTGCGTAGGACTGCGGTAAAAGACCCATAACGGTTCGTAGTATACACTGCCGAGGGATACCAAATGCTGCCGGTATTTGGACGGATACGTCCCCCCTTGAACGAAAGCGATATCTGCCTCTCCCTTGTCCACGCGTTCTACATTCTCAAGGGAACCGGCTGAGGTTCGTATTTCAAGTGTAATACCGCTGCGAGCCAATATGTCCCGATATTGCTGAGCGAACAAGTAATACGCACCATCTTTCCTACCCGTGCTCATGACAATTCGATTGGGTGGTGCCGGCTGGACGAATTGATAAGCGATCCAGATACCAATGATCGCAACTAAGAATGCTGAACCGTAGGTTGTGAGTAATTCCTTGTTAATCACCCCTCGCTCCTCATCTTGGTAGGCGCCTGCAAAGCCACCGGACTTGGCCCCGGTGATTAATCTCGTCCTCGAAAACGTGAAACCACTTGAAGTAATTGTTGGCCGGCTGGCCGCCCCAAAAAGGGCTCTGCTCGTGCAGCCAGTCGTCAGTACGCTTGGCAAACTCGCTGAGCGTGTTCTGTCGGACGTCATCGAGCAGACGTAAGTAATAGTCCAGCGGGTGACCTCGAACCTCTCTCCTCGCCTTGTCGCCAAGATCCAGAAATGTACCCCACTGCTTTCTCTCCTGCGTAGTCAGTCCTCGCCCCTCGAACGTGTCGACTTGATACGCCACCTCAACGCTCGCGATGTGGCCCAGAAGGGACCCAATTGTATTACTTTGGACGTCGTGCAGGTAATCGAGTTGGCTCGTGGTGAGATCTTGCACTGCCGCAAGCGTGGTGTACCGCGCATAGTTCATCATCACCACGAGCCGGCTGATCTCGGGCGTGAATCCGGGAATCTCCTGAATCAGAAAAGGGCTGACAGCACCCCTATTCATCTGCAAAGCCTCCCTGATACCATATTCCGTTGCGCCACAGTAATTTCTTTATTTATCGCTAGTTGAATGCCAGCTTTGCATAACAGTAATTGGCTTAAGGCTTTCTCCCCGATGCAAGCACTGCTGGCATCGGGAGCTCGATCATATTTTCTTCCTTGTACTGCAGCGCTGATTGACGAATAGCCGCTCGAATTGCATCCCTCGTTTCAGCTGATTGAGCGCGGAGTAAGCCCGCAGTTCGCACCGTGCCTTCAAACATACTTTCGAACAAGACGTCTGATGTTCTGAGCCGCCACGTTTGCGAAACCGTTGTTACGAACGGAGAAACAAAACCCGCCTCCAACAGGACCCGTTGGCATTCATCCGAATCACTGAAGCGGAAAAAGTTCGGCCCTTGGGGTAGGCCCACATCTAGCTTCCCATGGGCTTCGATTGCAGCAAGCACTATTCCGAACCCGACCGCTTCCTCCGGCTTGCCCCACACAGTAAACGCAAACCGCCCTCCCGGGCGAAGGACCCGATGTCCCTCCGTCAGTGCTCGTTCGGGTCTCCCTAAATGGAGCAATCCAAAATTCATGACCACCGCATCAAACGACCCATCCGCAAATGACAAGTCCTCGGCATCACCTTCGCGAAAGTCGATCATGGAATAACGCTGGCGAGCTTGAGCAATCATGGCCGTGGAAAAATCAATCCCTATCACATTCGCGCCTCGCTGGGCCGCAACCCCGGCTACATAGCCGGGACCAGTCGCCACATCGAGCAGCTGTACCCCAGCCGTCACTTCCACCGCATCGAGAAGGGCCATGGCCGCTTGACTCGTCAGGTCAGCAAAGGCGCTGTGGTATTGTTGAGGGACCCCTTGCCAGCCCTCGTGTTCAAATGCGCGAAACGCGTCGAGGTCAATAGAGGGTGTCATCATCATTGCGATCTACACCTCAAGCGCGCGATCCCCCCCAAGCAAGCTAGATTTCCGTCGAAGTTCAGAGGCTTTTTGCTCGCACCTCCTTAGACGTTAGACCATAGAGGGGAGGAGCGGCGATTTGTTAGCTCGCAACGAGCAACATCGCCACTAAAGCAAAACTGATTCCCAGACCTTGCTTGAGAGTGATTGGTTCCTGTAAGATAAAAACTGCAAGGAGGATACTTATAACCGGATATAATGCTGTCAAACTCACGATAAGAGACACAGGTCCTGCTGACACGGCGAACAGAAAGAAAAGCGCTCCAAGAAAGCCGAGCAATCCCGTTGTGATTCCAAGGGCCACGCCTTTGGGATGCATGTCGGGCCGAAAATTCATAGTGTAGAGAACCGCAATAGCAACAAGAATGCCCCCTAATACTTCGTACACTACCGCGCTCTTCGGGCTAATATATCTCACTGTAATTTTTGGAATAAAGCTCCATAAACCCCATACGACGAAAGCCCCGAATGTGGGCATTATCCATGGCTTCATCTGGGCCTCCCCCACTATCGCGTGTTAGGTGGCGCTTTCTTCACTACCCTAACGCCCTCCCTCAAGAGACCGTTCCGGGCATGCGGATTCTATCATGGCTCCAACACTTGAAAGTGCAGATACGACATATGGAACAAGCACCGTCAGGCCCATCTTGACGATCCGGACAGCATCGAGATCGCCCCTAAGGATTGCGTCTCCATGGTTAATGGCGATGAGGACTGCCCCGACGACTACCGCATACTTCAATGCTCGTCGAATGACAGGCCAGGTATTTGCGAGGCGAATCCACTCAGCCATTGTTGTCAAGTTCCATCGACCCCATTGATCACTTCGTATTATCGTTTGATATTAACAGGTTATGACACATATATAAAGTAATATATTCAGTCCATTCTGTAGGGAAAAAGGAAAGCTAATCTAGCAGGCATTGTCCGCCAACCGCCCCACACTCGGAGCCCGAGATCGCCGTCCCACCTCTCTTTATCATAGGTCCCTTGCACTGTCAGCAACACTGCTAGCCGGGTCCGTCCGCAGCCTATTATGATGCATGGCGCCACGCGGGAGGTACGCGGACAGCCACAACCTCTCCCCGCGCACACTCTTCTCCCTCGGCAAAAAGTGAACACGTGATGATGGTCTTCTTCCCCTTCATCTCCTTGACCCGCGCTCGCAGAACGACAGGTTCATTGATCGGCGTTGGTTTTAAATATGTAACCTGTAAAGATGCAGTCGCGTACCAGATGGACGGCTCTGTATTCATCGCCCGCCCCTCCGCGCGGTGGGCAGCCGCAATCGCAGTACAAATGCTATGACAATCAATAATGGTAGCGATAATCCCGCCATTCAGGACATGGGTTGGACCCGCTAGATGATAGTCCTTGGGCTGCCAGGTGCAGACGGCCTCATCGCCTGACCAGGTGCTCTTTATCTGCAAACCGCGCTCGTTGAGAATTCCACAGCCCCAGCAGTGCTTCTCCGCTATGTGGTCCTGGAATACGTGCTGATCCACCGCTGTCCCTCCCACACACCTTTCTTCTAGTTATGCGGCACCGGCCTAAGCTCATGTTCATCGACCCGCCACGGCTGCCAGAGTGCCGGTTCCGCACCGGTCGTATCGAGCCGTGTGTGATCCACTGCGCGAGTGGCCTGTGTATAGTCATCGATCTTCCCAAACGCGTTCAGACTAATACTGAGCTTGTCGCGGTATTCGACCTGAAGGTAGTTGACGACAAAGGAGTGGAAGCTGCCCATGTCGTATCCGAGTACTTCGAATCCGTGAGTCCGCAGGCATTCTGGTGCGTTCGCCTGCTTCATCATCATCTGGTACACCCCGTCTCTTCCTTGGTTTGACCCTGCGGCACGGCGTAGGAACTCCTCCACGTAAGTATCTGGAAGCGAGATGCTCAGAAACTTGACATCCGTAAGTGCCGAGAGATAGCGGTGGTGGAACTCCCGAGCGGCCTCCGGATCGAGAAAGACATTAGGCCATCCAAAGACTCCACGATCCATCTGGGAATCGACCCACTCCCGTAGCACCACCAGCTCCTTTTCTGTGAGGGAGAGGTTCTGGCGCACCTCTTCGAGCTCTCCAGGAGACGGCCTCACCCACGTCGGGCCCCAGGATCCGGGAAACAGGTTGCAGATATACTCATCGACCGTCCAGAAGATCCGTGGCACCAGCGGGGGGGGCCACCATTCGATCAGTTCGGAACGCGGCGTCGCTTGAACTAGGTAGTATCCTCCAAGGAAAAACTGCACCTAGCTTCTCCCTTTATCAATTCATACTGCTGGTTTGAACCGCTGTCGCAGAAGCTGCCCTTGAATGTCCCTGTCTACAATGGCGTGTTATCCGGCGTAGACTATCTTACCTCTGCGAGGTAGCTCGATATCAGACAACCTGTGCTGCGGGTTCGAGGATAGTCCTCTTCACCATTCTCTCAAGAGTGAGTCCCTGCACCACGATAGAAAAGACCACAACGGCATAGGTGATTGCCAAAATTACGTCGCGTTCCCGGCTGGGCGGTAGGGAGAGTGCAAGTGCGACTGAGATGCCTCCCCGCAGGCCGCCCCAGGTCATGATCCGGACCGCTCCTGGACTGAACGCTCGAAAGGGGCGAAGCAGTGTTACCGGGATTCCGATGGCGACGAACCGGGCGAAGAGCACAAGAGGGATAATGACCAGGCTCGCGAGCAGGTATTGCTTCGTAAAGGTGAGCACCAGTACCTCCAGGCCAATTAACACGAACAGCACCGCGTTAAGGATCTCATCTACAAGTTCCCAGAAGACATCCAGGTGAGCGCGTGTTTTCTCTGACATGCCGAACAGCCGCCCGTGGTTTCCGATCAGGAGACCTGCCACCACGATGGCAATGGGACCCGAAAGGTGCAGTGCGTCGGCCAGCGCATAGCCTCCCGCGACCAGGGCGAGCGTGATAAGGAGCTCAACTTGGTAGTTGTCCACACTCTTGAGCATCTGGTAAGCCAAGTAGCCAATCCCCAACCCGAACAGGACACCCCCTATCACTTCCTGAACAAATAGCAGGCCGATGTGACCCGCACTAACCTCATGAGCTCCAGTGGCCATCTCCAGGATGACGAGGAAGACAACGATCCCTACCCCATCATTAAATAAGGATTCCCCTGTGATCCTCATCTCCAGACTTTTCGGCGCGCCGGCGGTTTTCAAGATGCTGAGCACCGCAATGGGATCGGTTGGTGAGATGAGGGCGCCGAACAGCAGGCAGTAAAGATACGACAGCCCGATCCCAAACCATCCCAGTACGAACCACGTGAGCGTTCCGACGAGGAACGTCGATATCAGGGTTCCGACCGTCGCTAAGGCGCCGATGCTCCATTTCAGCTCTATCAGATCATTAATGTCGATGTGGAGCGCGCCGGCGAACAAGAGGAAGCTGAGCATCCCATGGAGCAATGTCCGGTCGAAGTCGATGTTGCGTAGCAGCAACTCTGCCTGCGGCTTGAGACCCAGCCCAAACGCGCCGAAAACGTTGAGCATCAATGACATCGCGAGGGCGATAACCATGACGCCGATGGTAACAGGCAGGCCAATGTAGCGGAAATTGATGTAGCTGAAGACCGCGGCCAGCGTGATGAGAATCGCAAGAATGTTAAAGAGGTCCATGTCGGATCCTTGGTTCTGCCAGGGGCACTGAGGGGTTGTAGGGGAGATGCTCCCCTACGCCCGGAGGGTGCTCTGCGAGGCGAATGCCGAGCGCTGAATCCCGCTCCGTCCCGATGGGACGAGAGTCTCTTCGGGAAACGCTTTCGGGACTAGCGGAAGTGCCGCACCAGCGCGGGATGCTAGTGAGAAATAGTTGGTGCAGCACTAGAAAGCTCCCCCAGTTCGAAACCCAACACCGATGATGACGAGGAGAACCGAGATGATCGTGACCGGAATAATGTGAAACGCGAGTGTCTTCAGATTGTCCGAGGCGATATTCGGGATGATCCGTATGCGTGCATCAACCGCAAGCGCGACGGTAAGAACGAGAAGAGTCAACTTGGCGACGATCAGCGTGGACACATAATTTTCGAATGAAAACCAAGCCGAGACATCTGGAATCATTCGATATGCGAGCCAGAGACCCGTGACGACTAGAAGCAGCAGCGCTGGTATCGCAATTCGCTCGAATCCAGAATCGAACTCGAAGACCAACTCCGGGGCGTTACGCCTCAGAGCTTTCGGCAAGATCGTCAGTGCGAGTACGAGGTGTCCCCCCGCCCATACTGTGGCAGCTAGGATGTGAAGAATGAGAAAATACTTATACATCGATCTGCGGTCGCGCTTGCTCCCGACTCGGGTGGTTAACGCCTTGCCGTGTCGGCTGCCGCAGAAGGCCGGGCAGCTGCAGCCGTTTGTCAGCCTACAACCAGCGACGAACCGATTGCTTATATCTGAAATACTCCGATCCGAACTTGCGCTCCAGGTACCTTTCCTCCCGCTCGATGACACCTTTCGTGACAACGACGAGGGTGGGGAGCAACATCGCGAGCAGCCAAAAGCTGTTTACGTACAGAGTGATTCCGAGGTAACAGGCGTTGGCTGCCAGATAGAATGGGTTACGGGTATACCCGAACGGTCCCGATTGAATGAGACTGGTCGTGGATCGATCCGTCCGGAAGGATGTATTCCAGCGACGAAACTCACGGAGTGTCAGCATCGCTATCGCAATGCTCAAAGAGATAAACGCCCTGCCCAGCCACTTGGCCGCGGACCTGGACAGAATCGGGATTGGCCAAAGAATGTGCAGGCCCACCCCAATCAGAATGGAGACCAGGTAGATCAGCGGCGGCAGCGCGATGACATTTGGATGATCCGGTAACTGGACGGTAGGTCCCTGGACCGGGCTGGAAGAGGTTTGATCCCGTTCTCCCGTCATGAACGGCCCTTTCCCCCTTTTGCCCTACGCTTTGCCTTTGCACTCGAAGAAAACAAGCTCTAAAGGCTGATCTCTCAAGTTTTCAGGCAGATGCTCGCATGGTGGGTACGACAGGATTTCCCCAGCCTTCACCCGCACTTCCTCCGTTTTGCCATCCGGAAACGTAAACCGGACGTGGGCATCTGTCAGATGCACTCCTATGCTTGCCGGATGCCCGTGCATCACCGATTTCTCGCGGGGGCCGTACCTGATTCGAAGCACCCGCACTTGCTCATTCTCAAGTTCGACTTTGTAATGTTTGGGATCTACTTTGACAGCGTCTTGCCCCATCTGCGCCTCCTTATTTGACGCCTCTATCGTTTTTTGACATTGAAGAACAGTTGTTTCTCCTTTCGCCGCCGGTCAATCTTTGCCTGGTCAGTTGCAACGAGAACATAGAGGATGTTGAGCGCCTCGAGTGCTGAACCGATCAGTCGGGGATTTCGCGAACGTCTATACAAATCGCTTGAGGTCACTCCCTGCTTACCTCCCGCAAGCCGCTGGGCATAGCGCACTGCCTCGACATCTACGACGTTGAAGTTTCCCGCCTTGCGCTTGGTACGGGAAAATGAGCAAATGAAGAAAAACTTCTCGCCCTCGAACACATGGTAGGTCTGCCGTTGACCCTCGACCTTCCCCCGAAGCGTCAGGCCGGCACCGAGTCTTTTCAAGTTCATAACCCCCTCCGTTTGAGCGCTTTCTCCCCCATGCATGGACGGGATGCAGCGAAATGACAATACGCTATCCCAATTCCATTGTGTTCAAGTTGAATCATAAATTCTGAGCATTTGATCGCATGCATTTTCCCATGAATGTTCTATAACATTCTTTCTTCCATTCATTCCGAGCGATCTGCGCTTATCATCATTCATCACCAATAGGAGCTTTTCCTTAATTTCCTGCGCAGAGGTCGGATCGCTCAAGAGTAGAGCGTCAAATCCGTCTTTTACAAGTTCCGCTATTCCACTTTCCTCTGCGATAATTACAGGAAGTTCACACGCCATTGCTTCGAGAACGGCCAGACTTGATGGCTCGTTTTGTGATGGGAGGACAAAAACATCACTTGCTGCAAAATACTTCTCAACTTCAGAGGACAGCCCAACAAATGTTACCAGATCGGAAATTTCTAACGCCATAGCCTGCGCCTGGTACTCAGCTGAAGGTCCCCCTCCAACCACCAAGCATCTCAGTTCTTTCTCGCCTTTTATCTCGTGAATCAATCGCGCTACACCTTCGATTAAAAAACGGAGCCCTTTTCTCTTAAACTCAGATCCGACAAACAGAATGACAACAACATCGTCTCCGATTCCATACGAATCACGCACTTCCTTTCGGTAAGAATCACGAAGACCTGGTTGGAAAGTCTTAGATTCCACGCCCGGATATACGACCTCAATCTCTTGAGGCATCTGACGATAATTGGCAATAATGTCTTCCTTAATTAACTTCGATGTCGCGACAACCTTGTTATTGCATATTCCCTTTCGAAATTGCAGCGATTCCAAAACCAGGTAGCTCATATGCCTAGGATCAATAGCCACTTTCATATAATTGATGATCTTTTTCGTTCGAGACTGTCCTCTCCATATCCAATTTCGATAGCAGATACAGGTCACATAGAAAACATCAGACCTCAAGACCCGTTCAAAGCTTTGGACAATATCATACTGCTCTCTTTTCAGGAGTCGTGCTGTTTGGATAGCAAAGTCCCAGGAGTTGAGATGAATAGGTTTCCTTATGCGATGTTTTATGGGATGGAATACGACACCCGTGCAGACATTCTCATTGAGTTCTTGGGAGTAGACGTGAATCTCATGGCCCTTCTTCAGCAAGGATCGTGAAAGCTCTACAGCAATCCTTTCTGCACCACCGGTTTGAATGAAGCGTTTAATGAGAATCGCAATCTTCATGTTACCCTTCAACTCCAGGGTCTCCGAATCCACGTGGGTGGCTACCCAGCTCCACCGTGCGCAGTTGCACCCCGCCCTGGGTCGACTCTTTGTCGGCAATGTGGCGGAAAGGTAACATGGCCCCTCTCCTCACGCAAGCCTTCTTCTGACTTGGCCGTGCGGCCCTCCACCATATATTGCCAATGCTAAAATTGATCCCTTCCGACCTCCGTTCCTGTCATCAGCACTGCCGGCCGGGCCCGTTCCTCTTTCACCTGGCTTTCCTGGCAAGGATGAGGTAGCTGAACTGCTCTCCCGGACACAGGTCTACCCCGGCCCCGCCAAGCGCTTTCGTAGCGATGGGCGCATCGGCCCTCGGTTGAGGTTTTCTCTTGACCAGTCAGAGTCCTAGGTGCTTCAATATCAATTCGTGGATAACGAGATCAAGGACCACATTCCGTCCCCACCACCCTTAGTCGGCAATCACAGCAAAGTGATCCGGCACCAGGGTAACC
>JAAXQN010000161.1 GCA_012974305.1 Candidatus Methylomirabilis sp. | reverse complement strand
TATTTCCCAAATTGACGAAACGCATCGGGAGATAAGCCTGTGGGATTATCAGTCGGGCCGCAGGCGCTCAGGGCTTCAAGTCGAAGGGACCGTTGACCTGCATGAGTTCAAGGTCGGAGATTACGTCCTGGCCCGCATCGGTGTCGAGAACGATTTGGTCACCGAGATCCGCAGTATATCTCCTCCGACAGGCGATAAGCGCTACGAGCACGCGCTGCGCTATATCCTCGGCCAAGCAGAAAAGCGGACCCCCTGAGCGTCGCAAAAGGCTGTGCCGCGCTCTTTGTCCTGGCGCAAGGCGACGCTGGACAAGGTCCTGGAAGAGCTTAAACAGTTCGCAGGCCATCTTCCCATCGACTGGGACCGCGCTGATCCGGGAAGACTAAACGCGACTTCTCTTCTACTACGAAGGGACATAGGGACAGCGCCTGTTTTTTGAGAAGCTGCGACACCGTCGAATGTCTTCGACACAGCAATCACAACTGGGAACGTTCTCTACACTTTCCATCGGTATCGGTGGGATGGTCGGCGGCGGAATTTTCGCGGTCACGGGCCTGACCGTCGAGCTGACCAAAGGGGCGGCCCCGGTCGCCTTTATGGTCGCCGGAGTTGTCGCCCTGCTCACCAGCTATTCCTATCTGAAGCTCACCCTTAAATTTCCTAGTGAAGGCGGTACGGTCGAATTCCTCAATCGTGGTTTCGGTACCGGAATCATCACCGGCTCTGCGAACGTTCTCCTCTGCTTGAGCTACGTCGTGCTGCTCTCCGTGTATGCCTATGCCTTTGGGAGTTATGGTGCCAGCTTCTTTCCGAGGGCAGAGCAAGATTTCTGGAGGCATGTGCTCATCACGGGTGTGGTCGTTGCTCTTGCATTCCTCAATTTCTTCGGTGCGAACCTGGTCGTGCGATCGGAGAACTTCTTCAACGCGGCCAAGATGATACTCCTAGCAGTCTTCGTCTTTTTTGGTCTGTCCACCCCGATGGACTGGAACCGTCTTGCTCCTGAGAATTTCGTATCGCCGCTGGCGCTCGTTTCTGGGGCGATGATCATCTTTCTGAACTACGAGGGCTTCGAACTCATTGCCAATGCGGCCAAGGATGTGAGGAATCCCCAACGGTCCCTGCCCATTGCCTATCTGGGCGGGGTGCTCCTCGTCATGGGATTCTACGTGCTCATTGGGCTAGTGGTCGTCGGGCACATGGGATTCGATGAGGTCGCCAAAGTCAGTGATTATGTGCTCTCCGTCACGGCCAAGAGCTTTATGGGGACCTTTGGCTTCAACATGATCGTCGTGGCGGCTCTGCTCGCCACGAGCTCGGCCATCAACGCCACGTTCTACGGTTCGGGTCGCCTGACCTACAATATTGCAAAGACCGGAGAGTTGCCCGAAGAACTCGAACGCGACATCCGCGGCCAGCCCCTGGAAGGCATGATCATCTTTGCCGTTCTCACGTTGATTATGGCAAACTTCGTCCCTTTACATGCGATCGCAACCATGGGCAGTGCGGGCTTCCTGCTCATCTTCATGGCCGTCAACCTGGCGAACGTCCGGTTGGCGAAGCAGACCCAAAGCATGGTCTGGATTTCCCTCCTTGGGGCAGTCGCGTGCGCGATCGCCCTATTTGTCCTGTGTTTGGAAGTCGAGGAGAATCCCGCGAGCAAGAATCAGTTGTGGATTCTCATCGGTATGATCCTTGCCTCGGTATTCACGGAGGTGATTTACCGCGGCGTCACGAAGCGTGAGATTCACATGGGGCGCGCACGTGATTCCGGGAGTGGGACGGGCTAATGACTCATTGTGGGAGATTAATTGAAATAATCGGATAGGGGTATCACAGCGTGGCGACCCTGGGCTGGATCGACATCCTGATCATCCTGGCGTTCGTCGTCTACTCCGTCTCGTCAGGCATCCGCTCTAGCAAGGTCGCCTCACAGAACCTAGAGGAGTACTTCCTCGCCGGCCGCAGCCTCAGCGGCTGGAGCGCCGGTCTGAGCATGGCGGCCACCCAGTTCGCGGCAGATACGCCGCTGCTGGTGACCGGCTTGATCGCGACCGCCGGGATCTTCGCACTCTGGCAGTTATGGATCTACGCCCTCTCCTTCCTGCTGATGGGATTCATCCTCGCGCCCAGCTGGCGGCGAGCGAGCGTGCTGACCGACGCAGAGTTGACCGAGCTGCGTTACGGCAGCGGGGCTGCCACCGCACTGCGGGGGATCAAGGCGATCTACTTCGGCACGATTTTTAACTGCGTCGTACTCGCCTGGGTCCTGTTCGCCACCAAGGCCATTGCCGAGCCCTTCCTGGTATGGGACCAGTGGCTGCCTGCAGCGCTCTACCAGCCGATGCTCCGCCTGGTGACTTGGATCGACGTCCCCCTCAGTGTGAACCCCGCGGACGCGCACGTCTGGATCATGTCGACCAACAACCTAATCTCGATCCTGGCCATCGTCCTGGTCACGACCTTTTACTCCGCCACGGGTGGCCTCCGCAGCGTGGTGGCCACCGACGTGGTCCAGTTCGGCCTGGCCATGTTGGGGACCGCCATCTTCATGGGCTACGTCATTTACGAATTCGGTGGCATGGGTCCAATTGTCGAGCAGATCCGTGACCGCTACGCCACAGGAGGCCCTGGAGGGATCACCCCCGACCAGATCCTCGCCTTTGTCCCGTCTCAGGCCAAAGACGCCTCATTCGCCCTCCTGGCCGTGTTCTCCCTGCAGTGGCTGATCCAGCTCAACGCCGACGGCACGGGCTACCTGGCCCAAAGGTCGATGGCCTGCAAGTCCGACCGGGACGCCAAGCTGGCCAGCGTCGTGTTCACCTTCGCCCAGGTGCTCCTGCGCAGCCTCTTGTGGTTGCCGATCGCCCTGGGGCTTATCCTCGTCTTTCCTCCCGACCTCAGCCTGGCTCCCGAGATCCTCAAGCACGAGCGGGAGGTCACCTTTGTGAAGGGAATCGTCGAGCTGCTCCCCTGGGGCGTCAAGGGCCTGATGTTGACCGCAATGCTGGCGGCCCTGGCGTCGACGATCGACACCCACCTCAACTGGGGCGCGTCCTACTGGACAAACGACATCTACAAGCGGCTGATCTGCCAGGTCTGGCTCGGGAGGGACCCCGACCCACGCACGCTGGTGTGGGTCGCTCGCGGATCCAACCTGCTCATCCTCGCGATCTCGATGCTCGTGATGACGCAGCTCACCTCGATTGAGGGGGCGTGGAAATTGGCGCTCCTCTTGGGCGCCGGCATGGGTCCCCTCCTCGTCCTCCGCTGGCTCTGGTGGCGCATCAGCGCCTGGGGGGAACTCGCCTGCGTCACCGTCTCGCTCCTTACCGCCTGGCCTCTCCTCGCCTTCGTCGAGGACGAAGCCCTCCGCTTGCTGCTCATGGCGGTCCTGGCCACTGGCGCAGGCATTGCCGTCTCGCTCCTCACCCCTGAGCAGCCCGAGCGCCTGCGCAGGTTCTTCCGGCTGGCCCAGCCACCCGGGTGGTGGGGACCGATCGCCGCCCACTTCGGGGTCGACCCCCACACGAATGTGAGGCGCTTGGGACGTGGCGTTGCGGCCATGGTTGCGGCAGCCTTTTGCGTGTTCTCGCTCCTCACCGGCTTCGGCTCGTGGCTCGTCCTGAGCCCCGCTCCCACCTGGTGGCCGCTCTCGTGGGGACTCTGGATCGCCTTGCAGCTCGTCGTGGGTGCCGCCCTCGTCCCCGTGTGGCTAAAACTGGGCTTTTCGGAGGAAGCGGAGCAAACACCGCTGCCGGTCCAGGCCAAGGTGACCACCCTCGACCCGGTCCGCGACGCCCAATTTCTTGATGCGAATGTGTCGAATTAATTGTAGGCTAGCCGGGTTTTGAGCAGCCAGAGGAATACAACCACGCACGCCCCGTCGAAGAGGAGGAAATCCAGCATGAAACAGATCACCCTCGTAGCCTTTGCGTTCAGCCTATTGGTAGTATCAAGCCCCGTCTGGGGACAACAGCAAAATGAAGGCAGTATGGTTGGTCCCAAGAATCAGGAGGCATCCATCGCCAGTACTGTCCCTTGCGGAACACGCCAGCTGACCGCATTTGCAGAAAAGGGACTGTGCAGATGCCCACCTATGCCTGGTGCGTCTGTTAGTGGGTGTGGGGGCCACGATCCAGTTGATTGCGGGCTAAAGATGTGCCAGTACAAACGCTTTGATATTCAATCAGGAGAAGTGGTAGAAAAAGGAGAAGTTGATTGCGAGTGGCACCCTTACGGCATACAGTGAGAAGTCCCACAGACACCATGGTGAGAAAAATAAGGAAGGTCAATAGGATGTCGTGGTTGGAGGATATTTTCTAGGAAGGAAGAGGATGTATCGCTATCCAATCCTTGCCCTGGCTTTGACCCTGAGCGCGTGCAGCAGTGTGCCAGCCAAACTGTATAACCCGGTGGACTATCCCTTTTCCTATAATGCGCAGTATGCCGACCTGTATTGGCGCTGTCAGACCCCCGAAGGCGGGGGCGCGCGTGTCGAAGGCTATGCGATGAGTCGTATGCACAGCGATCTGCCTGTGGACAACCTCGAGGTTCGCCTGATCGCCCGCGACATCAAGGGGAAGACCGTCTCGCAACACCAGAGCCGTGGGGATGTCTTAGACCCCAGCACGCGCACCGCCGTCCACTTCAAGGTCTCCACCACGACGGCGGGCGAAGGGATCCATTACGATCTCAATTACCATTTCCAAGTTCCGGGCGAGGTTTCGCTCGTGGACCACGCCGGTACCATCCCGGATGTGTGTGGCGGGCAGGCCAGTGAAAAGCGAACCCAGCCGGTTCCTCGCCGCTACTGATGTCGCGATTGGAAGGACGTCTTCAAGAAGGAGGAATACGATGTATCGCACCCTCATCGTTGTACTGGCTTTCACCCTGACCGCGTGCGGCCCCAAAAGCACGTTCAAGCGGCCAGCCGATATCTATAACCCGAACCCAACGGCTTATCCATTTCACTATGGTTCGCCCTATGTGGATATCTACTGGCGTTGCACAACCCCGGAGGCTGGGGGGCTGAGTGTCGGCGGCTACACAGCGACCAGCAACAATCAAAACTTGCCGCCTCAGAACTTCAGTGTGATCCTGAAAGCCTTTGACGCCAAGGGGCAGAAGTTGACCCAGCGCTTTGTCTATGGGGACGATCTCAACCCCGACCAATTCGATCCGGTCCCCTTTGAAGTTTCTCTTCCGGCGGTGGCCGGAGCTGCCAAGTACGACTTGTATTACGATTTCTTCGTGAGAGATGGGCGGGATAAACTGCAGCAATTTGGGACTGTCAAGGATGTGTGTGGCGGCCGGTACCGGCGAAAAGAGGTGCCATCCGGTTCCTGACCGTTTAGGGTATTGCTGGGTCAGTCCGAGGGATCGGAGCTGGCTGGCTGTTCTTCTGCGGGTGGCTTTTCTTCCGCCGATGGCTCTTCTTTTGTGGATGGTTCCTCTTTTGCGGATGGCTGTTCTTCGACTTCCTTCTCAGCACTCGAGAGCACGCCACCGGGGAGCTGGAGGGTCCGCTCGAAGATTCCGCCTAACCCTTTCTCGGCTGCCGGAGTTTTCATCTTCTCAACTGTCGGGTCAGTGAGAGGTCCTTGGACTCGATAGGAGGCGACCATGATGCTCTTCTTGCTCCCAAAGAAGAGCGTTCCGATGCCGGTCAGCTTGAAGATCGGCGCCGAGCTGACTGCCTTGATCACCTTGTCCGAGAGCTGCAGCGGTTGCACCGCCATGTGGCCATCGACCGTGAGATGGGGCAGGTCGATCTGGGCGACGGCCGCGGCCTTCAGGACCGAACTATTCAGGCTCAAGTCCTCTGAGCTGGCGATCCCATCCTTCAGGTCAAAGGTCCCGCTGATTTCATTGTAGGGTAACCCTTTCCCTCCAGGCCCCTTCTGGAAGAGAAAGCTGAGGTTGATCAGCTTCAGGGCCTTCTCGAGCGAGAAACTTTGGTGAATCACGCCGTTGACAATCTTGAACCGCACTTGCCCGCCGAGCGTGGCGAGCAGGTCCGCATCCCCTTTAGCCGTGAGCGTTGCATTTACCCCTAGCTGGCCCGTCGCGATCGGTACCGTCTCGTCCCCCTTAGC
>JAAXQN010000020.1 GCA_012974305.1 Candidatus Methylomirabilis sp. | reverse complement strand
ACCGGAAGGCGTGGGGTGTGGCCTCCACCAGTTCGTCCTCGCGGATGAACTCGAGGGCCTGCTCGAGGCTGAGCCGCCGAGGCGGGGCGAGGTGCGCCATCTCGTCGGCGGTGGACGAGCGCATGTTCGTGAGCTTTTTTTCCTTGGTGATGTTCACGTCCAGGTCGTTGGGCCGGGAGTGTTCCCCGACGATCATACCCTCGTAGACTTCCTCGCCGGGGGAAATGAAGAGGGTACCCCGGGGCTGGAGGTGCTCGATGGCGTATGCGGTGGCACGCCCCGGTCGGTCTGCCACCAGGGCGCCGGTGAAGCGGTGGGCGATGTTCCCCTGCCAGGGCTCGTAGCCGTCGAACAGGTGGTGCATGATGCCGCTGCCCCTGGTCTCGGTCAAGAACTCGGTGCGGAAGCCGAGCAGGCCCCGGGAGGGGACTCGGAACTCGAGGCGCACCCGGCCGCTGCCGTGGTTGACCATCTGGATCATGTGTCCCTTGCGGGGACCCATCTTCTGGTTCAGGGCACCGATGAATTCCTCGGGAGAATCAATGACCAATCGCTCCATGGGCTCGTGGAGGACGCCGTCGATGGATCGCGTGAGGACCTGCGGCTTGCCGACTGCCATCTCGTGGCCCTCCCGCCGCATCATCTCAATAAGGATGGCCATCTGGAGCTCGCCCCGACCTGAGACGGAGAAGACGTCGGGTGACTCGGTCTCCTCGACCCGGATCGAGACATTGTATAGCACCTCCTTCTCCAGCCGTTCCCGGAGCTTCCTCGAGGTGGCATACTGTCCCTCGCGGCCCGCCACGGGTGAGGTGTTGACATAGAAGAGCATGGCGATCGTCGGCTCATCAACATGGATCGGAGGCAGGGGCCTGGGGTCTTCCACCGCAGACAGGGTCTCACCGATGTTCACCTCTTCGATGCCGGTCACGGCCACGATGTCACCGGGTCCGGCCTCCGCAATCTCGATCCGGCGCAGGCCCTCGTACCCGTAAAGCCCGGTGACTTTGGAGGACACCACCTGGCCGTCGAGGCGGCAGAGGGCTACGTCCTGCCCCTTGGAGAGGCGGCCGTTGAAGATCCGGCCCACGGCCAGGCGGCCCACGTAATCATCGTAGCCCAGGGTGGTAATCAGGAACTGAAGGGGGCTGTCGGGCTCGTAGGTGGGGGCCGGTATGGTACGCAGGATCTCCTCGAAGAGAGGGATGAGGGGCGTGTCCTTGCCGTCGGGACTGGTGCGGCATATGCCCTTGCGGGCATTGCAGTAGTAGACAGGGAACTCCAGCTGCTCCTCCGTGGCATCGAGATCGATGAAGAGATCGTAGATCTCGTCCAGGACCTCTGACGGGCGGGCGTCGCCGCGGTCGATCTTGTTGATCAGCACGATGGGGACCAGCCTGGCCTCCAGGGCTTTGCGGAGCACGAAGCGAGTCTGGGGCAGGGGCCCCTCGCTGGCGTCCACCAGCAGCAGTACCCCATCAACCATGTTGAGGGTGCGCTCGACCTCGCCTCCGAAGTCGGCGTGACCCGGAGTGTCCACGATGTTGATGTGGGTCGTGTGGTAGACGATGGCGGTGTTCTTGGCCATGATGGTGATGCCCTTTTCCCGCTCCAGGTCGATGGAGTCCATGACCCGCTCCACGACTGACTCGTTGTCGCGGAAGATGCCGCTCTGCCAGAGCATGGCATCCACGAGCGTCGTCTTGCCGTGGTCCACATGGGCAATGATGGCCAGGTTGCGGACGTCCTCTCTCCTTTTGAGTTCTTTCCGGTCCGTCTGCACGTGTACCGCTGCTTGTCCTTCCACTGCTACCTCCAGTGTCGCTTCTCAGGAGAATCCCACCTGTCAGCTTCCGCCGGGTGTGTCCGGCTCGCAAGAAAGCTCCAGGAGAAAAGAAAGGCCGAAGCGTAAACCCTCGACCGTTCTAAAGGTACCATGTTCCCGTTGTAAGTTCAAGGGGCCGTCAGTGCCGTTCAGCTCATGTTTGGGGTCCCTTTGAGGTAGTCCCGTCCAAAGGTGTCCGGTACCTTTAGCTTCACTCTCCCGATTCCCCGCACGCCAGGAATCGAAAATCATCTCCAAGGAAATCAGTCAGTTACATCTCCACAGGTGTCCGGTACCTTTACCAGGACAGCAATTCAGAACGGCCTAGCCATGGCTGTCGAGAACATCGAGAACTTCCTCCGAGGCACGCCTACGCACGTCGTGACCCCGACCTAGAACGAAAGGCGTTCGGTGGTTCGAGTGTTCGGCAGTTCGAGAGTTCGATGGTTCGGGGCACCCACATCACGGCGGGTATCCAGCGTGGTGCAGTGGGCCTGGCAGTTCGGTGGTTCAAAACTCCCCGGCATCCGGGAACAACCGAACCACCGAATCCGCCTAAGGCGGAAACTACCGAACGTTTTTTCCCCCTGCGGGCGCGGCGCCGAGTCCCGCGGCGCGTCCTGTCGCCCACGCCCATAGAAAGTTGTATCCGCCGATTGGGCCGAACGCGTCGAGCGCCTCACCGCAAAGGAACAGGCCAGGATGCTTTCGGCTCTCCATCGTTCTCGGATCGATTTCCGAAAGGCTCACCCCGCCGCCGGTCACTTCGGCCTTCTTGTAGCCTTCGTCTCCCGTCCACGGCAGCACGCCGCGCACGAGTGTCTCTATCACGCGGAGCCGCTCATCACGGCGCAGATCCGAGAGCACCCGCGCCGGGTCTACGCTCGTCATATCCAGCAGCGCCCTCGCGAGCCGATCCGGCAGCTCCGCGCGCAACGCACCCGCCACAGTGCGAGACCCTTGGGGGCGCAGAGCCGACTCCCATTCCTTTTCGCCGAGTTGCGTCCACCGCACGAGTATACGCGCCTGGGACGCCTTCTCGGCGCGGGAGCGCACAGCGACATGGGATACATCGAGCACCACCGGTCCGCTATAGCCGTGATGCGTGAAGAGAAATCCGCCGGTCGCCGTGGCGGTCCGCTCGCCTGCGCGAGCGGTGAGCGTGACCGGCAGCGACACCCCCGCAAGCTGCGCGAACGGAGCCGGCTCCGCCGTGATCGGCGTGAGCGCCGCGTACGTTGGATGCACCGTATGACCGAGTCTCTCGACGACCTTGAGGCCCAGCCCATCGCTTCCCGTATTCGGGACAGAGAGCCCACCCGTCGCCACGATCACAGCATCCGCTTCCAACGGCGGCGCCCCCTCCCGGTCTATTCGCCAACCCGCCGCCGAGGGCGCGAATCCGGTAACCACCGTATTCATCAATATGCTCACGCCTCTGTGTACCGCGAGCGCGAGCAGTCCGTCCCGCACGTCGCGGGCGCGGTGCGATGCCGGGAAGAGTTTCCCCGACTCCTTTTCTTCAACGAGCGGGATTCCCAGTTCGCCCTCGAAGAAGGCGATCTGCTCTTGCAGAGGCCATGAACGGACCATCTTGCGCAGGATGTTGGGTGAGGAGTCGGTTACGAAGCGAGACTCGTCGACCCGTACTGGCAGGACGTTACATCGGCCGCCGCCGCTGATGAGAATCTTGCGCCCGCCGTCCTTGGTGCGCTCGAGAAGCAGCGTCTGCGCGCCGGCGGATGCTGCGAAGATCGCCGCCATCGATCCGGCCGCACCTGCGCCGATCACCGCAACACGCCGCATTCAACTTCCAGTTGTGAGATTGTGTGGCGGGGCTGCCCGCGGATCCCCGCTTTGGTTCGTCGGGTCTCGCTGCTATCGAACTATTGAATATCTGGTTTCCGCATAACACCCCGCAGTCCTTGGGGGCGACACCGAAATCGGTTCTGTGTGCACTCGGGGGAAAACCGCCGACCTAACGGCGCGGAGGCCGGATGTGTGCGGGAAGGGATCTCGGGGAGCGAGACTCCCACCAAATGCAAAAGTGGGGGGCCTCGGAGGGAAGCGTATCGAAGGTGTTGCTGGGTGTCAACCGCAATAACCGGAAAGATGTTGGGCGCCAGACGGGCTGTCCGGTTCGAGTCCTGCGTGGCTCCCCAGCAAAGGCAAATCTGGGCACTGCGAGCAGAGGGTTTGGCTGGCGTGAGGACCAACTATTAAGTCTGCTGCGGCTTGCCTTTGCAGCATAGCAAGGCAGCCTCAGCAATCCATTGGTGGGCAAGTCTACCGCAAAGTTCAACACTTATCCACCACCTTGTCCGGTGCGACTCTCCCGGAAAGACTGCGAATCTTGCAGGGGGAAAGGGGGATATTCTTCTTTTCCCTTCCCACGGTCCCCGGCACGTTTACCTGCTGTCTCTTATACACATCT
>JAAXQN010000242.1 GCA_012974305.1 Candidatus Methylomirabilis sp. | reverse complement strand
CTGACGGACATCCCTCTCGGTCGATTCGATCAGGGTATCGACCCGACTCAGTATCTGCCGGGCCTTGCGAATCATGGGGACGAGGGCGATGACGACTGCCACGGCAGCGAGGGCGATGAGTCCGACAGCGACGGCAATGATGATGTCCAGCGGCTCGTTCATGCGATGATCTGTTCCTGCTTTAGTGCATCAATCTTCTGTGCCTCGAGCCCCAGCCACTCCTTGAGGACATCGGCCGTATGTTCGCCGAGTCGTGGCGCTGGACGGTCGACGCGACCGGGAGTCCGTGAGAGCTTGATGGGTGACCCGGGAAGGCGGGTCACCCCGACCTCGGGATCGTGGATGGCAGCGATCATCCCTCGCGCCTGGACCTGAGGATCCGCCACCACTTGGTCGATGCGGTTAATGGGACCACACGGGACGCCTGCCTTTTCCATGACCTCGATCCATTCCCGGACTGTTCTGGTCTTTGCGGCATCGGCGATGACGGGTTGCAGGGCTGCATGGTTTTCCGCGCGCAAGGCGTTTGTGGCAAAGCGAGGGTCCTGTAACAGGTCTTCTCGACCGATGATGCGACAGAAACGTTCCCAGTGGGGGGTCCCCACGGCAAAGATAACATAACCGTCTTTGGCCTCAAAGGCCTCGAACGGTGCGATCGAGGGGTGGCGGGCACCTAGCGGTCCCGGAATCTCGCCGGTGGTAGTATACCGGATAATCGCATGCTCCAGAAGGGCGACCTGACAATCGAGCATCCCGATATCCACCATCTGTCCCTCGCCGGTCCGTTCCCGGGCCTGCCGGATGAGGGGGAGGATGGCGAAGACCGCGACTGCGACCGCAATGGCGATCAAGGCGGCCGCGGCGGCAATAGCAATGGTAACAAGTTCTGACATCAGATCACTCCATCCCCGCGCAGCCCTTGAATCTCCGCCGCGGACATGCCGAGCCAGGCTTGTAAAACCTCCTCAGTATGCTCCCCTAAGAGGGGGGGCGGACGCTTGATCTGGCCCGGAGTGGCCGAGAGTTTCACCGGGACCCCCGTCACCTTTACCGTTCCCAGGGCTGGATGGGGAACCTCCAGAATCATCTCCCGGGCCTTCACCTGCGGTTCGGCGAAGACCTCCGCTAGAGAGTTGATGGCGCCACAGGGGACGCCCCCTTCGTTCAAGATATGTAACCACTCTTGGGCCGGGCGGGTCTTGAGTGCCTTCTCCAGGATCGGCCGCAGTACCTCACGGTTTTCCACCCTTTTCGCCCCCGTGGCAAATCGGGGGTCGCTAATCAGTTCCTCCCGGCCGAGGACTCGGCAGAAGCGGGCCCAGAGGACATCGTTGCCGACGGCCACGTTGAAGTAGCCATCCTGAGCCTCGAAAGGCTCGTAGGGGGTGATGGTGGGATGGAAGTTCCCCATCCTGTTCGGACTTTGGCCGGTGGCGAAAAATATCCCCGCCTGATAGGTCAAGAGAGAAATCATGCTATCTAATAGCGCGATGTCGACTTTCTGCCCCCTTCCAGTACGTTCCCGGGAAACGAGGGCCAACAGGATCCCCTGGACGCCGTACATGCCGGCGGCGATGTCGGCGACGGAGAGGCCGACCTTGACCGGGGGGCCGTCTGGAAAGCCAGTGAGGCTCATGACCCCACTTTCTCCCTGGATAATCACGTCGTAGCCCGGCCGCTGCGTCTCGGGGCCCGTGTGGCCGAAGCCAGATATGGAGCAGTAGATGAGGCGCGGACTCAACTGGTGGACCGCTTCGTAGCCGAACCCGAGCTTGTCTAACGTCCCTGGGCGAAAGTTTTCCACCAGGACGTCAGCCAGTCTCAGAAGGGCCTTCAGGATTTCTTTCCCTCGATCTGCCTTAAGGTTCAGGGTTATACTCTTTTTGTTGCGGTTGATACTGAGAAAATACGCACTTTCACCGTTGATGAAGGGGGGGCCCCAGCCTCGGGTGTCATCTCCTCCCTCCGGGTTCTCCACCTTGATGACCTCAGCCCCCATATCTCCCAGGGTCAAGGTGCAGAAAGGTCCCGCCAGGATCCGGGAGAGATCAACGACTTTGATGCCGTCCAGGGGTTGCACGGAACCCTCGTTCATGGTTCAGAGTCTATGGTTCAGAGAAAAACGTCTTGTCTGTGCTCGGTGAACTCGAAGAGGATATACTGCACGGGTTCTCAACCATGAACCCTCAACGGTGATCCGTTGACTATGACTTCGGGGCCGTTGCGGCCTTACTGAATTCCACTTGGTCGTTCTTGGCATCGATGAGGATGTGGTCGCCCTCCCTGAACTGCCCCTCCAGGATCCGCGTGGCCAGCGGGTCTAGCATGAGCCGTTGCAGCGCGCGCTTGAGGGGTCGGGCCCCATAGACCGGGTCGAAGCCGACCTCGGCCAGATGGTGTCTGGCCTCTTCCGAGAGGGTGATCTCGATCTTGCGCTCAGTGAGCCTTCGCTTCAAGTGCCCGAGCTGAATCTCCACGATCTGCTTGATTTCGGACATGCCGAGGCGGTGGAAGATGATGACCTCGTCAATCCGGTTGAGGAACTCCGGGCGGAAGTGGGTCCGGAGGTTCTCCCAAGTCCGTTCGCGGATTTCTACCTCGTCGGACAGTTCCTGAATGAGATGGCTACCCAGGTTCGAGGTCATGATGATGATCGTGTTCCGGAAGTCGACGGTCCGACCCTGCCCGTCGGTCAGCCGTCCGTCATCCAGGATCTGGAGCAGTATGTTGAAGACATCGGTGTGCGCCTTTTCGATCTCGTCAAGGAGGAGGACCGAATACGGACGGCGTCTGACTGCCTCGGTCAGTTGCCCCCCTTCTTCGTAGCCTACGTAGCCGGGAGGAGCGCCGATCAGGCGGGAGACCGTATGCTTCTCCAAATACTCTGACATGTCGAGACGGACCATGGCCCGCTCATCATCGAACAGGAACTCGGCGAGTGCCCGCGCCAGTTCCGTCTTGCCCACCCCTGTGGGGCCCAGAAAGATGAACGAGCCCAGGGGGCGGTTGGGGTCTTGGAGCCCCGACCGGGCGCGGCGGATGGCATTGGCAACAGCGCTGATGGCTTCATCTTGGCCCACCACCCGCTCCTGAATCTTTGCCTCCATCTGGAGCAGTTTCTGTGTCTCCCCCTCCAGAAGTCGAGTCACCGGGATGCCGGTCCACTTCGCTACGACCTCGGCAATATCCTCTTCGTCCACCTCTTCCTTGAGCATCATGCCTTCTTTCTGGATGGCCTCGAGCTTCTGTTGCTCGGCATCGAGTTCTCTCTGGAGCTGGGCGGCGACGCCGTAACGGAGCTCCGCCACCTTGCCGAGATCCCCTTGCCGCTCGGCCTGCTGCTCCTCCACCCGGTTCTGCTCGAGGCGTTCCTTGATCTCTCGAATTTTGGTGATGACCGCTTTTTCCCGCTCCCAGCGCGCCTTCAGCGCACCTGATCGCTCGCGCAGATTGGCGACCTCTGCCTCCAGATGTGTGAGGCGCTCCTGGGAGGCCGAATCTGTTTCCTTCCGGAGGGCCTCCCGCTCTACCTCGAGCTGGCGGATCCTGCGCTCCACCTCGTCGATCTCGGTCGGCATGCTGTCAATCTCCATCCGGAGACGGGAGGCGGCCTCATCGATGAGATCGATGGCCTTGTCCGGCAGGAAGCGGTCGGTGATGTAGCGATGGCTCAAAACTGCGGCCGCGACCAGGGCAGAGTCCTTGATCCGGACGCCGTGATGCACCTCGTACTTTTCCTTGAGGCCCCGGAGGATCGAAATGCTCTCTTCTACTGTCGGCTGACCGACGACGATCGGCTGAAACCGTCGTTCCAGAGCCGGATCCTTCTCGATCCGCTTCCGATACTCGTCCAGCGTGGTGGCACCGATGCAGCGGAGTTCACCGCGGGCCAGGGCCGGCTTGAGCATGTTGGAAGCATCTATCGCCCCCTCGGCGGCTCCCGCCCCGACCAGAGTGTGCAGCTCGTCGATAAAGCAGATGATCTGCCCCTCCGCCTCGGTGATCTCCTTGAGAACTGCCTTCAGCCGGTCTTCAAATTCCCCACGGTATTTGGACCCGGCAACCAGCGCGCCGATGTCTAATGCCACGGCCCGCTTGTTCTTTAGGGACTCGGGGACATCCCCGTTCGCAATCCGTTCCGCCAGTCCCTCCACGATGGCGGTCTTCCCCACGCCGGGCTCGCCGATCAGGACTGGATTATTTTTGGTCCGCCGGGACAGGACGTGGATGACGCGGCGGATCTCGTCGTCGCGGCCGATGACTGGGTCCAGCTTGCCCTTCCGCGCGAGATCGGTCAGGTCCCGGCTGTACCGTTCCAGGGCCTGATACTTCTCCTCCGGATGTGGGTCGGTGACCCGCTGCCCGCCGCGCAGGGCTGCCAAGGCGGCATAGACCCCATCCTTGCTGACGCCAGCTTCCTTGAGGATTCGTTCGACGGCCCCATCCGCCTGTTCCACAATGGCGAGAAGGAGATGTTCGGTCGAGACGTACTCGTCCTTGAGGTGCGCCGACTCATGCAAGGCTGCCTGGAGCACCTTCTCGAGACGGGGTGTGAGGTACACCTGCTCCCCGGCCCCCTGGACCTTTGGGCGGCGCTCGATTTCTTCGCCGAGTTTGGAACGAAGAAGCTGAAGGTTCGCACCGAGCTTCTGGAGAAGCGGGGGAATCACGCCCTCGTGCTGTTCCACGAGCGCGAGCAACAAGTGCTCCACGTCGATAGCCTGGTGCCCCATCTCGACCGCATGCCGGCGGGCGACATCAATCGCCTCCTGGGCCTTGATCGTGAACTGATCAAACCGCATCTCGGTTCCCCCTCAAAGTAACGAAAAATAAGGCAAAATTCACGATAACACGCTGTATAGACGTTGTCAATGAGCCCGGAAGCCCATCGGAGCCCTCCATTGGAGCCGTTGACACCCTTTTGCGCCCTCTCTATGATAGGATGCCAAATCGTTGGAGGCATTTGCACTCATGACGCGGGGAAAGGGGAGAGATGACCAAGGCAGAGCGGATTTACGCAGCCACAGGGCGCAAAGCGGTCGACCGGCCCCCGGTCAGTTTCTGGCGCCATTTTCCCGACGTGGATGAGGACCCATTCGCCTTGGCTGAGGTCCTCCTCGCCTTTCATGCCCACTATGACTTAGATTTCATCAAGGTCATGCCCACTGGGGTCTACTGTGTGGAGGACTGGGGCTGTCGAGTGGCGTACCGCGGGAGCCTGGAAGGCTCCCGGGTCTGTATCGATCATGCGGTGAAACACCCGAACGACTGGAAGGGGATCCGCATCCTCAATCCCAAGGAAGGGGCGTTGGGCCGAGAACTCACATGCCTTCGCGAGGTGGTGAAGGGACGCCGGGACGACGCCCCGATCCTTCAGACCGTCTTCAGCCCTTTGACCATCACAAAAAAGTTGGCTGGTGATGAGCGATTCTTGGACGACCTGCGGGAAAGGCCTGCCCTCATCCATGCAGCTCTCGAAGCGGTCACCGAGACAATGAGTCGATTTGTGGTCGCCTGTCTGGGATCCAAGGCGGATGGGATCTTCTTTGCTACGCAGGTGGTAGCGTCCGACCTCTTGACCGCCGAAGAGCACCGAATCTTCGCAGAACCGTACGACAGGCGGGTCTTGGAGCAGGCCGCCAAGCGGAGCTCTTTTTCCATCCTGCACGTCCACGGTCTGGATATCCCGTTCGATGTGATGGCGACATATTCAATTCCAGCCATCAACTGGCATGACCGGCGAACCGCACCCTCTCTGAAAGAGGCACAGGAGCTGTTTCCCGGCGCAGTGGTGGGCGGGCTCAATGAGATCGAAACCCTTCGGAAAGGACCAGAGGAAGCAGTCCGGGCTGAAGTCAAGGATGCCCTGAGGCAGACAGGGGGCCTCGGGCACATCCTGGCGCCGGGTTGCGGGTTTCCCGTTGATGTTCCCGAGGCCCACCTCCGGGCAGTCCGGACCGCAGTCGAGGAGTGGCAATGAACGATCATCCGGTGGAGCAAGCGATCCGGGCCCTCCGCGAAGGCCTGATGGTGGTGGTGGCCGATGACGAGGCCAGGGAAAGTGAAGGTGTGCTGATTCTCGCGGCGGAGCGGGTGACCCCTGAAGCAGTAAACATGATGGCCCGCGAGGCCAGGGGTATTGTCTGTGTGGCTCTCACGGGGGAGCGCCTTGAGGCCCTCAAGATCCCGGTGATGATTCCGGAGCAGCCGGCTTCCGGGGACATCACCTATTGTGTCTCGGTCGATGCCAGGGCGGGAACGACCACCGGCATCTCGGCCTATGATCGCGCCGCCACCATTCAGACGTTGGTCGATCCCAAGACCAGGCCCGAGGATCTGGTCCGGCCCGGCCACATCTTTCCGGTGCGGGCTAAGGAAGGGGGAGTCCTCACCCGTGCGGCACAGGCGGAAGCTGCGCTTGATCTCTGCCGGCTGGCCGGCCTCTACCCAGGGGCCGTCCTTTGCGCCGTTCTGACGGAGGAGGGGGAAGCCGCCCGCCTCGAAGAACTTCAAGACTTTGCCGATCCCCACAACCTCGCCATTCTGACTGTCAGAGCGCTCATCGACTTTCGGATGCGGCGAGACAAGCTCGTCAAGTGCATCGCGACCACCACGTTGCCCACCGAGTACGGCACCTTTCAGAGCAACCTGTACGAGAGCCAGGTGGATGGCCGGCATCACCTGGCTCTGGTCCTGGGTGAGGTGACGGCTTCAGACGAGGTGCTGGTACGGGTGCAATCCGAGTGTCTTCCCGGCGACGCCCTCCGGTCGCTTCGCTGCGACTGCGGCGAAAAACTCCAAGCCTCTTTGAATCTCATCGGCAAGGCGGGAAAGGGGGTGTTGGTTTATATCCGGGGGCCGTCGGGCGGAGTGGGATGGACAAACCACCTCACGCCTCCAGACAGTCTCGGGCCGCCCGAGCCCCCTCGGGGTCGCACGGACCTTCGGGAGTACGGGATTGGCGCGCAGATCCTGGTCGACTTGGGTCTCAGCCGGATTCGGCTGCTGACCAGCAATCCTCGGCGCATCGTGGGACTGGAAGGTTTTGGGCTTCAGGTGGTCGAGCGGGTTCCCATCGATTTGACCGGCAAAAAAGCGCAAGGTGCCCAGTGAGCGGGTGCCTCTTTTGTCAGATCGCTCGGGGCGACCGACACGCCCATACGGTGTTCGAGAAGGAAGGGACGGTTGCCTTCCTCGATATCTTTCCCTGCACGCCTGGGCACACGCTGGTCATTCCCCGCCAGCACTACCCAACCCTAGACGAGATGCCTGCCGAAGAGGCCGGGAGGCTTTTTCACGTGGCGGCTGTGGTGGCCGGGAAAGTTCAGGCGGCCATGGGAGCGGCAGGCTTCAATCTAGGGGTCAATAACGGCAAGGCGGCCGGGCAAGAGGTCTTTCACGTCCACATCCATATCATCCCCCGGTATCCGAACGACGGAGGCGGCAGCATGAAGAGCGTCGCCCGGATGAGTGGCGAAAAAGATATCGAACAGATTGCCTCAAAGATCCGCCAGACCTTCAGTCCCTCCTGAACAGTATCGTCCGCATCAGCTTCGGTTCAACCTCGAAAGACTCCCAAAAAGTAACTTGTCCACTTCTCAAATCAAAGGGGTCGGACCCCACTGATTTCTATCGGTTTCATATTAAGTCCCTAGTCCGTGGAGGGCCCTCAAGAGATGAGCCAAGAGCAGATTTGACCCCATCCCCACTGGGAGAGGGCGGGTTTCCAGCAAGCCAAGGGCTGCGGCCAGGCAGAGCGTGAGCACGAAGCCGGTGCCGAGCGCCAGCGATCCGGCCAGTCTTGCCCAGTTCATGATCCCCCCCACGCCGCTCTTTCCATGCTGAGCATCTGCACTCTTTGGGCCAGCCACCAATCGGCATCCTAAGGACCGTTTGACAGGCACTGCCTGTTTCCCGGCAACCGTGTAAATATCGTCATAGGGGGAGAAGCATTTCAGCGGCATGGCACCTTTAGATTCAGGAAGTTATAGGATTGGTCCTTGGCATAGAGATTGCGACAATATCCCCTCGGCGGGCGGCTGAGACCAGCTGCCCTTTGGCCCCCAGGCAGGTCCGACTGGGAAGAGAGGAGGGACTGACATGGCAAAGGGGGTTCTCGAGGAGCTTGAATACGCGAGCGACCCAGAATTGAGCACGAAGCTGGCCCAACGAGCTCTCAAGGGAGACGACAAGGCCAAGCAGGAGCTTCGTGATCTCCACGTGACATACTGGGAGCACCGGGGCGAGGTGCTTCTCCCATGGAAGGAAGACAATGGGCAGCGTTAAAGGCGCAGAACATCACTGGGATCCGAGTGGGCCGATGGCTGAAATGATGCCTTCGTTCTTCTTCAGGGTCCAAGCAACTCCAGAGTCCGAGGTGGAACTCGCGGAAGTGTCTGCCCCAGATCTTCATACGGCATTGGAAGCGCTCGTTGATTGGCTTCCCGGGCTCCATAGGTTAGAGCTTGAGGGGATTTGGACACACCCCCCTGGTCATGCATGACTGTGACCTGAATCTACGGGAGGGTTTCTGGAAACTATCCCGTGTGTCTGCCCTTGCGGCGCATAGCGAGGGTGCTCTTGCCGAAAGAATAAGCGCCCTTGAGGGTGTAAGAGGTCCTGTGACGTGGCTCATAGTGTAGATAACATTCTCTACAAGTTGTCTCCAGCATTTGGGGGCCGTCCTCTTCCGCCTTCGCAAGTAAAACGGCTCCGCTGGCTCGGCGTCTGGGCGCCGACCACCTTGGGGGCCGTTCTGCTCGTCATCACCTTGACCTCCTTCCAGAGTCTCTCTACATCTCTCCTCGTTTTCCTCGTGCTCGGGATGAGCGCGGCCGGGACAGTTCTTTTCGCATGGTACTGGTTCGTATTCGCCCAGGTCCTCTGGCGGGAAGAGGAAGTCCTGAATGGTACGACCGATCGAGCAACCCTCTCGTCGGTGATGTCATCACCTTCTGTGCAGAGCGAACTCATCTTAAACGCAACGGGCGAGGGAATTTATGGATTGGATCTGCAGGGCAATATTACGTTTGTAAACCCGGCTGTGACGAGAACGACCGGATATGAGCCCAACGAGCTGATTGGCTGGCCGATACATACCATTCTGGACCACTCGAACGGGGGCCCCTACGTGCAGGATAACTGTCCCATCTATGCGGCGCTGAAAGACGGGGTCGTGCGTCATGTGACCGATGGAATTTTTTGCAAAAGGGATGGGACAAGTCTCCCGGTTGAGTACACCGCCATGCCCAACAGGGAAGACGGCAAGATTGTCGGCGTAGTGGTCACCTTCCGTGACATTACCAAGCGCAAGCAGGCAGAGGAATCGCTGCGTTGGCTGGAAAAAGCCGTGCAAACCATGCAGCTCGGCGTGACCATCACCGGCATCACCGGGGAAATCCTGTATACGAATCCCGCTGAGGCAAACATGCACGGGTATGCGGCGGATGATTTGGTCGGCAAGGATGTCAGAATCTTTGCCCCCAATAAGCTCTGGAAGCCGATGGCCTTGGACCAGATAAAGGCCATGAATACCTGGAAGCGGCAGAGTGTCAACATCCGGAAAGATGGAGGTGGGTTCCCGGTCCAGTTGATGTCCGATGTCGTCATGGACGCCGATGGAGAGCCCATGGCCATCGTAACGAGTTGTGAGGACATCACCGAACGCAAGCAGGTGGAGGAAGAACTGCGAACCCGGGCACACCAGCTCGAAAGACTGTACACGATTGGGGTCGCGTTGACTTCTGTACTGGATTACCATGCCGCGTTGCAGACCATCGCCGAAGAAGCCCGGGCGCTGATGCAGGCAAAGTTCGTAATCGTTGCTATCCCCAACCAGCCCCACCTACGCGTGGAGGCCCTGGCCGGGGATGACCAGGGCTTTACGAAGAACCTCCGCATTTCCCTGGATCCGGCCTCTCCCCTGGGTCAGGGGCCAACCGCGAAGGCCTTCAGAAACAAGGCCCCAGTTGCCATTGAAGATGTGCTCGAAGATTCCTCTTTTGCTCCCTGGAGGGGAGCCGCCAGTCGGGTGGGGATACGGTCGGTGGTCGTTGTTCCACTGCTGTATCGGGAGGAGGTTCGGGGTTTTCTCATGGCGTTCTCGGATGTCCCTCAGGTTTGCGATGAAGGAAAGTTCCAGCTCTTGACCACTCTGGCGAGCCAGGCAGTCATCGCAATCGAGAATTCGCGGCTCTATGAGGAACTGTGGCAGGCGGCGCGGCAGCTGGAGGCCAGGGTAGAGGAACGGACGAGGGAGCTTCACGCTGCCAACCTCCAGCTGGAGGAAGCCAGAAATCACGCCGAGAGGGCCTCAGGCCACAAGACCGAGTTCTTGGCGAATATGTCGCACGAGCTGCGTACACCGTTGAACGCCATCCTCGGCTTTTCTGAACTTTTAACGGACGAGATGTTTGGCCCCCTGAACGAAAAGCAGCAACGGTACGTAGGTAACGTGCTCTCCAGCGGGCGGCACCTCTTAAATCTGATCAACGATCTCCTCGATCTTTCCAAGGTTGAAGCAGGAATGATGGCGATCCATCGGGAGCAGCTCTCCTTGAGAGAAGCCCTGGAGGAGGCGCTGAACCTGGTGAATTGGGGAGCCGAGAAAAAAAACCTGCACTTGGCACTCACTGTGGAACAGGACCTCTCCAGCTTGTCCGCGGATCCGGTTCGGTTCAGGCAGATCTTGTACAACCTCCTCTCCAACGCCGTCAAATTCACCCCCGAGGGCGGAACTGTGACAGTTTCCGCCCGATGCATTCAGGGTTCAGCGTTCAGGGTTCAGGGATCGGAGGGGACTGACCATGAACCATCGACCATGAACCATGAACCACGCGGAGACTTCATTGAAATCCGGGTGCAAGACACGGGAATTGGGATCGCTGCCGAAGATCTGCCGAAGCTCTTTCAGCCCTTCACACAGCTCGAGGCTGTCTACTCGAAAGACCACCAAGGGACCGGCCTCGGCCTGGCCCTGACGAAGCGACTGGTAGAGCTTCACGGCGGTCAGATCAGAGCCGAATCCGAAGGCGAGGACCAAGGAAGCACCTTCACCGTCCGATTCCCCATCAGCGCAGAATAAGCCCTGCATTCTGGCACTTACCGAGCTATTTTTCCCCTTGACATTCATCTGTAGCATGGTAAATTTGTTTCTATACCATCCGGTCGGTACAGAATGAGTTCAGAGGGGGACATGAGGCCACAGACGGTCAGAGGATCGAGAACCAAAGACCGCGTCATTGACGCCGCCTTTCGGTTGATACACCGGCAGGGATTCAATAACACCAGCCTGGAAGACATTCTGCGGGAGAGTGGTGTCGGGAAGGGGAACTTCTATCACTATTTCGAGAGCAAGGACGAACTGGGGTATGCGATCCTGGATCGCCTAGCTTTCTGGGTGACGGAGGAACTTGGGCGGGAGGTTTTTGACAGAGGTGAGGATCCGCTGGAAGAGATCTTCTGCCTGTTCGAGCGCATCGCATCCGCCCAGCGGAAGGCAGCGTGCGTGGGGGGATGCCCCCTTGGGAATCTCGCGCTCGAGATGAGCGACATTCACGATGGGTTCCGTCAACGGATTGGAGAGATCCTCAGGAACTGGCGGGATCACATCTCGGAGGCGATCACGAGGGCCCAGGAGCAGGGACAATTGGCCCGAAACATGCACTCGCAGCGCTTGGCTGATTTCATTATCGCGGGGATTGAGGGAGCGATTCTCTCGGCCAGGGTTCACAAGGACCCCTCGATCCTTGATGGCTGCTTTGACGAACTCAAAAGACATGTGGGGATGTACCGTCCCGACTAAGGATTTTTTCATAGCGCCGAATCAAACGAGGTAAGGAAGGGGAACATGGCAACCATTGTGGAGTACACTAACAAGAGGTCACCGCTCAACATGTATCCAAGGCGCATTGTGTCGCCTGTAAGAGGGAAGACCTGTTGCGCCCGGAAAATGGCCCAGATCGGCGGAATCGAGCACGAAGGAGAGCGGTCTTATTTTTACCGCCGGTGTAAGCTCTGCGGCTACACCGTCCGTCACTTCCTCTCGGCCCCTCCACCCGATCGGCCGAGTGGTCAGTGGGAAGACAGCTCAAAGTCACTCCTCAAGCTGGTCGGGTAAGGGGCTTTTTGCCCGACCTTCCCGAAGGAAGTTCTCGCCGGAAGCTAGCTGTCAACGGAAGGGACATGGACGGCGCGCGATGGTTCAGCGCGGTGACGGGGAGCCTCTCGGGCGTATGGGCCCGTATCGTTGCCCGTCATCAGGCCCAGCAAGGCTTGGGTTCCCTGGAGGAGTACCAGCGTGAGGTCGGAAGGCTCAGAGGAGAGCTCGAGAGGGTTCGGGCAAAACGTGAGAAGGAGAAGGCGGAATTTGACGCGCGTCACAGGATCCTGGGTCAGTACCCGTCTGATGCGGAGATACCCGTAGCGGAAGTGGACCGCCAGCTCGCGAACCTCCGGCGCATCCGTGAGGATCGTCTCGAGGCTGAGGAACGGGCGTACGAGCGGCAGATCCATGAGCTCGAGCGGCAGGCCGAAGAGCGGTTCGGCCCTCGATAAAGCAGCCGTCAGCAGTCAGCGATCAGCAGTCAGCCATTAGCAGTCCTGAAGCCGTTTCTCCAGCAGCTCGACCCACCGCGAAACCAACTGGCGACGTTTTCCTGAAGGTTTGGCCGCCAGATACGCCTGAAGCTCCATCTGTGCCTTTTTGTACCAGGGGCGACAGGACAGCTCACTATCCCCCATAGCGCGATAGGCGATCCCGAGATGGTAGTGGGCCTCGGGATAGTCGGGCCGAAGTTTGACCGCTGCCTCCAAGATCTCGATCTCCTTTTCCAACAGTTCTCCCCGCCTGTCCCGATAGGCCACTCCGAGGTTGATATGGGTGGGGAGATCCGTTGGATCGAGACGCAGAACCTCGCGAAAGGTCCGGATCGCCTGTTCAAGTTGCCCGGAACGGTGATAGAGGAGGCCGAGGTTAAAGTAGGCTGTCTCGTGGTCAGGGGCAATCTGGATCACTGTCCGGTACTCCCGGATCGCGTCTGCGATTTGGCCATCGAGGGCATAGAGCTGCCCGAGTTCGAAGTGGGCGCTAAGATCTCGAGGATGCTTTGCCAGGTGCTTGACGAGTTCTTGCCTTCGACGGGCCCGCTGCTCTTGGAACATCCGCAACAGCCTCTCCTGCTGCCCCTCTTCCTGGGGGGAAGGGTGAACTGGTGCCGGCCAAGGGGTGACAAGGAGGACCAATCCAACCAGTCCGAGAATCCAGAGAAATCCTCTTCCCGTATAGTGAATGACCCGCATGGTCGTTGGGACTCCGCGATCTGGTTGCCCTTTCGGTGGTTCCACTGGCGGCATCATATCGGCCCGCATCTGCGAACGCAAATGTGTTGACAGCACGAGAGCGGTTGTAGTATGTAGCGACCGGCTGAAAAGCGGCCCAGGGGGGGACGATGCCCTTTATCGCTGACCTACACCTCCACTCTAGGTACAGTCGCGCAACGAGCCGCGAGATGGAGGTGGAATCGCTGGCTCGCTGGGCGCGAAAAAAGGGAATTGCCCTCCTCGGGACTGGAGACTTCACGCATCCCACCTACTTCGCTGAACTCAAGGCCAAGCTCACGCCGGCAGATCCTGGCCTCTACCGATTGAAGAGGGGAGAGCAGGGTGTCCGTTTTATCCTTCAGGTGGAAATCTGCAACATTTACCATGAGGGCGGGCGTCTCCGAAAGATCCATACCCTCTTGTATGCCCCGTCGTTACAGGCGGCTGAGCGACTGAATGCCGCACTCGCCCGCCGGGGGAACCTCCTGGCCGATGGGCGCCCCACCTTTACTTTTTCGATCAAAGAGCTCTGTCGCATAGTTTTTGATCTTTCTCCCGACTCGGTCTTGATCCCAGCGCATGCCTGGACACCTTGGTTCTCTGTTTTTGGCTCCCAGTCGGGGTTTGATTCCCTCCAGGAGGCCTTCGACTCCTACTTAGACCGCATCTTCGCGCTCGAGACCGGGCTCTCCTCGGACCCGGCGATGAACTGGCGGCTGAGTGCCTTGGATGGAATCACCCTGATGTCCAACTCCGACGCTCACTCCCCATCTCGGCTCGGGCGGGAATGTAATGTCTTTGCTCATCCCCTCGATTACTGGGAGCTCTGGGAGGCGGTCCGGACGCGGGATCCGCGCCGATTCCTCTACACCGTGGAATTCTTCCCCGAGGAAGGGAAATACCATCTAGATGGCCACCGGGCTTGCGGTATACGCACGACTCCGACAGAAACGCAGGCCTGCGGCCGATCCTGTCCTGTGTGCCATCGCCCTTTAACCGTTGGAGTGTTGCATCGGGTGGAAGAGCTGGCAGACGGGCCTCCCGGGCGGACGCCTGATGGAGCTGTTCCCTTCAAGAATCTGGTTCCCTTGGAAGAGATCATTGCTGCCGCATTGGATCAGCGGGTGGGAACAGTGGCAGTACGACAGGAGTACGAACGGCTGGTCGCGGCCGGCGGAAGTGAGCTTGCCATCCTTTTGGACCTGAAGCAGGAGGAACTCGGGTCGTTTGTGCCACCCAGGATCTTGGAAGCCATCCTCCGGGTCCGGGAGGGACGCCTAACCATAGTTCCGGGGTATGACGGAGTCTACGGAACGGTCAACATCTTCGGAGACGAGCCGCTGGAGGCAATGTCCCTCGGGCGCGCGACGCAGACGCAGCTTTTTTGAGGAGGAGGAGCCATGGCCAAGGCAAAGAAAAAGGCGAAGAAGAAAGGAGCCGCTACGGGAAAAAAGAAGAAAAGGATAGTCACAAAGCCCGCGGCGAAGCCGAAGAAAAAAGTAAAGCCGAAGAAAGCAATTAAGCCGAAACGAAAGGTGCCGGCCGCCAAGAAGGCCCCTGCAAAGGCTGCGCCGGCAGAGACGGCGAGGCTTAAGCAAGAAATACAGCGGTGGGAAGGCCTTCACGGTCAACTCCAGGAGCAGATCACGGCTAAGGACAGCACCATCGCCATCCAGATGCAAGAGATCATGGAGCTGAAGAGGACCCTGGAGCAGCTGACGTCTCAGGCCTAGTGCCGTTCCAACTATGTGTGCCAACTTTCTCGCTACACTCGATCACGGCCCTTGCAACAAGGCAGGTTGGCAAATTCGGCCCCTCGATCCCTCGATCTTCCTCGGGACGGTGAGGCTCTCGAACCGTCTTCCTCGGGGTGGTGAGCGGTTCGGCTGAGCTCACCGTCGA
>JAAXQN010000069.1 GCA_012974305.1 Candidatus Methylomirabilis sp. | reverse complement strand
ATTCAAGCCTGACCCCCTGTGCTCCGAAGCAGGCGAAGAGCAAATCGCAAGCCTGAACCCGTCTCCCGTAGCTGTTGGTGAACTGACGACCCTATCAAAAGGCAATTGGTGGTGAAGCAATATTCAAAACGATTCCTAATCCAAGCCCATAGAATACGTGTGAAACCGCAGGTGAGATTAAGGGTCTTGTGCCCTTAGGCGCTCTAACCCCAAAGAGACCCCAACCGAAGGCAGGAAAAAGAATGAACCATGGCAAAAGTGTTGTTGCCAGCCCCCATACCAGGCTCGAAAGTAGATGGTTTTCTGGCAGGGGTACATGAAAGGCAAGATAGAAGAACGGATAGGTCAAAGCCACGCTAGCGCCAGTGAGGTAATGAAAGAACCAGCCAGTGGCTAGTTCATTTTTTTCAGGGCTGGACTTAATTATGTTCTTATGTACGAAATGCCCACCGAGGAGACCCAGGGCCCACCGACCGAGGGCCCGATTTCCCCCTCAACTCCCCCCACTCGTAATTTTCAATCGCTCAGCAAAGCTGTCGGTAATGTCCATCAATCCGGTCCCTACGAATCCGCCAACAATAGACCACAATAACAATCCCATGAAATTCCCCCCTCGCCATCCTTTCCCAGGAGGACATCCCGGTTTTATATCTCGGTCCGGTTGTGTATGGTCCTTCTGAACAACTACTTGCGTACGCCTGAGGCCTGGAACTGCTCCAGGGCGTCAAGTGCCTCACACCCGTAAACCATCGCCGGTCCTCCCCCCATGTAGATGGCGACGCCGATGGATTCCGTGATCTCCTGTGGAGTAGCCCCGGCCCGGAGGGCGGCCCGAACGTGGGCAGCGATACATCCTTCACAGTGGGCGGTGATGCTAATCGCCAAGGTAATGAGCTCCTTGAACTTTGTGCTCAGCGCGCCGTCGGCCAGGGCCTGCTTGTGCAGCTGCCCGAATCCGGCCATCGTGCCCCCAAGCTCCTTTCCCAGCTTGCCCATCAGACCTATGAGGCGGTCATACGTTTCGGGATACTTTTTCTCCATGATCTTTTCCTCCTTCTCCCCGCAAGCCAAGCGGCACGGCGTTATCTCCTCGAATGAAAACGCCCTCCCGGGCCATGCTCCGCCCGAGAAGGCGTCAGAATTTTTGGTGCGCCTTTGCTTGTGCCTGAGGTGGGCTTGGTGCTATCCCTACCCCGGTCCATCACTGCGGTCCCCGAACAGAGCTGTACCGTACTAATGGGCTAACAGGGATGCAATGATGGGGGTCAGTGATTGGTATGATCTAGGTCATGTGCTGGATAAAACACCACGGACGCCGAGTTGCCCCGACGCCCGTGGGGAAAGTGGTTCTCTTCACCTCCCGCACCCAAGGGGCGGATCGGCTGGTTGCGAGATAGCTTTCAGAAACCCTTATCGTCCCATGGCCTCTCGCCGCTTTACCTCTATGGTGATGTCGTCAAACAGCCTCTTGTAGGTTTCAGGATCTCGGAGTTGTTTGACCTGGGACGTTCCGCCGCTGGAAGAATAGGTCCGTTCCTGAACCGTGATGCGGACCTCAGTGTTCGTGTTACTGATCTTACTCACCACGGCACTTGCCTCTACGAGGGTACCCTTGTTCTTGATTTCACCGTCATAACCGACTCTTTGCAAGAACTGCGAAAAGCCCGATGTCTCGCGATTCACCTCGGCCGTGATCAGGCCGGAATCCATGTCGGTGTCCTTGATGATGTATCCGTTGTCCTGAAGTACGGTCATGGTCGCCCGAAAGGTGTTGTGATATCCCGCGTCGATCAGGCGGGTAGAAATCTGACGAAACTGCATAGGAGACATCTTTGGCGTGGTAGCACAGCCTGCACCGAGGAGGCACAGAGCTAATACACATGACAATGTGAGATCCCGCATTGATCTTCCTCCTTGCGCGCACGCCTCAATATGAGGCGGAAACGACACTGTAGTCCTTGACGATATCCCCGTTGTCAAAGACGATTATGAGATCAAACGATTGCGTGGTTGCCGAAGAGAGCGCACGACTTCCGGTCCAGAATATGGCAAACCCTGAATCGGATCCACTCACACTGTCAAAGGACATGCGGTTATAGTTCCAGACCTCGTCGTTTGAGCGATTCTTCGTGACAAGGTTTGGTGCCCCAAAGAGTTTAAGCACTTCGGTCTGAGTCGTTCTGCCCTTGATAATCTCGGTCTTCACCATCCCCATCGTGAGATTGGATTTTTGGGCCGGCTGAGAATCTCGGACCGTACTGGCGCAGCCAGAGAGAAGAGCCACAAGGATCGCTGTGGCTGCGATGGTATGGGCATGAATGAAACGCATGGCGTCATCTCCTCATAGTGGTTTCCCTATACGAGCAAGGTATTAGCAAGCGTCATGCCAAAGACCGACGCGAACGCAGGTCGAACGCTGGCGCTGTTAAACCTCAGATGCTATTGCGCTTATTGGCATAGCCAGGATAAGTTGCCAAATATGCCGCTTTTCTGTGTTCCTTAAAACAGCACGGGGTGAGTCAGCAGCATCCCGTTTCCACGTATCGATGGAGGAACCTTTGGGGCCTGTCCCAAAACGCTGCCGAAACAGTGGGGAATTGAGGGGCGTCGAATTGGAGAGTTACGTAGCCGAAATTAGCGGTCCAAAACCAGGTGGTTTTGAAACACCACGAGCGCCGAGGGTGCCCCCGACGCCCGTGGGATGGTTAAAGGCGCTGCGCCCTAATTCTCTGTCGGCTCCTGCTTGCACCCTTCTTGCCTGGGGACGCTCTGGATCCACCATGTCTGGCTTGGGCACAAAGGGGAAGCAGGCGAAGAGCAAATCGCAAGCCTGCCCCCGTCTCCTCGTTGGCCCGGAAAGCAGGAGGATGCGCAGCGACGTACACGACCGACACAGCCGCAGATTCAACGGGGATCGGCAGCATAAGGAAGAAGCCCACGGATGTGACGCTTGATATTCTCCAGGTCGGTGTTTCGTGATCTTTCAACGTCTCGCGCAGGAAAGCGGCTACTATAATACCTCGCGCTACTACTTCGGTTTTTCAATCGAAAATATTCAGTACTTATGGTCCGAAGCTGAGTCACCGAGTTAACTAAACCATCTCTGGTGTGATGTCCGCCAGGGTATTTAAAACCAGCATGGGCAAGGAAGGCATCAACATAATGAAGGGCAGCATAAAAGAGTACAGTTACCGCCCAATCGCTATAGGTGGTCTGATCAAATGAACCAAAAAAGCGTTCATTGTGCTCGGCCTGATCGAGATGAACCCGAGTGTCGGGCATCTTGGTAGGCCCTCTTAGCGGGAGAAAAGGACCTGGGCGTCGACTGGTTTGAGGGCAGTGAGATCAAGATCCTGCCTAAAGATCACCGAGAAATCACACGGAATATCTGAGAACTTATCCATGAAGGTCATTTGAGCTTCATAGATCTGGTCTTCAACCTCAATATCTACGTCAGGGATAACTGTCCAGACACGCATGAAGTCCTCATCTTTTCTGATGAAGACGCGTTCAACGTTGAGAATCTGTTCCACCATCTTCATGAATTCTCGTTCGATCGCTGCGGATACACTGTCCGTATGTGATGGTCCCCCCTCGCCCTCAGGGAACTCAGTAGCTAACAAATGGCCGACCGAAAGTCCCAGGTTTGTGCCGTCCCCGTCATCGTACCACACTAGGGGAGGCGGACTACTGGCTTCCCATTGCATTTCTCTTGGCGCACTAGATGTCACCTTCGTAACTGCCAAGCTCATAACTCACCCTTCATCAATTCGGGACGAACGCTCGCGCTAAGTAAGGTATTGGAACTGACCAGGTAGATGGGTTCTCCTACATCGTTATATTTGTCGAGTCGAAAGATCTTCGTAATCGCCATTTTCATCTTAAGAAGGGTGCCATCAGAAAGTCGATACTCGTTCCATCGCTCGGCCAGTGGCTCGAACTCCACCTCTTCCCCGTCGACCATTTCCTGTCCGAAGCGAACCTTTTTCTTGACACCCATCGGCTCCTCCTCCCGGCTATCCTTTGCTCGTTTGCATTCCCAATACAGTATACCTCAAATGCGGCTAAGGCTTTATACCTTCGGGACGGCTCCCCTTGTCAACCCAAAAACCCACCAGCGCCGTGTAGAGCTACGGTTCCTCATCCAGCTCAACCTTGCAAGTGACGCACTAAAATCTTTGCCAATATTCCGTAACTACTTGAAATTAAAGGTGAATTGGAGGCGGCGACCGGATTCGAACCGGTGATCAGGGCTTTGCAGGCCCGTGCCTTACCACCTGTCTCTTATACACATCT
>JAAXQN010000209.1 GCA_012974305.1 Candidatus Methylomirabilis sp. | reverse complement strand
GCGGCCTTTTCCTTGCCGGCCTTCTTCAGCGCCTCGGTGACCATATTGCCCCACTTGACGGTCTCATGGTACGTGTTGTGCGGACAGCCGATAAAGCAGGCCGTGGGATCGGCGTCCTTGTCTGGCCAGAGGTTTTTGAAGGTGGCGATCGCGCGCTCTTGTTCGGCGTCGTCGATGACGTAGGTCTTGTAACCTTTGACCAGCAACTTTCGCCCTTTCTCCTTCGCGTCGGGGGTAACGCCTTCTACGTGGTACAACCCGACCGCGCCGGCGGCGGCTGTTGCACTTCCCATGGCTTTCAGCAAGTGCATGTTCTCGTTGGTGACCTTGCCGCCGAAATACTTGTCAAGGCCCGTGATGTAAGGGACGTCCTCGACCACCTTCCGGCCAATGGCGGTACCCACCACCCCCCAGTCCGGCTCCTTCCTGGTCTTCACCTCGACCAGCCACTTGGCACGCCGGCCCTCATCGGTCATCAGGCCGAAACGGGGAGCCTTGCCCAGCAGGGCGCACAGCAACTCCATTCCGGTCGCATTGCGGTTTGTCCGAAGTCCGAGAACGGAATTGCCGTAGTTGACGGCAGACGATTCGGCCCAGGCCACGTAGGTTCCCGGCTTGGGAGCATTACCGATCTCATCCACGTAGCAGGCGCAGCTTCTGTAGTTCAAGTCCGGCGAACCGAGTCGAACGTGTATGTAATCGACATCTCGCTGGGTAGCATAGCCCTCGTAGATCAACGTCATGTCGGTGGGATTGTTGTTGACGTTGTACACGTCGTAGGGACGAGGATTAACCGTGTAAGGCGCGTAGGCCTTGAGCCCGGCTTCGGCGCACTCATTGAAGATCTTAATAAGCGGTGCCATGTAAGCGACGCCGAAATACATGGAGGAGTGAGCAGCACCGCCGAGATCCACGAGTTTGTCGGCCCCGAAAGCGTTGCCGTGGGCGACGATGATTTTCATGACCTTGGCCATGACCGGCCCCTTCGAGCCGTTCATGATGTCCTGCTCCTCCCTGGTGAGACGCATCTGGTGGGGCTTCTTTGGATCAGGCTTGTGGTCGGCTTCCCGGCCGGTTCGCACGTCCATGTCGGAGTGCAGGATCTTCCCCGCAAAGTCCGGAAGCTTACCAGTTCCGGATGCACCAGAGGATGACTGCGCGGCGGCCTCCCCGGCTTGGACCTTCCCGTCCTTAGCATAGAGCATACTGGGTAGCAGCGGCAGCGTGGCAATCACTTTGATGAATGATCTACGCTTCATGGCCTACTCCTCCTTCTGTTATTTGTTATTCGGTGAGAGCAAAAGGACAAAGGCTAAGAGTTTGCTCTTGTTGAACCTGACAAAACTATAGTTGGTTGTCAATCGGTGAAAACCCTGTATTTTTATTCGGCAAAAGCACCATGGTTTGCATAGGCAATAATGCTCTGGTTTTCCTAGGAAAAACACTATACCGCTGGTGCGCCCAAGGGGTCAGCCAAGGGGTCAAGTCTTGACAATTGCATTTTTTATTCTTCGAAGAGCGGAGTGTTGGGCGTGGATTGGACAAGTGGTTGATATGATACGTGGTGCGCCCAAGAGGATTCGAACCGCTGACCTCAAGTGCTTGGGGCGCAGTCGATCGGCCTGAGGCGGCACGTTAATTTTGGGCACTAAACGCGAGGCAGTGCCCGCTCGATCAGCCCGTTGGACGGTCGCAACGGGTCGACCAGCTTGTGCGCCACTTCTGCGCCCCACACCGGAAGCTTGCCCGGATCGAGCAGCCCGACTTGCACCAAGACCGAGGCCTGATCCCAATAGATTCGCTCGCCGGCAATTTTGCCGTCTTGGAATTCGACCACCACGATCACCGCCAGCTCGACGTGCTTTCCGGTCGGCGCCACGCCCGGGAGCAGCCACGGCATTTCGATCGTGTGGGTGAACTTGTGAATTAGTTCGTCGACCAGGCGATTTTCGCCCACCGTGCGCGAGAGAAAAGTGATTTCGGTATCGGGCGGCTGGCATGGAATGAAGTACGTGCCGTAAAAGTGCTGCACCTGCTCCAGCCCCACGCCGCCGGTAATGACGGGGACATGAATGACGAACGGATCGGGCGTCATCGTGGCCATCGTGTGCTCGAGGCTGTGCTCGCCGAATTCGGCCCGGGTATGGGCGTCCCACTGAGCGGCCATGGTCTGCTGGCGGGTCGTTAGTTGTTTGGGGTCTTGCATATCGATCTTCCTCCCTTGAGAAACGGGTTTGTTCACATCGGTACGCCTACGAGGATTCGAACCTCTGACCTACGGATGTGTAGACCGGGGCGCGATACAGCAAATTCAATAAGTTCGGATGCTTGGGTGTGCGGGACGCGCCCTCACTTGGCGTCCTGCACGCCCCTCTGGTAGCCGCGCTCTTCAGCCTTCTTGTTCTGGTCGACGACGAGGCCGCCAATCAGGCCCACCCCGGCCCCGATGCCAGCCCCGAGGGCAGGATTCCCGGCCATCGCCCCGATGGCCGCTCCACCGGCTGCCCCCATCACCATACCGCTTCCCGCCCGCTCGCCTGTGGTGGTACCGCAGCCGACGAGCGAGATCGCCACGGCCAGGATGGCCGTCACTGCCAATTTTCTCACCTTCATGAATCCCATCACTCCTCCTCCCGGCCCCGTTACTTCGGACAGGGCCACTGTTGCAGAATGAAGCGGACCACCAGGTCCTCGGGAGCGTCTTTATGGTACTGCGGGTTCTCTTGCGCCCACGCGACGAACATCTGAATGGCCTCGTTGCGCGACGGCGGATTCTCCGGGAGGCACACTACCGGATCTAGTTTGGTAAAATCGACCAACATCCGGTATGTCCCCACCGCAAAGCCGAGACAGAAGTTGATCGCGGCTTGTTGTAAGGGGTCCTCATTGTCCGCCGTGCACAGCACGAGCAGATCCTTTCCGGTCCGAGCGTGAAAGTGCTCCTGCGTGGCGGCCCCAGACAACAGGAAACCCGCTAACAGAAGCACACCGGTGCCCACCAGTCTCCGGCTCATCACCGCCTCCTTCCTAATTCGAGTCCTCGGCTACACCTCGTCAATTGGGCTTGTACTGGCAATCCTTTTCAACCCCCTTGGGGGTGCTGACACGCAAGGAGTACCTTTTATCACCGCAACAGATCCTAATCCTACCGGCAGCAGTGGTCAACTCGTAAAATTACGAGGTATTAGCTGAAAGCTTACACGGGGGGTAGAGGGCAAATCCGTCCATTATGGGGAGGAGGTGTTCGTGGAGATTGGCAGGTGGCCTAAGGCAGTTGATTCAGTGGTGCGCCCAAGAGGATTCGAACCTCTGACCTACGGATGTGTAGACCGGGGCGCGATACAGCAAATTCACTAACTCCCAAGACTTGGGTGGGCAGGACGCGGCACAACGTACCCTGTTGTGACCCCAAAACGCACCCTAACTATCAGAGGGTCAGGCGCAGGCCGAAGACAGCGATCACGTCCTTGCCGGGGTCTTCGGGTTGTACAACTGCATGGTCAGGTTGAACCCGCAACCCGATTCAGGGTTTTTCCACGGAAATGGCGATCGCTTCCGTATAGCGGGCGTGGATCGAATCACCCACCCTCAGGGTGTCGAAGGCCTTGACCGATTTGTCGACCTTGGTGGTTAGCAATTTTCCATCCGGCCCTTTGAGGGTCACGGTGCGTTTGGTCCGGTCGATGGCCTGCACCGTAGCGGAAATATCGACCGCCTCCACCGCAACGACGGCCGGCTTGTCCCCCTTTGCCGATCTCGCGACAACCAGGCCCGCGGACTCTTCCGGCTTTACTCCGCGTTTGCCGAGATACAGAGCAACCGATTCGTAGTACTGAGCCTTGACTTGATCCCCGACCTCGATCTGGTCGAAATTCCGTGCCGCGTGGCTGACCTCGATGACAACAACATTGCCTTCGGGCCCGAGAAGTGCCACGGTGCGGTCCACGCGGTCGATGGCCACGACCTCGGCGGTGACGGTCACCTCTTCACCCAGCTCAACCTCCTGTGCACTCACAGGCGTCGGGATCTGCAGCGCCAGGAAAGCCACCAGACTCAAAGCAATCAAAAAAATGGACATTCTGGTTTTCATGGTTTTTTCTCCTTTCGTTCAGTCCTCTTGTTACCTTTCTTCACTTCACGCTCTTGACCCCCGGGGTCACCCAAATTGAAGGAAGCCTATTTGTACTTGAGGGCCGTTCGCCCGTCAATCGGGGCTGGCCCCGTTTTTTCCATAGAGGAAACTCCTATGGTTTGCATCGGGGAAATCCCCTATGCCACTGAAGCTCTCTTTATTGCTGCTTTAGCTGATTCAGCAGGAGACGGCCGTCCCGCACAGGACGAG
>JAAXQN010000233.1 GCA_012974305.1 Candidatus Methylomirabilis sp. | reverse complement strand
AGATGTGTATAAGAGACAGCCCCTTCCTTTCCTTCCCCCGTCCCCTCCGCCGGGAGTTGGCCATCCTCCAGAAGCTCTTCTTCCAGAAGTGGATTCTCTTCCACTTCCTGCCGTACCTGCTGGAGGAGCTCCATCCGCGACAGCTGCAACAGCCCGATCGCCTGCTGCAGCGATTGAGTCATGATCATCCGCTGGGTCTGACGAAGGCTAAGCCGGAGTTCCATAGCGATAGCTGCTCAAATCACTGTTGGTGGTTGCACTTTCGCCCAAATCTCTCGGTGGTTCCCTCGTATTATCCCCGCTAACAGGCGCCTAGCGTCATCCGGCATCAGCCTACAGGGTAAAACGCTCCCCGAGATAAATCTCCCGCGCCTTCTGGTCGGCGGCCAGCTCAGAAGCGGTCCCGGACAGCAATACCTCACCATTATGAATGATATAAGCGCGGTCAACAATTTGCAAGGTTTCTCGCACATTGTGGTCGGTAACGAGGAGACCAATACCCCTGCTCCTGAGTTGCATCAACAGGGTCTGTATATCATACACGGCGATGGGATCGATGCCGGCAAATGGCTCATCCAGGAGGATAAAAGCCGGCGACGTCGCCAGAGAGCGTGCGATTTCCGTGCGCCGTCGTTCACCACCGGAGAGACTATAGGCCGGTGCCTCGGCAAGGTGAGCGATGTTCAGCTCGTGGAGCAAATTATCCAGACGCTTCATCCGTTCCGCCTCACTCAAGGGAAGGATCTCAAGGACGGCCATCAGATTCTCCCTGACCGTCAGCCGCCGGAAGACCGATGCCTCCTGGGGAAGAAATCCCATCCCGCGCTGCGCTCGCTGGTAGACTGGAAGGCTGGTAATCTCCTCCCCGTCTAGTAAGACACGTCCGCCATCCGGTTGGAGAAGGCCAAGGATCATATAAAAAGTGGTCGTCTTCCCCGCGCCATTTGGTCCCAAAAGGCCGACCACCTCCCCCGGTCGGATGGCTAAACTGACCCCGGAAACAACCCTTCTCCCCCGGAAGGCCTTGACCAACTTCTCCGCTCGAAGACCATCCTCTGGAATGTCCGTCCCAGACCTGACGGGAGATCGCTGATTCACCAGCCAGATTCACCTCGCCTGCCGCGGCTGCCGCTTGGGGTAGATGACGGCGGTTACTCGTTCGCTTCCATCCCCCTCGACCACCTGGCGGTCCTCTTTGAAATACAGGGTGATTCGCGTCCCACTTACCGTGTTTCCTTCCTGTGAGGCCCTGGGATGCCCCTCCAGAACCACCTTCTCCTGAGGGATGTAATAGATCGCCCGTTCGGAGACCACCTTGGTTCCGTCGCTCCGGGAAATCTGGACATTGCCGATCGCCACCATGCGTTCAACCGCTTCCATCTTCTCATCAAAGGTAAACTCCATCCGATCGGCAGTGACCGTAAAATCCGCCGTTTTCGCCACAACATTTCCCGTATAAATTGCGCGTCGTTCTTTTCTGCTCACCTCCAGTCGATCCGCGGTAACGGTCGTAGGCCCCTCGGGCTCCCTCCCTTTTAAGGACGGGGCCTGGGCTGCCAGTGCGGACGTTCCATACAAGAGCAACAGGACACAGCCCACCCAACCCGCTAGTCGAGTCATCGACCGGGCTCCTGTTTTCTCGACAGCGTGATCAGAGTCGTGACCGGCTTGCGGATGGTCATGCGCTCCAAGATCGTGTCGGCCACCATCCCCTTCCCCCGGATCTCCAACCCCGCCTTTTTGATCACAACCGGAGCATCGGTGCTGATCTGCCGTTTTCCCGCAGACCAGGTGAGGTGTTCGGTGGAAAACTTCATCCCTTTGCTGGATTCGGACCGGACGTGGCCGAAGAGCTGCAGATCTTTTGTTGTAAGGTCCACGACCGCCTTTTCGGCAAGAGTAGTTAACGATTCCTTACCATTATGAATAACGATCCGCACGGGGTGAACCACCCGAGTGAGAATGACGATTCCTCGATCCTCAAAGATCTCTCCTTTGTCTGCCTCAACCTCCCAGAGCGGCTCTCCCATTCGCGACTCGGTCATCCGAATCCGGTCGATGGCTGCATCGGGTGATGAGCTCGGCGACGCGACAATGCCGGGTCTGCTGTGCCCTTCTGCCCCTGCCAGGAGAGAAAGTCCAACGACACCCATCCCCACGAGGGCACTCATGACCGCCAAGTTGGCAAACGAAGATCGCATGCTTTGAGTATATCATAGGGGGGGCCGACAAGTGAAGGAGGAAGCCAGCGATCATGCCACGAGCGTGGCAGGAGGGGGGGGATTAGGCGAAGGCACTGAGCCCGGTGATGTCCCTGCCCAAAATGAGGGTGTGGATCTCGTGCGTCCCCTCATAGGTGTACACCGTCTCGAGATTTAGCATATGGCGAATAACCGGGTACTCATCCACAATACCAGCGGCCCCCAAGATCTCCCGGGCCTGCCGGGCGATCTCCCGGGCCTTCTCCACATTGTTCATCTTGGCCAGAGAGATCTGGGTGTGATGGATCTGTTTTGCTTGCTTCAATTGGCCAAGCCGAAGACACAGAAGCTGCGCCTTGGTGATTTCGGTGAGCATATACACCAGCTTCTGTTGCACCAGCTGAAATCCGGCGATCGGGCGACCAAACTGGACCCGGGCCTTGGCGTACTTGAGGGCAACGTCGTAGCATGCTATGGCCGCCCCCACAGCCCCCCAAGCGATGCCGTATCTCGCCTGGCTCAGACACATCAAAGCCGCCTTTACTCCCTGTTCGGTTCCGGACAGCAGATTTTTCTTGGGAACGCGGCAGTCTTGGAAGATGAGTTCAGAGGTCACGGAGGCTCGTAAGGAGAACTTCCCATGGATCTCCCTCGCGGTGAACCCCGGCGTCCCCTTTTCCACCAAGAAGCCCCGAATTCCTTCGTCGGTCCGCGCCCAAACCACTGCAACATCAGCTATCGTCCCATTGGTAATCCACAGCTTGCTCCCATTCAAGATGTAGTCATCGCCCCTTCGGATAGCCTTCGTTACCATACTTTCAGGGTCGGATCCGTGGTCGGGCTCGGTGAGGCCGAAGCACCCGACCTTTTCCCCCTTGGCAAGGCGCGGAAGCCACTCCTTCTTCTGCGCCTCTGTCCCAAAGGCGTAGATCGGATACATGACGAGCGCCCCCTGGACGGCTGCGAAGCTTCTGAGCCCACTGTCCCCTCGTTCGAGCTCCTGCATGATTAGTCCGTAAGCCACTTCAGAAATTCCAGGACACCCGTAACCCTGAAGGTTGGCTCCCAGGACTCCCAACTCGCCTAGGCGAGGGATGACTCCGACAGGAAATGTCCCCTGCCGGTGATGGGTCTCGATGATCGGAAGCACTTCTGCATCGACGAAATCGCGCACCGTGTCACGGATCAAGCGCTCTTCATTGCTGTACAACTCGTTCACCCGATAGTAGTCAAGGCCGACAAATGATTCCATATCCTTATCCGGAAGAGAGGAAAATGGAGAAGACCGTTCGAGAGAGGAAAATACCATAGCCGCTCAGGGAAGACAACTTTTCCACACTCCCTGAGGGAGGAGAGGAAAATTTCTGAGTCCGCGATCGTCAGGTGGCTGGCACCTCTGCCACCCTCATTCGCGGTTTCCTTCTTTTTGACGACGAGCCCCGATGATACGATCTCCTTCAACGCAGATTATAACACTATGAAGACAGCTGGGGGGACTTCCCCCCAGCGAGGCACCCCTATTTCTTCTTCTTCTTGGGGGCAGCCTTAGCCTTCGTCTTCTTTGCCGCCGCTTTCCTCTTCTTTGCCACCCTTTCTCACCCCCTTTCCTCGCAGGTCTTTACCCGCGACCTTGTCCGGTATCGCTCCTATTTCTTCTTCTTGGTCTTAGCCTTCGTCTTCTTCTTTGCTGCAGCTTTCCTCTTCTTTGCCACTCTCTCTCACCCCCTTTCCTCGAAATCTTCCCCCGCGACCCCCTGTCCGGGGGATTTCACAATAACGGCATCTGAAGCTCTTTGGCATAGACGTGCGTGGTCACGACTCCGACTAAGTGCTCTGCGAGATTCAGCGTTGCCTCTAACTCATAATGAGAAATCGGGCGATCTGCCGACTCCAAAAAATGCTGCCCTTTCTTTCGCACTTGGTCAAGGTCGTTCACCATCGAAGCTTCGCCTTCACCGACAAGGCAACCCGCCATCTGGAGGAGCGTTCGTGCCTGCTCCCGCCCCCGAGGACGAAGGCCCTCTACCAACGCGAGGGCCCGGGCTGCTCGGAGAATAGCATGGGCGGCAATGAGGTAAGACCATTCCGGATCGGTTCCCACCATGGCCTGAGCGGTCTTCAGGTCTTTGTGAGCCCTTGCCATTAGACGGCTCGCCCGGTGCAAGTCGGGTGCCACCGCTTCTACCAGCCCTTTCGCCTTTAGGTGTTCAAAGATCATGCGCTGTCCCGATCAGCAGAGTGGTCCTTCCCTGTAGCACCTCCCGCAGGAAAGGATCTCCCTCTGTCTTCCGCCGCTGATACTCGCCATCGTCAAAGACCAGGTAATTGACACTCCGCCCGAGGCGCAGCTCCAGATCCGCCACGACCCGATTTAATCGAGCCATGTGGGCGCGCCCCACCACTAACACATCAATGGCTTCTCCCTCAGTGGCCTCATGGTTGCCAAAGATGAATGCGACCCTGATTCCTGAAATACCCCGAAGCGCCTCGCCAATCGCCTGAGGTATTCCACGGGTCTTATCGATGATCGCCTTCAATTCTGGATACAGGGGAAAGGACTTCTCGACAGTGTAATACCGGAGATTGCCAACCTTCATGCTCGTCAGAAGGCCTGCCTTTTCCAAATTATCTAGCTCCCGCTTAATTCCCGAGATATCGCGTCGAAGCTCTCGGGCAATTTCCCTCACGTAGAACCGTTGGTCCGGCCGGGTCAAGAATAACTCGAGCATTGCTACCCGGGTTTCGGACGAAAATAGTTGGACCAACATCTCGCTCTAACCCCATGATGAAATAAATACATCAAACGATAGCTTTTTGTCAACATAATTTTACACCTATTTCAAAAAAACTTGCTGCCATCAAAAGATATCTCTCCTCGAGTGATAGGCTACTTGAACAGAGGTGGCCAATCTTCAGGAAGGAAAGTGATCTCTTTCCGGTAGAAACAGGGTTTCCGTAACAGGAGGGCCTTCAAAGGCAAGCGGGGATTGGAGCCCTCGCCCATCATGGGGTACTCATGGCTCCTCCCGTGTCACCCCTAGTACTCCCCTTGGACGAGTCTGCCTCCCCAAAGAATAGGGGACGCTCGAAGCTCCGGTGAAAGATGGTCCACCCCTCCCGGTGGGGATCGGGGTGGCGTTTGGCCAGCTTCAAGAAGAGGTTGACTTTCCCATCCAGGTTCTCCACCGCGTGGAGAATCAGGGCTTCCAACGTTTTTGGTCGCCGCGGCGACCCCCACTCGTACTGGCCGTGATGGCTCAGGATGTTGTGCAACAGCTCCATCCGCACCGGAGGCGGGAAATCGGGGATCTGCAGAATCTGCTCCTCGACAAACAGCACTCCTTGCGTAATGTGACCGAGAAGCCGCCCCTCATCGGAGTAATCGAAACCACGATCCCACGTGAGTTCAAAGATCTTTCCCACGTCATGCAGGATCGCACTGGCGAGGAGTAAATCACGATCGACCGCCTCCCCATAGTGAGCGGCGATGATTTCGCACAGCTGCACCACGGACACCGTATGCTCCAGTAGGCCTCCCAGGTACGCATGGTGGAGTCCTTTGGCTGCTGGGGCACCGGCAAAGGCCTCGCGAAAACCCTCCCCCTCAAGAATCCGAGAAAGGAGCTGCTTCAGGGGTTGGGCCGTAAAAGTGTTGACCGTCTCCTGGAGAAAGGCGAGCAACGAGGTCACATCCGCTTCGGTGGTGGGCAGAAAATCTTCCAAAGCGGCCTCGCCCTCTCGAGCCGGGCGCAGCCGGTGAATGGTGAGCTGCATCTCTCCCTGATAGCTTCCGACGACGCCGTGTACCTTTACCAGATCCCCCTCTCGAATCCGCTCTCCGACCCCTTCCAGGTCTTCCCACATCACCGCCGGGAGTTCACCTGTCTGATCTGCCACGAGGAGGGTTAAGAAGGGTTCGCCCGTCTTGCGGAGGCGGTGTTGAGGATTTCGTGCCAAAAAGAATGAGGTCACAGTCTCGTTGAGCTTCAGATCTTTGACAGCCACCCGCTCCCCCATCACCCTCTTCCCATTTCGTTGTCTATGATGCCTCAGCAGGGGGCCGAAGCTGCTGGCGCAGGACCTTCCCAGAAATGGTCCGAGGCAAGTTCTGGCAAAACTCCACTTCCCGAGGAACCTTGAAAGAGGCGAGCCTCTCCCGAACAAAGCGCAGCAGCTCCCGCTTTGAGGTGGTTGCTCCCGGCCCCACGACCACGTAAGCCTTCGGAACTTCGCCGCGTGTGGGATCTGGAACTCCGATCACTGCCACCTCCACCACCGCGGGATGGGTTGCCAATACCTCCTCGACCTCCCGAGGATAAACGTTCAGCCCCGCCACGATGATCAGGTCTTTTTTTCGGTCTACGATATACAAATATCCGTCTGCGTCTTGTCGGCCCAAATCCCCTGTGTGGAGCCAGCCATCTCTCAAGACTTCAGCAGTGGTGTCAGGCTGATTGAGATAGCCCTGCATAATATTAGGACCCCTCGCCACGATCTCCCCCATGTCTCCCGGAGGGACGTCTTTCCCTGCCGCATCCACCACGCGCAGATCAACCCCTGGAAGTGGCTTTCCCACGGATCCCACCTTTCTATCACCCAACAGAGCATTTTCGGTCAGGACCGGAGAAGCCTCGGTCAAGCCATACCCCTCGTAAATCGGAACCCCATACCGCGCCTCAAACCGATGAAGGACTTCTACGGGGAGAGCTGCCCCACCCGAGACGCCAAGTCGTACTGAGGAAAGATCCACCTCGAGGGGCGGCAGGTGTGACCAGACAGCATACATGGAGGGGACCGCACAAAGGACGGTGACCTTGTGCTTCGCCATAGTTCGCAGGGTCTGTTCGGGAACAAATCGAGACTCCAAAACAATTCCTGCCCCAAGACTCAACGGAAACAGCATGAGGACGGTGGCGGCGAAGGAGTGAAACAAAGGAAGAAGGCAAAGAAAAAGATCCCGCTCGTTACACGGAGCTATCTGGTGGAAGGAGATGACGTTGCTCATCAAATTTCTGTGGGTGAGGAGGGCTCCCCTGGGACGGCCCGTGGTCCCCGATGTGTACAGGCACACGGCTATGTCTTCAGGATTTGTACTCGTTGGCCCACCTCCCAGCGTCTGGCCGACACCGCCGAAAGCACCATATTCCAATGCTCCCGACTCTGAGTCCATGGGGATCACCCGAAGGGGGTGCGGAACCTGATGGGCCGCTTCCCGGAGGAGAGTCTCGAAGATTCGAGTGGTGAGAATCCGCTGAATCGCCGCATCTTCAAGAACGTAGCGAATCTCCTCCGTCTTATACAGGATGTTGAAGGGAACAACCGTCGCGCCAGCCGCCAGGATGCCGAAATACGCCTGAACGAATGCCGGCACATTGGGCAGCATCACACCGACCCTCTCTCCCGGTTCGACTCCTAGACGGCGCAATGCGGCCCCTAAGCGTACAACAGACGCCCACAACTCGGCGTAGGTGATTGAGTGATCGCCCGCCACCAGGGCGGTTCTCGTCGCAAACTTCTCTGTCGATTGCTGCAGGAGGTCCAACAGAGTCACGATGAACACCTCAGGAGTGAGTTCTCCGAGATGCTATCAGAGCACTCCAGCGAAGTCAATTGGGGGCGTGATGAGAAATCCAGAAGCCATCCACAGACTTTCGCATGGGTATACAAGGACCAGATGGACAGTTCTAAAGAAGAAGTGAGGTGTGAAAAAGGGTTCTCAAGCACCGTAGAAAAGCTTGGGGGCACTTCCGCAGAGAAAAAGGGAACGATGCTTACAGCAGAGGATGAAGAAGCGGTGCGCTATACGGTTCCTGGAAGGGCCGGCTGCTCGCCCTTTCCCTCGATCCCTTCCAGCTTCGCCTCGACTCGGTTCAACGCGCCGGAAGCCTCCTCGTACTTGCCTCGAGCGTTGGTCAGGTGCTTGCCGAGGACCTCAAAGGTCTCGCGAAACTTGTCAAGGTCTCCACGCAGTCGCATGAGGCGTGCCTGGATTTCCCGAGCGTCGCGCTCGATATGGAGGCCTCGAAGTCCCATCACGATGACTCGTAGGTAGGCGTAGAAGCTGTTGGGCGAAACGGGAATGACGCGACGACCGATAGCGTAGGCCGCCGCGGTTTCCTCCTCTATGGCCTCATCCTTCACGATGATCTCGTAATAGACGTTTTCGGCGGGGATATACATAAGGGCGAAGTCGAATGTTCCCTCGTCAGGCAGGATGTACTTCTTGGCGATCTCATCCGCCCTGCCCTTCACGTCGCGGGCAAAGGCTCGCCGCATCTGCCGACGCTTCTCCTCGTCGGGCTCCTCCAGCACTCTGCGAAAGTTCTCCAGGGGAAACTTCGCATCCACCGGGGCCAGCCGGCCACCAATCTTGATGACTGCATCGACGCGGTCGCCGGTCGAGAACGTGTGCTGGAGCACATAGTGATCTCGTGGGAGCATCTGAGAGAGGAGATTTTCGAGAAAAATCTCCCCGAGTCCGCCTCGGAGTTTGGGGGATTTGAGGATTTGCTCCAGGCCGGCGATGTCCTTGGCGATGTCAAACACCCGTTGGGTCGCCTCACCGAGTTTCCCGAGTCCACCTTGCACAGTACCCACTACTTGCGTGACATGGCGAAGCTGCTCTTGTACTCCGCTTCCCATAGTGCCCATGTGGCTGGTCATCTCCGTCCTGAACTGATAAAGCTCTTGCCGTACTGACGCCAGAGTGTCGGCCTGAATCTGTCGCGCCTCGCCACGGGAAGCTTGGATCTCTCCCTGCAGCAGCAGCAGGCCCTGGTCCGGTTGCCCCTTAGTGGCCTCGAGCCTCTTCAGGTGGCTGACGGTTTGCCACAACGCCCATGCCATAATCACCACAGCCATCGCGAGCACGATGAGCACAACTACTGTCCAGGTGGTCACCGGGTTCTCCTCAGTTCAGAAAGTCCTGCAGATGCCGAGCCCTTGCCATGGCGAGGAGTTTCTTTTTGGCCTTCTCCTCTACTTGCCGAATGCGTTCCCGGGAGAGTCTGAATCGCTTACCCACTTCCTCGAGCGTCATGGGCTCCTCCTTTCCGAGACCGTAACGCAGCCCGATAATTGCACGCTCTCGGGGAGTCAGCACTTTGAGCAGCCGCTCGACTTCTTGCTCAAACGATTTTCGGACCAGTTCATTGTCAGCGGGAGGGACCCGATCCGTCCCTGGCTCCCGGGCTTCCTCTCGCCTCTGTAACTCCTCCAGTGAGGTTTGAGGTAAATTGGTCTGAAGTAATGCGTCGACCTCGGCGCGAGTCAGTTTCAGGTCCTTCGCGAGTTCTTCTTCTGTCGGCTCTTTCCCCTCTTGTTGAAGCATCTCTGCCCGGCGACTCCGCAGTTTGCTGGCGAGGCGGATCTTCCGGACAGGGAAGCGCAGGGCTCCACTGCTCCGGGCCAAGGCCTGCATAATCGCTTGACGAATCCACCAAACGGCGTAGGTGATGAATTTGACATTGTAGTCTGGGGAAAAGCGACAGGAGGCCTCCAGGAGTCCCAGGTTCCCCTCGTTGATCAGATCCAAAAGGGGGAGGCCATACCCTTGGTACTGTAACGCCACCTTCACCACAAACCGGAGGTTGGATTCGACAAGCTTCTTGACTGCCTTTTCATCCCCCTTGTGGATCTGCTTGGCGAGGTGGAGTTCTTCGGCCTTGCTGAGGAGCGGGATCTTGACGATGCGCCGGAGATAGGTAGAGAGAGCCTCGTCAGTTATCTCTTCGTAAAACTGAGGTGTCCTGCGTGCCATACTGGGAACCTATCATGGGCGTGGTTGACCCTTCACCGGAGGGACAACAATAAAGCGAGTGCTCTTTCCGCGCTGAGTCAACAACAGCAAGTCACTATCGGGTCGGGATGCTCGTAGAATTTCCAACAGATCTCGGCGGCTTTGGACCGGTTGACGATTGACCTCCAAGATTACATCCCCTGGCCGCAAGCCGCGTCGGAATGCGGAACTCCCCGGCTCCACCGAGGAGACCAATACCCCTCCCTCTTCCACCTGGAATCTTTCTCGCAACTCAGAGGTCAGATCCTGCACCGCAAATCCATATCGTTCTAAGGATTGGGGAGTGACGGCTGCAACCTCTTCACTGGGCATCTCCCTTACGGTCACAGTAAGGGTAAGATCCTCTTTCTGTCGCTTCACCTTTACCTGGACTGATTTTCCCGGTCTGACCGAAGCGACCAGTCGCTGAAGCAGGCGGACATCGGTGACTGACATTCCAGCAAACATTTCAACAACATCCCCGGTTTTTACGCCCGCCTCGTCCGCAGGTCCTCCTTCCACCACGTCGGCGATCAAGACACCCGCCCCCGGCTTAACCCCGAACTGCTCAGCAAGCTCCTCAGTGAGGGGCTGGATTACAACCCCGAGCCACCCCCGGGTCACCCGGCCTGTCTTGATCAGTTGCTCCATGATCTCCTTGGCCAGGTTAATCGGTATGGCAAAGCCAATCCCTTGCCCAGTGGCTACGATGGCGCTGTTAATTCCGATCACTTCCCCGTCGATGTTCAACAAGGGACCGCCGCTATTACCTGGATTGATGGAGGCATCGGTCTGGATGAAGTCCTCAAAGGCCGCAAGCCCCATGCCGGCACGCCCAGTCGCGCTGACAACGCCGATTGTCACTGTATGGCTCAATCCGAAGGGATTGCCGATCGCAATTACAAACTCACCGGTCCGAATCTTGTCGGAATCCCCGAGGGTCGCTGGCTTAAGATCCTTGGCCCCCTCAATCTGGATCACGGCCAGATCGGTCTTGGAATCAGTCCCGATCACTTTAGCTTCAAAGGTCCGCTCATCCACCAGCGTGACGCGAATCTCGGTCGCCCGCTCCACCACATGATTGTTAGTCAGGATGAAACCCTTGCCATCCACGATGACGCCAGAGCCTAAGCTCCGACGCTCAAACTCACGGGGGAGATTGAAGTATCGCTCGAAGAACTCTTCTCCGAAGAACTCCCGGAAGGGGCCACGGAAGGAAGGCTCGGGGCGACGACGGGTTTGTACCTTCTGGGTGGTATTAATGTTCACCACCGAGGGCTTTAACCGTTCCGCCACCCCCACGAATACCTGCTGTAGTTGTTCTACCAAGGCCCGGGACTGCTGTTCGGCAGCAACAGGGGGGGAATAGACGAGTATAACGAGGGCGGCGAGAAAGACTCCGATTGTCCGACGCGCTCCCCGGGCAGGAGCCTTCGTTCGGATGTATTCCAAGACACACCCCTTCCCCGTAAACTCCTTAAAACTTTATTACGCTAGCACAGGTGCAGGGTGGTGTCAATCAGGGTGCCAGGACGAGGAGATGTCCAGATCGTCGGTGGTTCCAATCCGGCCATCGGGGCCAGGGCTCATCAAATGATAGGTCGATTCCTGTTGCTGATAGACCCAGGGTCTTCCCCAAGGATCCAGAAGCTCACCAGAAAGAAGACCTTCGGCGCGCAGCCGTGTCAAATTATCCGGGTACGCCCCACGGACTAGGAGGTAGAGGTCTAAGGCCTGAGGAAGCTCAGATCTGGCCACGTTGAGCTTCCATGCCAGCACTGCAGATTGTGTAGAGGGCCTGTGCGAAGAACGAAGGTAGAAGAGGTCGGTTCCTAAGGAGAACTGAAACAGGAGAGCGGCCAGCGTGACGGCCCCTAGCGTCGCCGCTGACAGCCACGAGGGGAGTCTCCTTGGAATCCGTACCCGCACCCGCGGCGAGCGGACCCCTTCGGTGGTCTCGGCCCGCCGCTCGAGCTCGAGGGCCCCATCTGAAACCAGATCGGTGATGCTTTTATACGTGTCAAATTCTCCGAAGTCGCAAAGTTCTGCGATCTCACGGACGGTCCGCGTCCCATCCACCAGTTCAAGAACCTCCAGCGACTCCGGTGCCACCTTCTCGCGATCGACCAATCGGCCCTTGCGCTGAACCACCAGATCGGGCGACGGAAGCCGTTGCTCAACCAGAGGCCATTCGTCCATCTGTCGGACCGCCTCGAGAAGGATGGTTTCAGTCCCCACGGGAGGGACCTGACCTCGACTTATGTCTATCTGTGATTGAGCGACAAACGTGTACTTCCCTTCTCGCCACCGCAGAGTCCGGTAGAGGATTTCGAGAACCTGCCGCTGCATTACCCGTTCGAGATCGTGAGGGGAAACCCATTGCCCCGCCAAGAGGAAGGGGATCAGCGGCTGCCCCTTGCGGGTTTGGAGTTGCCGTGCTTCCTCCCAGCGCTGCGAGGTGATCTGTTCGCGACGGACCAGAATCCGGCCCATGGTCTTCTCAAAGGCCCCCTCCCCAGGGGAGGCCCAGACCACCATCCCATCCTGCAACAGGACGGTGATCGTCTCCTCTTTCCGGGTAAGCGTGAGGGTCCCGGTCTTTCGCTGCATTCCGACGAGCTGCAGGATATCGACCAGGGCAAAGTCTTGGAGGGTGCCCTCTAGTGCCATCGGACGTTCCCCGGCCGCCTACGGCGGCTCCTGGTGTAGGTTGCAGCGGCTAAGAGGTACAGGCATATGAGCATGAACAGGCTTGCGGGCACGGTGTAGGGCAAGGGATTTCCGGTCAGATACGTTCCGGGGGTCAGGACCTGTCGTAGGAGTGGGGAGACCACTACGAGAGTGGTGGCGAGCAAGAGAAAACCCCAAACAGTCCTTCCCCGGTACATCCCCTCCATTCCTGGGATGAGCGCAAGAGCTGGCCCGACCCATCTCGGTTCCCGATAGGGCGCTTCTGTAGGAAGATTCTTAACCCCGCGAGTCGAGTCCCCCGCCCGTGCCCTCTCGATGATTGCACAGCGGGTGCAGAGCCGCACCTCACCTAACACCCGCTGACAGCGAGGACAGAAAGCCTTTCCGCATTCCTGGCAGGCCCGGGCAAACCTTCGTTGCTTCCGGAGCCAGAAGGCTACTCCGAACGCCAAGAGATATCCTCCGACCACCCAGGGAAGCGTGGCCAAAGGAACTCCCAAAAACCTTTCGCCCCAGAGGAACTCTGCCATCTCCGGGGACGGACTATCGAGAAAGGGAAGCTGGCGCCAGACCTGTTCTACCGGCAGCGGCGCGTCTACGGCGACTACTTTTCTCTCTTCTGCTTCGGCCTGTTGCAGGCGATCCCCCAGACTCGGCATTTCCCGCATCGCCTGAGCATACTCCTGTTGTGCCTGATCCAAGAGGAGCTGTTCTGTCAATACCTGGCTTAGGTTGAAGTGCGGTTGCGGAAGGGTAGGACTCAAGCCGATGGCTTTTTGATAGGCCGACTGCGCTTGAGGCAGGTCCCCCGCCAGATAGGCCAGATTCCCTCGATTGTTCCAGATCGCCGCTTCATGTGGTGCCAGCGCCTGGGCATCGGCGTAACTCTTGCCCGCCTGCTTCAGCTTCCCTCGAGTACGATGCACCCTCCCCAGATAAAACCGGGGGAGGAGATCATGAGGGGCCTCTTCCGCCCACTGACGGAGCGCGGCCTCGGTTCTCCCTGCTCGATTCCCCTCCTCCACCTGCAGGAGGGCTTCGAATCGGGGAGAGGAAGTGCTCGTGAGCACGGTAGCGAGAAATTGGTATCCTCCTGGAAGAAGCAAAAGGGAAAGGACCAAGGCACCCACGAGCAGACGTTCTCGACCCGTCATATAGATCCCGAGCGGTAACAGACAGAGTAATACGGCCGGGAGGAGGCCTAGCCCAAAGATAATGGGGAGCAGGTATAGTGCGATGGGGAGGACCGCCAGTGTAGCAGGAGAGTATTTTCGTCGCGTCCATTCGACAAGGTCGTGTTTGAAGAGAGGAGTAACGCGCAGGATGAGCAAGAGTCCCACGAACAGGAGGCCCAAGGGGATCGCGAGCAGGAATGAAGCGAGAATATTCGTCCAACGGCTCGGGCCATAAAAGGGCGAGGTAAGACTGATCCACCAACCTTTCATCAGGGAGCGAAGTGCTCCCAGGGAACCCCGAGGGAGAAAGATCCGGGCCCTGGCAAACAAAACTCGAGGGTCATCGGGGGCAAACTCCCCAGCCAAAGCTAAAGCATCCTCCGCCCCTTGACGATCCCCGTGAGTAGCGTATCCTTCGGCCATACGGACCAAGTCCCACCCGATATAGGCGATGCGGTCGAGACCCAACCGGTCTCGAACTTCTCGGATCTGTCGGAGCTCGTGATCTGCCGCCTCCCATTCTCCCAAACGGAGGTACGTCCGGTAGAGCAGCCATCGGACCGCCACCCGGTCTCCTGCCTTGGCGGAGGCCTCGGCGGCTGCCGCCTCGAAGGGTCCTTGGTTCAGGGCCGTCAGAACTCCCCTGGCCAGGGGGAGAAAGGGATTCGAGACCTCCTCTCGGCTCACTGATTTGAGGGCCGCCCCGACTACTTCGAGATTCGAGCCCTCCAGCGGCTGGCCCTCTTGAATGTACTGCTCAAGGGCCGGAAGCCTCACAAAAACGCGGTCCCAGAGCGCTACGGCTTCCCGCACGTCATCGAGACCTGCTGTCTCCCCCCATCCCGGGATCACCACTAAGAGAAGGAGCAGCAGACCGATCTTTTTGAAATGCTTCACTCGTCTCTCCACCGCTTGGAGCAGAAATCGATTACCGCATTGGCACTATTGGGCACACTTCCACGCTCCACGCTTGCACAAACTATGCCATGTAGGGGAGTCACATCGAGGATGGAAATCGAGTGGAATGGGTTACTTCGAGGGTTTTCGGCGTGGCGATGTATTCACCCTTTCTCTTCGACAAGGGCTTGCGTGCATCACGCTTGTTCTTCTCTACGAGGTTCGCAACTACCTGTTTGATGCCCTTGTTGCCATTCCTGCGACTCGTGAGCACCTCCTAAGTCTTTTGGCCTTGTGTTTACGAATTTTTCAGTGATTCCCGCATGTTATGTTGCTGAGGTAACCCCCTATCGGCTCAAGCAATGCCATCCCGGTTAATACGTTGACTACAAAAGCTCATCTAGTTTATTCGCCCCTACCCCAAGCGCTAAGGAGACATTGTGCACGTAGTGCCCACGTAGCTCAATCAGCCCTAGCCCCTGCCCTTCCCTCTCGCCTTTCTCTCCGGCACCACGCGAACGGTTGCCCCCCGTCCCGCCTTCAGGACACGCGCGGCACTGCCGCGGTTCGTAAAGATCTCCAAATAG
>JAAXQN010000140.1 GCA_012974305.1 Candidatus Methylomirabilis sp. | reverse complement strand
CAGAAGAACAGGGCCAGTGTCATCAAAGCCAAGCCTCTTGGAATTCCGGGCATTCCTTTTCCTCCTCGGGCCAATTCAACCATTCTTGTTGGTGCGCAGTAACTACCGGGCATTCTGGGTTGGCTATACGAGTACCAGCGGGTTTGTTGTCTGTGTAGTATCGCTGGGAGAAAGTCTGGTTAGCATCGGCAGAGTGAAGGGGAAGGACTACTTCCGAAAGAGGAATAGAAAGAGGAATAATCCTTCTGCCGGGAATAGCATTGGAGATTCTCTGCCGGCGATGTAGAAATCAGGCAGGAAGGTTCACTGGTGGGGCCCGACTCCTGTAGACTTGGGGGGCAAATCGTTCGAAGAGAATGAGATCGAAGGTCGGCAGAGCATCGATAAGGAGCAAGGGGGTAAGCAAGGGAAGGATGTTTGGCAGATCCCCGTACGTCTGTGTTGTTACGGTAGAGACTGGGCATCCCTGGGAATCACCGTCGTGCAGTCCGTGGTGCACGGTGTGAGGCGCGGCGGTGACGACGAAAAAGAGAAACTGGCCGATGGCCACCAGGAAGAGCCAGCGCTTCTTAGACATGGTATCGCCTCAGAAAAAGTGCGATGACGATAGCAAAGGGGGAGGGGGGTGTCAAGGAGGCCTCAAGACACGTCCTCTGCGAGTCAGTGCGCTTATCGTGCTGGCCAGCTTTTTGCTGATGACTAGTGGTGTCGTGATGGTCTCAGGATGGGAAGAGGGACTGCGAATCCCTGACTATAGTCGGTGGCAGCTTGAGGAGGAGGCAACGACCTACCGGCCGGGAACCGATCTCCAGTTCTACACGCTGGAGCTCAAGAGCTACACCAATCCCCAACATCCGACAGATAGAGTGGTGGAGCTGCGATGGAATCATGTCCTGTACGTCCTCTACTATTACAGCTTCAAGGAGGAGGCGGCTCGGTGGGACATCTATATGGACGCCGGCTTTGCCGATGCCCCCTGTGGGTTCTTCGACCCAAAGGGCAAGGCCACCGGGCGCTATGTTCGTATCGCCCTCACCTGCCTTCGGGATACCGAACGAATAGACATCCGTTCTGGCCGGTGACGGGCTCGGACGCACCACTGTTGCGAGCTCTGCCTCATGTTGATCCGATGAGCGCGAGGAGAGCCACCCCCCAGCCTGGCAGAATCGCCGCGACTCCGAGGAGCCAGTAGGTTACAGGGGGATGGTCGCGGCCCGACTGGCGCAGGTGCCTCACGACTGTGTCGGTGACGATGACTCCCAGGAAGGGCACTGCAGGTATTCCGATGAAGACACCTTTGGGGACGGGTCCCGTCGGCGGGGCCAGGAGGCCGAGAAAGGCAATCAACCAGGCAGGAGCGAGTGCTCCCATCCCCAAAAGCCAGAGCCGCTCCGGTCCCCAGTGGGGCCATCGACTCTTAGTGCGTGCCACCAGGGCGCCGGCTCCGCAAAGGCCGAGGGCGGCGACGATCAGCGACCACGTGATCATGGGGTTTACCTCAGGCCTCCCGTAAGAGGCGCAGACCGTTGAAGACGACCAACAGGGATGCACCCATGTCCGCCCCGACGGCCATCCACAAGGTGGCATAGCCGGGGATGGCTAACGCGAGGAACAACGCTTTGATGGCGAGGGAGAGAGAAATATTTTGCTTTATTGTCTGGACCGCGCGTTGCCCTAACCGAACAGCAAAGGGGAGCTGGGAAAGCTCATCACCCATCAGAGCTACGTCGGCCGTCTCCAGGGCTTGATCGGTCCCGGCAGCTCCCATCGCGATTCCAATGGTTGCCGCCGCTAATGCGGGAGCGTCGTTAACCCCATCCCCCACCATAGCAACGGTCGCATCTGATCGGCGATGGCGATGATCCCGATCGCCTGCGTGTCGGTTCCTAGAATAACCGTGGTCTTTCCGGCCCGTTCCAGATCCGCCAGCTTCGTCTCCACTTCCGGACTACAGAAGCCGACTTCCTCAGCAAAACGGTGATTACCGATGAAATAGCTCTGACCCTCGATGCGGGCCTGTGCCCCCCGTCCGGTTTGCGCGAGGAACTCCTCCACCTCTGGCCACTGGATCTGGAGTTCCCGGGCTTTCTGGACAATGGCCTGTCCCAAATGGTGCTCGGACCGGGCCTCGATCGTCGCGGCAAGTCGAAGCACCTCGCGTTCTTGCGAGTCCAAAGTCCGGTGTTCGATGTCCAATGTCCCCTCTGGTGAATGGGTCTCCTGACGTTGGACGTTGGACGTTGGACGCCGGACGGCGAGGATGTCGGTGACGACCGGAACCCCTCGCGTGAGAGTTCCGGTTTTATCAAAGGCAATGGCCTGTACGGCCCCGATCCCTTCCAAGTAGCGTCCACCCTTGATCAGAACCCCCCTCCGAGCCGCGGCGGCGAGACCAGACACGATGGTCACGGGCGTAGAGATGACCAGTGCGCACGGGCAGGCAATGACCAGCAGGACCAGGGCCCGGTAGAACCAGGTATAGAAGGGTTGGGCGACGAACAGGGGTGGAATGGCCGCGATCAGGACAGCTCCCGCAATCACTGCGGGGGTGTAATATTTTGCAAACTGATCGACGAAGCGCTGGGAGGGGGCCTTCTGGGCCTGGGCTTCTTCCACCAGATAGATGATCCGGGCCAATGTGCTATCCGCGGCGAGGTGAGTCACCTCTACCTCTAAAGCCCCTTGCTGGTTGATCGTCCCGGCGAAGACCTCGTCTCCTTCCCACTTCTCGACTGGCATCGACTCGCCGGTGATGGGGGCCTGATTGATGGTAGACGATCCCTTGACCACCCTGCCGTCCAGCGGGACTTTTGCCCCGGGTTTAACAATAAGGATGTCGCCGAGCCGAACCTCTTCAACCGGCAACATCTGCTCCTGTCCGTCGCGACGGACAAACGCCTGGGGTGGCGCCACGTCCATCAGCGACCGGATCGCGTTGCGTGCCCGGTCCATGGTTCGGGATTCAAGTACCTGTGCCAGGGCAAAGAGGAAAGTGATGGTGGCTGCCTCGACCCACTCGCCGATGAGCATGGCCCCGAGCACGGCAATTGTCATAAGGAAGTTCATATCGAGGTGCAGCTGCCGAGCAGCGAGGAACCCTCTGCGGGCAATGTAGTAGCCTCCCGATACCACGGCCGCCAAGTACATCGGGACCGTTGTCCCAGAAGGATGTCCGAGAAGAGAAAGGAGAAGGCCAAGCGCGGTGAGGCAGCCCGAAGCCGCGGTGAGAATGATTATTCGGTGGCGGATCCAGACGGAGGGAAGGCGCTGCTCCGGTGTCCCTACCCCGGCGGTCCGAGCCGTCATCCCGGTTTCACCAATGGCTGTGATGAGTTCGTGGCGAGAGGTCTGGGCGGGGTGGTGCTTGACCCGAAGACGCCGGCTGACGATATCGGCGGCAAGTCCCTCGACCCCCGGAAGCGGAGAGAGCTTTTTCTCCAATATTGCCACCTCGTCCCCGCAGTGCATCTCCTCGACTTCGAAGATCGAAATCAGGGGACCGGCGACTTCACCGAACTGGTAACCCAAAGACTCGACGCGATGGCGGATTGCGGGGAGGCCTGGTCCCCCATCCGTGCGCTCCACCACGAGCTTTCCCGTGGCAAAGTCGACTCGAGCCGCCTTGACGCCGGGAGCGCTTGCCACGGCCTCCTCGATCTTCATGGCGCAATCGCGGCAGTGTATTCCTTTGATTTCTAGTTCCATACGGACTTCCTGGTGTCCCCTATTGCTCCTTTACATGCCTCAAGCCTTCCGTGAAGATGCTCATGACATGCTCATCGTCCAGGCTGTAGTAGACAATTCGGCCGTCCTTTCGGAACTTCACGAGGCGCAGGTTTCGGAGCACGCGGAGGTGGTGAGAGATCGCCGAAACACCCATTCCGAGAACGGCCGCCAGGTCGCAAACGCAGAGTTCTTCTTGAGCCAAGGTATGCACGATCTGAGCCCGGGTGGGATCCCCCATGACTTTAAAGATCTCTGCGACTCCTTGGACTATCCGACCCGATAGGAGACGTTCCTTCAGCGCTCGAACCTTGTCCTCGTGAATGACTGCAACTTCGCAGACGTCCGGGGAGGCCTTCGAGCGATTTGAAGAGGGGGCTGTGATCACGCGTTGTCTTTTTCTTCCTTGCATGGCTCCCAAGTCGCGCACTCTCAATATTTTAATAGTTGAGAAAGTATCAAAATGTGGAGCCTCCGTCAAGCCGACCATGCTCGGATGGCTTGACGAGGTCTTGTTTTTAGATTAGACTAAGTATGTTATTCGTTGAGACTATTTACCGCTTGGTTTCGCGGGGGTGTCAGGTATGGACGAGCAACATCATCCGAAAGGGCAGTTGTCTCTCCTTTTGACAAGGCTGAGCCGCCGCGGGTTCCTGGGAGGACTTCTGGGGTTAGGCTTTCTCGGGACCGCCACAACGGCCCTCACCGAGTCACGGCGGGACTATTCGGGACAGGGGGAGCAAGTCGGGACGAAATCCATTGCGCCGGCGCCCTATCCCACCCATCAGGCTACGACACCCGAGACCCCCGTTGCCGATCTTCCCCCACCTCTTCGGGTCTCGGATCCGATGACCTTTCTGACCACCTTTGACTACGGACGAGTGAGCCAGCTCCCTGACGGGCGGGTCCGGCGGGAGTACACGGTCATCGCCTTAGACCAGGAGGTCGAGGTTGCGTCAGGGGTCAAATTTCCTGCTTGGACCTTCAATGGGAATATCCCCGGGCCGACGCTTCGCTGCACCGAGGGGGACCTGGTTACAATCCATTTTCTGAATGAGTCCAGCATGCCCCACACGCTGCACTTCCACGGCTTTCATCCGGCCAACATGGATGGGGTGTTCGAGGTGGTCCCCCCCGGCAGTCGATTCAGCTACGAGTTTACCGCGGAGCCCTTTGGCCTGCATCTGTACCACTGCCACGTGATGCCCCTCAAGAAACACATCCACAAGGGGCTGTACGGGACTTTCATCATCGATCCCCCACAGCCAAGGCCGAAGGCCAGAGAAATGGTCTTCGTGATGAACGGCTTTGATACCGATTTTGACAATGAGAACGAGTTCTACACCGTGAACGGGGTGGCCAACTTCTTCGTGGAGCACCCTATTGAGGTACGCCAGGATGAACCGCTCCGCATCTATCTAGCCAACCTTACCGAGTTTGACCTGCTCAACTCCATCCACACCCACGCGACCTTCTTCAAGTTTTACCGAACCGGGACGCGGCTCGATCAGTACGAGTACACCGACACGGTGATGCTCTGCCAGGGGGAGCGGGGGATCATGGAGTATAGCTATAAGTTCCCCGGGATGTTTATGTTCCACGCCCATCAAAGCGAGTTTGCGGAACTCGGGTGGATGGGCTTCTTCAAGGTCCTACCCGCGGAGGGGAAGGCATGAACCGGCCAGAGGTGGGAATTGCCCAGCCGGCTCCCCGGGGGCTACGTCGGGGCGTGCGTCTGGTCGTCTTCGCCCTGCTCCCCGTGTTTCTCCTCGGGGCCATGATCTACGTGTTCTTGTCATCGGAGACGCTCCTCTTGGGGCCCTCTCCTGTCCCCCCCGAGGCACTGCAGCGCATCACGTTCGAGCGGATGGCCTTTTACCCCGGGAAGATCGTCGTGAAGGTCCGCAATACCGGCCCGGGCCCGGTGCAGATCGCCCAAGTGCTGGTCAACGAAGCTATCTGGGCCTTTACGGTGACGCCCGCGCCCGAGCTGTCCCGTCTGGCCGGGGCGACCATTACGATTCCCTACGAGTGGATCGAGGGGGATCCTCACGAGGTGGCGGTGATTACCGACGCGGGACTCGTCTTCACGGAAGAGGTCGATGTGACTACGATGACTCCTGTCCCCGGCTGGCGCTACTTTGCCCTCTTTGCCCTCCTGGGGGGCTACGTAGGGGTCATTCCGGTCTTCCTCGGCCTGCTCTGGTTCCCCTTTCTCTCCGCGGTCAGGGCGTATTGGATGGAGGGCCTGTTGAGTTTTACTGTCGGCCTTCTCGCCTTTCTCGGCCTGGATGCCCTCAAGGAAGCCTTCGAGGCTACTGAGAAGGTCGGACCGATCTTCAAAGGGGAGGCCCTGATTGCCCTGGGGCTTTTCGGGACCTTCCTGGGCCTGGTGGCGCTCGGACGGCTCAATATAGGGGAGGGGGGCGATGCGTCCCCTAGCGGTCTCCGTCTGGCCTATCTCATTGCCCTCGGCATCGGGCTTCATAA
>JAAXQN010000205.1 GCA_012974305.1 Candidatus Methylomirabilis sp. | reverse complement strand
GGATGTAGACCGACCATGTGCGCGCCTGCCGCCGGGGGTCCTCCGCCATCCGCTGGAGCATCCTCAAGTACTTCGGCTTCATACCCGACCATTATAGCCGATTGAACATGCGAGGTCATGCCGCAAAACTGGGCCAGGCTTATTCAGGAGATCTACGAAGTGGACCCCCTTACGTGCCTCGACACACTAAATTCAAAGAAAGAATTGGGTGTGCGGGACGCGGCAAACCGTGCCCTTTCGCGACCCGAAGACACACCCTATCCGCAATCGGTCTTCTCATCCTGACGCTTAATACCCGCATACCCCATACACGCACCCCCCACTAAGATTCAGGTTGACAATATATACGAATAAGCGTATATATGTATTATTACTTTCCAACAAGGAGGTATCTATGAGTCCACTAGTAGATGTGCTGCCCAAACAGGAGATACAGCAGCTACAGCTCACAGCAAAATTCTTCCGGGGGCTTGGTGACCCTACCCGACTCAAGATCCTCGATCTCTTGCTACAGCGAGAGCGGCACGTAACAGAGCTCGTCGATCTCTTGCGGGTTCCGCAGGGACGCGTCTCGAGTCATCTGGCCTGTTTGAGCTGGTGCGGGTACGTGACCACCACGCGGCAGGGCCGCAATCGGTACTACCGCGTGGCGGACAAGCGGGTGCGGAAGATTCTTGATCTCGCCCGCGACATGGTAGCGAATAACGCGGAGCACATCTGGGCTTGCACCCGAATCGACAAAAGCCGGTAATTTTCAACGGAGCTTTAAGGTGCGGCTGCCTGACGGAGTGAAGACCATTGCGGACCGCCTGAGCGCTGCTCGCCTCAATACTCAGGAGGACCAAGTGCGGCGCCATGTCCTGCGGGGTTTTGCTTCGGGAACAACCCCAACGACCGTAACTCTTGCGAAGCAATGTGGACTTTCGCCTAGCAGGGCAAGGGAGATCCTTCTGCGGCTGATGGCCATGGACCTGCTCTCCCTCGATTCGACAGAAGAAACCGTTTTGGTTGCGTACCCCTTCTCTTCTGTTCCCACTCCGCACCGGGTCCGCTTCACGAGTCGGGAGGTTTTTGCCTTGTGTGCTGTGGATGCCCTTGGGATGCCGGCCATGCTGGGAGAGACAGCGGGAATCTCGTCTCGCTGTGCCCACTGCGGGTCTAAGGTGGAGGCTCAGGCGCAGCCCGATACCTTGAGTCAATATCACCCTGCCGAAATCGTTGTGTGGTTTCCTGAGTCTGAAGATGACTGTTGTCCCGTTGCCCAGTCTCGTTGTCCGAACATCAGTTTCTTCTGCATCCATGAGCACCTTCAAGCCTGGCGGCAGGCCAACGGTCATCCCCATGGTGTCGTACTTTCTTTGGTCGAGGCGTTTGAAGTTGGCCGTGAAATTTTTGGCTCCCTCCTCTCCGAGCCAGCATCACCGACGGGATGAAACTAGCCATGACAAAGGGGAGGAGCTTGCCAATGTGCTGTCATCATACAAGGGGAATGACATGGCAAAAGAGGTAATCGTCTATACCCAGCCCGGCTGAGGTGCCTGCGACCAAGAGAAAGAGTTTCTTTCTCACAGGGGTGTGCAATTCATCGAGAAGAATATCCGGGAAGATCAGCAGGCGCTGGAGGAACTGCTGAAGTTAGGGTTCCGGGCAACCCCAGTCACCGTTGTTGACGGTGAGGTTGTCGTCGGCTTTGATCGAGGGAGGATCGAGCGCCTGCTCGGGATCAGCTAGGGCCGAGGGAGAGATGCGATGCCGAAGGCATTCTGCAATGGGTGTGGGCAGGAGATCGTGATCCCGGACGGGATCAGGAGCGCTGAGATCTTCGACTGCCCCAACTGAGCTGGCCTTTCGCTCCGGGTGAGCGAAAAGGACGGCGTCTCGTCGGTGATCGAGGTTAAGAAGGCAAGCTGCGCCGTGGGCGAAGAGATGCTCATCTTGTCTGACGACGTAGAGCCGGGCGATATCATCGAGTGTCATTGCGTCAAGCAACGGGTGACCTACGAGTTTGGGACTTACGCCCTTGAAAAGGTGAAATAGCCATTGGACTAGGCAGAACCGCAAAGCGGGGGCTTCCTGGTAGAAAAATGAGAGTAACCTATCTTCAGTCCGGTCTAGTCAGCCTCGGTGGCGCCTTGGTTTCTTCCCTCTGTTGCCTCTTGCCACTTACGGTGATCCTGCTGGGCCTCGGAAGTGGGGCGATCATGATGACGACGATGCAGTACAGATTCGTCTTGCTCCCTCTCGGTATCCTCGGGGTCGGTGCCGGGTACTACCTGTACTTCCGCGAGAAGCGTCGTTGTCAGGCTCTGGGCTGTCCGATGATGGGGTCCAGGGTTAACCTTGCCCTGCTCATCGTCGCGTCACTAATGCTGGCGATTGAAGTCGTGTTCGTCCTGTTTCCCGAGGCGCTCTGGTCGTTGATGATGGAGGGATAAATGGGGCGGCGTATAGCTTTCGCAGCCTTGGTCCTCCTCCCATTGCTTCTAGCGATCCATGGAGGACAAGAAGGCCAACATGCTGCCCGTGATGTGGACCGGCAGGCCGCGTCGGTTGAAGAGATCATCCTCCACATTGAGGGGATGACCTGATTCGCCTGACCCTTCGTGGTCAAACGAGCCCTGGAAGGGCTCGAGGGGGTTGAGAAGGCTGAGGTCAGCTTTAGGCGAGCCGAAGCCCATGTGAAGTACGATCCAGAAAAGGTTACGATTGAAGACATGATGCAGAAGGTAAGAGATTCCGGCTTTAGGGCATCCATCCGCGAAGGACCCAAGTAAGCGTTGCAGGAGCAATGGAAAAGAACCGCTGGCTTAAAGCTGGGCTCTGGGGGACGGCAGTCACGGCAATCTGTTGTTTCACCCCGATCCTTGTCTGGACTTTGGGCATCCTAGGATTGGCGACTCTCACCGGTTCTTTGGATTATGTCCTCTTCCCCCTCTTAGGAATCTTCATCGCCATCACAATCTATGCCGCTGTCACCAGGCGACGGACCGAGTCTCCCCGCCGCCAGCCTTAAGGGATCCCGGTATGCAAAACCACCGGGAGCCGTGCGTGCTCAAATCACAGACCAACAGATTGCTTAGCACGTGGGAGCGCAGGGAGTAGCGCTAAGGGAACTTCGCAAGGCGTACTTAATTGTATTGGTGCGCCCGGAGAGATTCGAACTCCCGACCTCCTGGTTCGTAGCCAGGCACTCTATCCAACTGAGCTACGGGCGCAATTCGATGACCGATCACCGTTAACCGACGACAGCAGGAACAATGAAATCAGGGGGTGTCTTGTGTTTTTCGGTCGTCGGACATCGGATAACGGTCAACGGTATTTCATGGCGGAGAGGCCGGGATTCGAACCCGGGGTAGAGCTCATCACCCTACAACCGCTTAGCAGGCGGCTGCCTTAAGCCTGACTCGGCCACCTCTCCGTTTCATTCGCTTAGAGTCGAGGGCGGATAGTTGAGAGCAAGAACCGCGGACCCGTAGTTCTACCCTCACCTATTAGCTCTCAGCCATCAGTGGCGGAGGGGGTAGGATTCGAACCCACGAGGCTCATCGCCTAGCGGTTTTCAAGACCGCCGCCTTAAACCTGACTCGGCCACCCCTCCATTCGGTTCACGGTTCACCGTTCAGGGTTCACGGATAAAGCCAATCCATTATAGCTCTTCTGGCTGTGAACTGTGAACTGTCAACTGTGAGCGTGGTCCCGCTGGGCCGGGCCTAGTGGGGTTCGATCTTTTTCAGGCCCCGCATGTAGGGCCTGAGCACTTCGGGGATGGTCACGCTGCCATCGGCCTCTTGATAGTTCTCGAGAATGGCGGCCCAGGTCCGGCCGATGGCGACGCCAGAGCCATTGAGAGTGTGGGCAAACTCGACCTTGGCCCCGGGCGCGGGGCGGTAGCGAATGCCGGCCCGTCGCGCTTGAAAGTCCTCGAAGTTGCTGCAGGAAGAGATCTCGCGGTACACCTGCTGGCTGGGAAACCAGCCCTCGATGTCATACGTCTTGGCAGCCGCAAAGCCCAAATCGCCTGTGCACAGCGTCACCACGCGGTAGGGAAGGCCCAGCCGTTTCAAGACCTCTTCGGCATCGCGGGTCAGCTGCTCTAATGCCTCGTACGACTTCGCCCCCTCGGAAAACTTCACCAGCTCGACTTTGTTGAACTGGTGCTGGCGGATAATCCCCCGCGTGTCCTTCCCATATGAACCGGCCTCGCGCCGGAAGCACGGGGTGAATGCGACATAATTCCGCGGGAGGCTTCCGGGCCCGAGGATCTCCTCGCGATGGATGTTGGTGACTGAAACCTCTGCGGTGGGAATGAGATAATAAGGGTCGTCTGCCATCTTGAACAGCTCCTGGGCGAACTTGGGCAGCTGCCCGGTTCCGGTCATGCTGTCTTCATTGACCATGAGGGGCGGGACCACCTCAGTGTAGCCGTGCTCCCGCACATGCAGGTCGACCATGAAGTTGATGAGGGCCCGCTCCATGAGGGCCCCGTCTCCCTGCAGGAGGGGAAAGCGGGCTCCTGCGATCCGGGCGGCCCGGGCAAGATCCAGGATACCTAATTCCTCTCCGACTTCCCAGTGGGGCCTCGGCTCAAAATCGAAGGTTCGGGGCGTCCCCCAGCGGCGGACCTCACCGTTGTCTTCCGGGGTCTGCCCAGCCGGGACTGAGTCGTGGGGGAGGTTCGGGACCAGAAGTAGCAGATGTTCTAGTTCCTGTTCGAGGGCCTGCAGACGATCCTCGCCCTCCTTGAGGGCGCTCGAGATTTCCCGGCTCTTGGCCATCATCTCCTGGGCCTCGCCGCCAGCCCGCTCGTCGCCCTTCAGGTCGCGTACCCGTTCGGAAATTGATTTCTTGTCGCGCCGGAGGCGCTCGACTTCGGTCACCAGCCGCCGCCGCTCGGCGTCCAGCTTCAGCAGATTGTCCAAATCGTACACCCCGCCTCGCTGCGCCAGCTTTACCCGGATGAGGTCGGGGTGTTCGCGAATGAACTTGAGGTCCAGCATCTCCCTGCCCCCTAGGTCTGCTCTGGCTCCTCCTGGGGGGTTTCCTCGCCTACGCCTTCCTCTTCCTCCACCACCAGGGCCGTCACCGCGCCAACTCGGTCCCCTTCTCCCAAGCCCTGCAACCGCACCCCCTGTGCCGCCCGTCCCGTATCGCGAACCTCTCGAACTGCAAGGCGAGTGATCTTCCCCTCCTGGGAGATCATCATGACCCCGTCATCTTCCCGGACCTGTTTAATCCCCACAACCGGTCCATTCTTGTCGGTCACCCGAAGGTTGATGATCCCTCTGCCGCCCCGTCCTTGGAGCCGGTACTCGGGAACATCGGTCCGCTTCCCGAACCCCCGCTCGGTCACGGTCAAAATCTTCGCCTCCTCGGACACAATCTCCATGCCCACCACCTGGTCTTCGCGTCCAAGCTTGATCCCTGTAACCCCTCGGGCTGTCCGGCCCATCCGACGCACATCGCCTTCACGGAATCGGATCGCCATACCCTTCCTGGTCCCCAGGAAGACGTCTTCCGTCCCCCTCGTCATCGCAACACCGATCAGCTCATCCCCCTCATCCAACGACAAGGCGATGATCCCGCCCGCCCGCGGATGCGCATAGGCGTTGAGCTCCGTCTTTTTCACGACCCCCCGACGCGTGCCCATAATGAGATACCGGTCGACCTCGAACTGGCGGATGGGGATCGTGGTGGTGACATGCTCCCCCGCCTGAAGCTGGAGGAAGTTGGCAATGGCCTTGCCGCGGGCCGCCCGACCGAGCTGGGGAAGCCCATGGACCTTCAGCCAGTGGACCCGGCCCAGATTGGTGAAGAGGAGCATATAGCTGTGGGTGGTAGCCACAAAGAGGTGCTCCACGTAATCCTCCTCCTTGGTAGCCATGCCGGTCATCCCTTTTCCGCCCCGCCGCTGAGCGCGGTATACATTAAGCGGACTTCGCTTGATGTAGCCCCCGTGGGTGACCGTAATCACCATCTCCTCGTCGGCCACCATGTCTTCGAGGCTTATCTCGGTCGCCTCCGCCTCGATCTGTGTCCGCCGGAGATCACCATAGGTCTCTTTCAGGGCCACCAGCTCTTCCCTGATGATCTGTCGCACCAGCCCCTCGCTCTGGAGGATGGCCTGCAGCCGCGCGATGGTCTGTAGGATCCCTTGGTGCTCCTCCTGGATCTTCTGCTGTTCGAGTGCCGTCAGCCGCTGCAGGCGGAGGTCCAAGATCGCCTGGGCCTGGACCGGGGTCATGGAGAACCGCTGGATCAGTCCCGTCCTGGCATCGTCGACCGTTCGCGAGCGCCGGATCAGGGCGATGACCTCGTCGAGGTGGTTCAGCGCGATCCGGTAGCCCTCGAGGATGTGGGCTCGCTCCTCAGCCTTGCGGAGGTCGAACCGGGTCCGGCGCAGGACCACCTCTCGGCGGTGATCAATGAATGCTTGCAACACCTCTTTCAGGCGGCACACCTTCGGCTGGTTATCCACCAGGGCCAGCATGATCACGCCAAAGGTGGATTGCATGGGAGTCTGCTTGTAGAGTTGATTCATGATGAGCCGAGGTGCCTCATCCCGCTTCAGCTCTACGACAATCCGCATCCCTTCGCGGTCTGATTCGTCCCGAAGATCCGACACCCCTTCCAGCTTTCGGTCGCGGACCAGCTCGGCGATCCGCTCGACGAGTTTCGCCTTGTTCACCTGATACGGGAGCTCCGAGATGATGATGCTCTCGCGGCCTCCGCGCCCCTTCTCCACGAAGGCCTTGGCCTGCATCTGAATCAGGCCCCGGCCAGTCCGGTAGGCCTCCACGATCCCTGCGCGGCCGCGGATGAGTGCGGCCGTCGGGAAGTCCGGACCTGGCAGGACCGCCATGAGCTCTTCCAGCGACGCGTCGGGGTTCTCCAATTGAAGGATCGTCGCATCCGCGACCTCACTCAGGTTATGCGGCGGGATGTTGGTGGCCATCCCGACGGCGATTCCCGAGCTCCCGTTGACGAGCAGGTTAGGGAGGACGGCAGGAAGGAGGGCCGGCTCCTCAAGGGTGTCGTCAAAGTTCGGGACACGGTCGACCGTCTCTTTGTCGATGTCCCGGAGCATTTCCTGGGCGATTCGGGCCAGGCGGACCTCGGTGTATCGCATCGCCGCCGCCGCATCCCCGTCCACCGATCCAAAGTTCCCCTGCCCGTCGATCAACGGGTACCGCATAGAGAAATTTTGCACCAGGCGGACAAGCGTGTCATAGACGGCGGTGTCGCCATGAGGGTGGTACTTCCCCAGGACCTCTCCGACCACCCGGGCTGCCTTCTTGTAGGGGCGATTAAAGGCAAGCCCCAACTCTTGCATCGCGTAGAGCACGCGGCGGTGGACCGGCTTGAGCCCATCCCGGACATCGGGCAGGGCCCTGCCGACGATGACGCTCATGGCGTAGTCGAGGTAGGACCGGCGCATCTCGTCGTGGATGTCGGTCGGTCTCACCTCGCCGATTCGCGGCTGCTCGGTCCGATCCTCTGGCACCGCTTGTCCTTTCGCGTATCTAGATATCCAGGTTTACGACTTCCAGGGCGTGCTCTTCTATGAATTGTCGCCGGGGCTCGACCTGCTCTCCCATGAGGGTGGTGAAGATCCGTTCGGCAGCCAGGGCATCCTGCACGGTGACCCGCAAGAGACTGCGGGTCTCCGGGTTCATGGTGGTCTGCCAGAGCTGCTCTGGATTCATCTCGCCGAGCCCTTTGTAGCGCTGGGTGGCCATGCCCTTTTTCGCCAGCCCGAGCGCCGCTTCGTACAGCTCTGCCCACGAAGAGGCCTCGGCCCTCTCCCCGTTCGCCTCGATCCGGAAGGGCGGCTTGCCCAAACCCTTGAGGGCTTCCGTCGCCGCCTGTAATTCCCGATACTCGACCGATCCCACCAGTCCTTGGTCGATGACACAACGCGCCCGGGGGCCCCCATCGCCGAGCGTCACCACGAGGCGATGTGCTTCTTCGTCTTCGTCCCACTCAACTTCCCCCTCCAGGCGCCCTTTCTGGTTGCCCTGGGCCTGTAGGGCCCTGAGGAGTCGTTCGCGCAGTCGCGTCACCTTTGCCTCATCCTTGAGCACGCCTCGCAACGTCCCTCCGGCCTGGATCAGCGCATCAATGATATCCGGGTTTCGTCCTCGCCGCTCCAGCAGGCGTCGACACTGCTGCCAGGCGGCCATCTTTCGAAGGAGGCCAACCAGCTGCTGCCCCCTCCAAACCGCTCCCTCGGCACCGGCCTGGACCTTGAGCACCTCGGCCGCCGTCTCCAGGAGGAACTCCTCCATGGCCCGGTCGTCCTTGAGGTACCGCTCGGTCTTGCCCCGCTTTACTTTGTAGAGGGGGGGCTGGGCGATGTAGAGGTGTCCGTCGTCCACCACCTGCCTCAGATGCCGGAAGAAAAAGGTCAGGAGAAGCGTCCGGATGTGCTCCCCATCCACATCCGCATCGGTCATGATGATGACGCGGTGGTATCGGAGCTTGCTGATGTCGAACTCGGGATTGATTCCTGCCCCCATGGCCGAAATGAGCACTCGGATCTCCGCCGAGGAGAGCATTTTATCGATCCGGGCGCGCTCCGTATTCAGGATCTTGCCCCGCAAGGGGAGAATGGCCTGGAACCGCCGATCCCGGCCCTGCTTCGCCGACCCGCCTGCGGAGTCCCCCTCCACGAGAAAGATCTCGCTCAGCGCCGCGTCCTTCTCGGAACAGTCGGCGAGCTTTCCCGGGAGGTCATCGTCAAAAAGGGGACCCTTGCGTCGGGCCAGCTCTTTCGCCTTTCGGGCTGCCTCCCTGGCGCGCGCCGCCTCGGCCGCTTTGTCCACGATGCGGCGGCCGATCCCGGGGTTTTCCTCCAAGAACTCACCGAGCTTCTCGTTGACGATGGTCTCCACAAGGCCCTTCATGTCCGGATTGTTCAGGCGGGCCTTGGTTTGTCCCTCAAATTGCGCGTTCGTCAGCTTGACACTGATCACGGCGGTCAGCCCCTCCCGGATATCTTCACCGGTCAGGCTCGCCTTGAGGTTTTTGAGGAGGTCCCGCCCCGCGGCATAACTGTTGATCGTCCGCGTCAAGGCTGACCGGAAGCCAATCAGGTGGGTGCCGCCGTCATGCGTATTGATGTTGTTGGCAAAGGAAAAGACCGTCTCGGCGTAGCCGTTGTTATACTGAACCGCTACCTCGACAATCGTCCCGTTTCTCGTCTCCTCAATGTGGATCGGTTTGGGATGGAGCACCGTCTTGTTCTCGTTCAACAGGTCAACAAACGCCTCGATCCCCCCGGTATAGTAGAATTCCCGGGTCTCATCGGCCCGCTCATCGGCGAGGATGATCCGAAGCCCCTTGTTCAAGAAGGCCAGCTCTCGTAGCCGGTTGCTCAACGTGTCGAGGCTGAAAGTCCGGTCCTCAAAGATCTGCTCGTCCGGAAGAAAGGCGATCCGGGTCCCGCCCTTCCGGGCTTTGCCAATTTGCTCGATCTCTCCCGTCGGCTTGCCCCGCTCGTACCGCTGCAGATATCGATTTCCCTCGCGCCAGATCTCCACCTCGAGCCACTCGGAGAGTGCATTCACCACCGAAACGCCCACGCCGTGCAGGCCGCCCGCGACCTTGTACGCGGAGCTGTCGAATTTGCCGCCGGCATGGAGGGTGGTCAACACCACCTCAACGGCGGGCCGACCGGTCGGCTCGTGGAAATCAACCGGGATCCCGCGGCCATTGTCTACCACCGTGACACTATTGTCGATGTGAATGGTGACCGCGATCCGATCGCAGAAGCCCGCCATTGCCTCGTCAACGCTGTTGTCCACCACCTCGACCACGAGATGGTGCAGTCCCTCCGGTCCGGTGCCGCCGATGTACATCGCGGGGCGCTTGCGGACCGCTTCAAGCCCCTCCAGGACCTTGATCTGTTCTGCGCCGTAGCTGGCAGCCTCCTGGGGTTCCTGTCGCCTTTCTGTCATATTTGACACCGCTCCTTTATCGGTTCGGTCCCTGCGTCAGCTCTCACAAAAAAAAATCCCCCCGCACCCCCTTCGGTGGCCTCCGAGATGAGTAGCCGCGGAAGGACAAATGGACTAGATCCGCATGGGCATAATGACGCAGTTAAACCCCTCCCCTTTCGCCGGTTCGAATAGGGCAGGCGACAATGGATCTTGAATGCGCATCGAAACTTCGGTCCCTTCTACTACACCCAGGAAGTCCAGGAGATACTTTGCATTAAAGCCAACGGTGACCTCCGAGCCCCGATAGTCCACGGAGAGCTCCTCCCTTGCCTCACCGAGATCGACATTGGTGCAGGAGATGAGGAGTCGCCCCTCTCTCAGATCCAACACGGTCGGCGTCGCTCGGTCCCCAGCAATAGTGGAAGTCCGGCGAAGCGCTCCCAGGAAATCTTCGCGGCGAACGACGGCTCCTGGGCCGCTGGGAGACGGGAGGACTTGCTCATAGTTGGGAAACTGCCCTTCAATCAACCGACTGATCAGGCGGCTCTGGGGTAGGAGAAAGCCCATTTGGTGACCGAGGGGGACCAATCGGACCTCTCCTGATTCATCTTTGAGCATCTTTCCTAGTTCCACAAGGGCCTTCCGGGGGATGATCGCCTCCAGCATATCTTGATCCTTTGCTGAGTCGAAGGAAGTCGTGACCAGCGAGAGGCGATGACCATCGGTGGCCACAATCCGGAGATCGCTCGCCGTAATCTGTAGCAGGGCTCCAGTCAGGGTTGGTCGAGTTTGATCTGTCGACACGGCAAAAAGGACCTTGGAGATTATTCCCCGGAGTGTTTCGGCACTCACCGTGATCCCAGTTCCCTCGGCAATTTCAGGAAAGGCGGGAAACTCCTCTGCCGCGGCTCCCTTCAGGCGGAAAACTGATTTCGCGCAAAGAATCTCGAGATTCTGTGGTTCCCGCCAACGCAGATCGATCGAACTGTCGGGGAGTTCCCGCGCGATTTCGTAGAGTTTCTTGCCAGAGACAGCAACTCTTCCCTCATTCTTGACATCCCCGTCGAGGGTAGTTCGTATGCTCACGTCGAGATCGGTTCCTGAGATGCTGATAGTATTATCCTTCGCTTCGAGGAGGAGATGAGAGAGGATAGGAAGCGTCCTTTTTGCTTCGATCACCCCTTGAATCTGAGCTAGCGTGCTCAGGAATGGCCCTCGAAGCACCTGGATGTGCATTCTTTCCCTCCCCGAAATTCAGTAGGTCAACTTACTATAATAAAGAAATTTAAATTGAGTCGTTGTAGTAGGCTTTGTGGAAAAGCGGAAATTAAAAGAAAACCGAGAATTTATCTTGGGAGAAAAGGAGGGACAGATTGGGGATTTCATTGGAGCGCGTCTCCAGGCGCCCACATCCCTCATTTGGTCCACAATCTTCCCCGCTCCATTTCCCTGGTTATCAACGTCTCCTGGTTACGCCCAGCCCTTCGCGACTGGGAATGACGACAGTGTCCGACACCGCACTGCGCTTCACTGGATCGCTTTCCACATGTGTCAAGCCGCGCCTCGCGTGCATTCACCGCCTCCACCCCCCCTAGATGGTTGTGAGAGCAGCGCGGGAGTTACGCACAACATTTTCCACACCTGTGGAAAACCACAAAACCCTTTAAAATCAAACAGTTAGATAGGCACAACCCGCCGGAGCAGCGCAGAACCCGATCGAGGGGTGGAGTAGCCAACCCCACAAGAAATAGTAGCATTTCAGCCGGGGGACCACAACTAGTTTTTGTCTCTAGGCGAGAGAAATGCGGATTGGCGATTGACAATTCGCGCCGAGAAGCATAGCATTAAGTGTTTTTGCTGGGTCGGCATCCCAGGGCAGGGAGGAGCGAGTGAAGCGGACGTATCAGCCGAGGCGCGCCAAACGAAAGCGGACCCACGGGTTTCGGCATCGGATGAGAACGAAAGCGGGTCGGCGCATCCTGAATCGTCGGCGCGCAAAGGGCAGAAAGCGCCTAACAGTTTAGCAGGCCCATGCATGACGCGGTCGAAGCAACAAGTAAGACAGTCCTTTTCGGGGGCGGATCGTATCCGGGGGAGGACCGAGTTCCAGGGAGTCATCCGGCGCGGCGAAAAAGTTTCCTGGAAAGGATTCAGCCTCTTTGTGCGCCGTGGCCCCGGAACGAGTCGACGTCTGGGCGTGGCGGTCAGCAGCCGCGTTGGCGGAGCGGTGGCCCGGAATCGCGTGAAGCGACGGCTGCGCGAGCACTTCCGGCTCAACAGGGACCTCATGCCAAAAGGACTTGACCTAGTAGTGGTGGTACATCGAGACCTCTCTGAAGTGGACCACAAGACCTTTCGGGCGATTGTGGGGGACCTCTTCAGGCGGGCCGGGATCATCCGGCACCTTCCCCCTCAGCATGCAAAAGAACTCGTCCACACCCACAACTAAGATTGCCCTGACGTGCATCACCCTCTATCGGCGGTTTATCTCTCCGCTCTTCCCTCCTGCTTGTCGATTTGTCCCCACCTGTTCAGCCTATGCTGAGGAGGCAATAGCGAGATATGGTCCGGCGCGGGGCTTTATCCTGGCGCTGTGGAGATTGACAAGGTGTCACCCTTTCCACCCCGGGGGGATTGACCCGGTGCGCTAAAGGAACCTCGCACAGCAAGAGATACATCGGAGGAACGAATGGACCAATTGTCAGGTCCTGGTGGAGAAAACCTGGAGCGGAGGGCCATTCTCGCGACTGTTCTGGCCCTGATCGTTCTCCTGGGATATTACGCCTTCTTCATGCCGGCTCCACCTCCGCCACCCGCGGAGCCGGAGAAGGCACAGCCGGGGGTCGCCGAGGAGGTGACGCCTCCGGTTTCTACGACGAAACAGGAGTCTCCATCAAAGACCCAGCCGATCAGCGGGCCGCTCAAGCGGGCAGAACGGGAGGAGGAGGTCGTCCTAGAGACTGATCTACTCAGCGTGACCCTGAGCAACCGGGGCGGAGGGGTGCGGAGCTGGAAGCTCAAGCAGTATGAGGAAGCTGCCGGCTTCGTCGATCTGGTTGGGGCCCTCCCCGAAGAAGGGGCTCCGCTCCCTTTGGCCACCTCGATCCAGGGGGGAGAGGGGGCCAACGGGCTTTATCGAATCGTGGAAAGGCCCAGGGCCGGCCCCACAGAGCCCCAGCGCGTCGTGATGGAATTTCAGGAGACGAGCGGGATTGTACTGGAGAAGACGGTGATTCTTTACCCGGGGCGCTACCTGGCCGACATCCAGATTCGATTGAAGAATCTCGGGCAGGCAGCCACACAAGGCCCTCTGCGCCTGCAGTGGGGCCCCGGGTTTCGTATCGGGACGAACGACAAAGTGGCGGGGCAGGCCACCCCGGCCGCGTGGATTGACGGGAAAGTGGTCTATCCCGAAGCGGAAGAGGCGGGCCAGGAGCTTACCCAGTCAGGAAAGATCGGCTGGATGGCCCTTCAGGACCTCTACTTTGCTGCAGCGCTGATCCCGGGCGAGACAGACCCCTCGAGTTTCGTGGCGAAGGATGCTGAGGGCATGCAGCTTGTGGGTCTCCTCTACCCCGCAATGAGAATCGCCCCCGGGACGGCGAAAAAGGTGGAAATGAAACTCTACGCCGGGCCCAAGGAGATCACGAGACTCCGCACGGCAGGTCACAACCTTCGGGAGCTCGTGTACCTCGGCTGGTTCGATTTTTTGGCCAGGCCGGCCCTGTATTTCCTCCAGTTCCTTTACGGGTTCATCGGCAACTATGGCGTCGCGATAATCATTATCACGGTTCTGCAGAAGTTGATCTTCTATCCCCTCACGCAGAAAAGCCATAAGTCGATGCAGGCGATGCAAGTGCTTCAGCCCAAGATGCAGGCCATCAAGGAGCGACACAAGAACAACCCCCAAAAAGTAAATCAGGAGACGATGGAACTGTACAAAAAGCACGGGGTGAACCCCGTTGGCGGCTGCCTCCCCATGCTGATTCAGATTCCGATCTTCATCGCCCTGTATCGTGCCCTAGGCAGCTCTGTGGAGTTGTGGCATGCCCCCTTCGCGCTATGGATTACGGACCTCTCGGCGCCCGACATCCTTTTCACGATCCCCTACGGGGCGGATGTGTTTGCAGTCCGCGCCCTTGCCCTGATTATGGGTATCAGCATGTTCATTCAACAGAAGATGAGCCCGACAGGCGGGGATCCCCGCCAGGCCAAGATGATGCTGTACATGATGCCGATCATGTTCACCTTTATCTTCTGGAGTATGCCGTCGGGGCTGGTCCTCTATTGGCTCGTCAACAACGTCCTCCAGATCGGACACCAATACCACATGAATCGGGGGCTCAAGCTGTCACTGGCGACGGGAAAGACAGAATGAGCGTGGCCCAATCAGACCCCTGTCAGGATACCATCGTCGCGATCGCTACGCCGCCGGGGGAGGGGGGGATCGGGATTGTGCGCCTGAGCGGACCCCAGGCGCTCGAGGTGGCCGCCCGGGTTTTCTCTCCCTATTCGGGAGCCGACTCACGCGAATTCGCCAGCCACACCTTGCACCTGGGCCATGTGGTGGACCCGACCACTGGGGGCCCGGTGGACGAGGCCTACCTGGTGCCCATGCGGGCCCCGAGGTCTTTCACAGGCGAGGACGTAGTGGAGCTGCATGGCCATGGCGGGAGGGTCTCCCTTCAGGCCATCCTGAATATCGTCGTTCGCAACGGGGCGAGACCCGCGGCACCCGGGGAGTTTACGCGCCGGGCCTTTTTGAACGGCCGGATCGACCTGGCCCAGGCCGAGGCGGTCTTAGAAATCGTGAAGGCCAGGACTGAGGCAGGGCTGAAAGCAGCCATGCGACAGCTTCAAGGGGGGCTTTCAGCGCAAGTCCAGGGACTTCGGGGAGACCTGCTCTCCTTGTTGGCCACCCTCGAAGCCTCCGTGGATTTCCCAGAGGAGGGGCTTGATTTTCCAGAGATTGGAGAGATCGAGAAGCAGGTGGACCTCATCGCGGAGGGCCTTCAGGCCCTGATCAAGAAAGCGAGGGAGGGGCGCCTGATGCGAGAGGGGGCAACGGTGGTCATCGCCGGCCGGCCGAATGTGGGGAAGTCGAGCCTCCTCAATGCTCTCCTGGGAAGGGAGCGAGCCATCGTTTCGGGTGTCCCCGGGACCACCAGGGATACCGTAGAGGAGGAATTTCAGATCGGAGGAATTCCGGTCCGGCTGATCGACACCGCAGGGGTTCGCCAAGAGACGGGGGATCCCGTAGAGATGGAAGGACTACGACGGACCCGGGCGGCCCTGGAGCAGGCCGATCTCACGATCGTCGTCCTGGATGGGAGCGAGGGAATTGCCCACCTAGATCTCCAGGCGTGGGCAGAGACGCAGAGTTCGAGGATTCTCACCCAGTTATGCACGAGTCGATCTTGCCCGAAGATGGCCGCAGGCTATCCCAAATTTCGATTGAGACCCCTAATGGCAA
>JAAXQN010000244.1 GCA_012974305.1 Candidatus Methylomirabilis sp. | reverse complement strand
AGATGTGTATAAGAGACAGGAGTACACCGAAGCCTGACCGAGTTCGCGGCGGCGATGTGGAACAAAACGCCGGCGATGATCAAGGCGATGAAGGCCAGGGGGGTCCCGCTCCCACAGCTTGAGCCGCAAGAGATGGCCGACATCGTCGCCTACCTGTACTCCGTGCGATACTTTGCCGAACCTGGCGATTCCCGCAAGGGGGAGAAGCTGGTAACGAGCAAGGGGTGTCTGAGCTGCCATGCGGTCCGCGGCAAGGGCGGGAAGAGCGCAACTGACCTCGCCCGCTCCAAGCGCCCGCTCTCGCCTGCTGCGGCCGTCTCGGTGATGTGGAACCACGCCTTGGGAATGGAGGAGCAGACCAAGACCCAAAAGGACACCTGGCCGCAGTTCCGCCCCGAGGACATGGCTGACCTCGTGGCCTATCTCCAGGCGCTGAGACGGAGCCGGTGATGGGGAGGGTCGGCGCGCTTGTGTGCCTCGGACTCGTGGTGCTGGCCACCTGGCCTGTGCCTGCCGCGGCCCAGCCGCCGGCTGAGAGCTGCGTTGCCTGCCACCTCGAGGTCGGAGACGACCGCCTCGCCACGCCCGCAAAGGAGTTTGGCAACAGCGTTCACGCAGCCAAGGGGTTCGGCTGCGTCTCGTGCCACGGCGGCGACGCGAATGAAGCAGGAATGGAGGCGATGGATCCGGCCAAGGGGTACATCGGCAAGCCGGACCGCGAGCAGATTTCCCAAGTCTGTAGCCGTTGCCATTCTGACGCACGATTCATGAAGCGGTACAACCCAGCAATGCGGGTGGATCAGCTGACCGAGTACATTACCTCGGTACATGGTCGACGACTCATGGAGCTCGGCGATGACAAGGTTGCAACGTGCGCAGACTGCCATACGGCTCATGCAATCAAGCCGCCGTCGGATCCAAGGTCGAGTGTCCACCCACTGAGGGTCGCGGACACGTGCGGGTCCTGTCACGCCGATGCGAAACGTATGGAGGCATACAACATTCCGACCGATCAGCTCCAGGAGTACAAACAGAGTGTCCACTGGAAGATGGTGTCGGTCAAAGGCGATCTGTCCGCCCCCACGTGTAACGACTGCCACGGCAACCACGGTGCGACACCGCCAGGGATCTCGTGGGTCGGGAATGTTTGCGGGCAATGCCACGTCGTACAGGCAGAGCTCTTCACCAAAAGCGCCCACGCGAAGATTTTCGTTGACCTTGGGACGCCCGGCTGCGCGACCTGCCATGAAAACCACGCGGTCACGCGGGCGAGCGATGACATGCTGGGACTCGGGGAGGGGGCTGTGTGCGCAGGTTGCCACGCCTTGGACGACAAAGGCGGCGAAATCGCGGCTGGGCTTCGGGAGCGCATTGACTTACTCCGTGGCGAGTACGACAAGGCTCACGCAATCTTGCTGAAGGCCGAGCGCGCCGGGATGGAGGTCAGCCAGGCCGAATTCGAGTTGAGCGGAGCCAAGGACGCCCTGGTCAAGGCTCAGGCGGCCGTCCACGCCTTCACTGTCGAGGCGGTCAAGAAGGAAGCCGATGCGGGCCTTGCGATTGCCGCGAAGGGGTACGAACGCGGGGTGCAAGCGCTCGAGGACCTCCAGTTTCGCCGCAAGGGACTGGCGGTCTCGGTCGTGATCATCCTGGCCCTCATTGGTGGGCTCGTGGTCAAAATCCGCCAACTCGAACGAAAGACATAGCTGTCAGCAGTTGGCAATCAGCAGTCAGCGGGACCGATGACCGTGGCTAAGTCGAATTTCGAAATTGCGTGAACTGTGAACCGTGAACTGTGAATCGTGATCCATGAACCATGAACCCTGAACAGGAGGGGGACGATGCCCGAGGAGGTGCCGAGCAGAAATCCGAACCGCAGGACCTTCATCAACTGGTTCCTCGCCACCAGTGCGGGGGCTTTCCTGCTCGCGGTGCTCTACCCGGTGAGCCGGTACCTCGTCCCCCCACCGGCGGGGGAGTCAACGGCGGCGACGGTGACGCTCCCGATCAAGCCCGTCGACGTGAAGCCGAATTCGGGACAGATTTTTAAGTTCGGCAGCCGCCCGGGAATCCTGATCCGAACACCGGCGGGCGAGCTCCGGGCCTTTGCTGCCAGCTGCACCCACCTCAATTGCACCGTGCAGTACCGATCCGACCTCAGCCATATCTGGTGTGCCTGTCATAATGGGCACTTCGATCTTAACGGAAAGAACATTGCCGGCCCGCCCCCCCGGCCGCTGGATCAGTACATCGTCAATGTGCGGGGGGACGAAATCGTGGTGAGTAAGAGCGCATGAGGATGGGGACTCTTGAGCAGCACTATAAGAAACTCTGGAATTGGCTCGACGAACGCGTCGGCCTCGCCGAGGTGGAGAAGCTCGCCAGAAAGAAAGAGGTCCCCGTCCACAGGCACTCGGTCTGGTACTACCTTGGAGGGATGACCCTCTTTCTCTTCATGATCCAGGTGGCCACAGGTATTCTCCTGATCTTTTACTACCGCCCCAGTGCTGAGGAGGCCTTCGAGTCCGTCAAGTTCCTGATGGCGGAGGTCGAATTTGGCTGGCTCATCCGCTCGATCCACTCGTGGGCGGCGAACCTGATGATCTTCACGCTGTTCATTCACCTCTTCAGCGTGTGGCTTCTGAAGGCGTACCGCCCACCGCGCGAGATCACGTGGCTCTCGGGCATCGGACTGATGGGCATCACGATGGCCTTCGGCTTTACAGGCTATCTTTTGCCGTGGAATGAGCTTGCCTTTTTCGCAACCCAGGTGGGGACCGAGATCACAGGCGCCGTTCCCGTGATCGGGTCGTTTCTTCTGCGGGTTTCCCGCGGCGGGGAGGAGGTCACCGGGGCGACGCTCACCCGCTTCTACGGGATCCACGTGGCGGTCCTTCCGTTGCTTACCACCTTCCTGCTCGGTCTACATGTCTACTTGGTCCAAAAGCATGGCATGAGCATGCCACCCGCCATCGAACGGCAGGCGAATCCGAAGCGCGTGATGCCATTCGTCCCGAATTTCATGTTGCGGGACGTGGTGGGATGGCTCACCGCGCTGGCGATGCTGGCCGCACTGGCGGCCTACTTCCCGGCGGAGCTTGGTCAGAAGGCAGACCTGTTTGCGCCCGCGCCGATCGGCATCAAGCCCGAGTGGTATTTCATGTTCATGTTCAAGACGCTGAAGTACCTACCGGCCCACATCCTGGGCATCGAGGGGGAGGTTATCGGCATCCTCGGCTTCGGCGTGGGCGGCCTGTTTCTGCTGCTCGTCCCCTTCCTGGATCGGCGGACGGCCCGGGGCGAGCAGAGCCACCTGTTCACCTGGCTCGCTATCGCTACGATCGTGTTCATGATCGTGTTAACGTACCTTGGCTACACCGAGGTGGTGACCCAATGAGACCGATTCGACTGCTCCCTGTAATCCTGCTCGGCGGGGGCTTTTTCGCCATCGGCATGCAGGCTGCTGCCGAAACGCCGGGAGACGCGGAGCGTGGGCGCGCTGTGTTCACGAGCAAAGAATGCTCCCGCTGCCATGTGCCCCGTGGACAGCAGGGTATTGGGCCGGCGTTGGAGGAGCTCCGGCGGCGCCAGGGGACCCTCGAGCTGACGGGCCGGCTCTGGAATCACGCACCGGCGATGTTCGTGCTGCTCAAACAAGAGGGGCTCGAATGGCCTGGGATCACCGCCCCTGAAATGGCAGACTTGATGGCGTATCTCCAGGCCGCTCCTCTCTGGGACCCGATCCCCAATGTCTTTGCGGGGCACGTGATCCTGGTTCGGAAAGGGTGTCTGAAGTGCCACCGGTTCCGGGGAGAGGGGGGCTCAGTGGGGACCGAACTGACGAAGTTTCAAGGAGGGTATAAATCTCCGATTATCTGGGCAGCCACAATATGGGATCATTCGCCCCGAATGGCGACGCATGCTCAGCGAATGGGAATCCTCTACCCACGCTTCACAGGGGAGGAGATGGTGGATCTTTTTGGGTTTCTGAGAAACGCAGCCGCACCACCCCAGTAACCGACACGAGAGAGGAGGGAACTATGCGGTTCGTACTCTTCGGTGGCCTTGCGCTCGTCATCGGGCTCGCAATCGCGACGGTGGCCTTCATCCCTGAGGCTGCCGCAATCAAAGTCCCGGCGGACTTCACTTACGAGGAGGCAAAGAGTCCCGAGGGGCCGGTGACCTTCAGCCACAAAAAGCACGTGGAGGCGTCGAGCCTCAAGTGTTCGGCCTGTCACACCAAGGTGTTCAAGATGAAGAAGGGGAAATCCGGGACGCTCACGATGGCGGCGATGAACGACGGAAAGTTCTGCGGGGCCTGCCATACCGGAGAGCAGTCCTTTAGCGTGAAAGACAAGGCCAGTTGCAACAAGTGCCAT
>JAAXQN010000098.1 GCA_012974305.1 Candidatus Methylomirabilis sp. | reverse complement strand
GCTTTGGCGGGGGGCGTGGCGGCGGTGGCGGCGGCGGCGGCGGCCGCCGAGATAGGTACTGATGGCCAAGCGCTAAAAGGAGAGAGCTCGGCAGCACATAGAGCACCGGGTGGGCTACATAAGCCCCCCGGTGTTTTTTTCGCCAACAGGAGTCGGCCGAGGGGACGGGGGCGAGGACCTGGCGTGAAGGAGCCCCAGGTGACCCGTCCTGATCTTTTGTGCGGCCGGTTGCTGCCTTCCCCGGCAAGCACCAGCCCTCCCGGATCACGAGACCCGGTAATCCAGATCAGACAAACCTCCTGGGGCTTGCCCTGGGAATATACCCAAGGGCATAGTCGCGTCAAGGGACAAAATTCCCGACTCGGTTCGGTGATCTGGATCATATTCCTGAGTGATCGCCGTCATTGCCCCGAGGCAGCCTGAGCATCATTATATAAGACCCGCGAACGGCTGGATGGAGGAGTGGCAATGACCGGCGCAGAACTGACATCCGTTTCGACCGTGGTACTCATCCTCGGGTTTCTCCTTGGCCTTGTCGCCAATGCCTGACCCGCGGTAAGGTAGTCGTTGACAAAGGGGGGCAAGGGGAGGATTGGTCAACAAAAGATTTGGTCCCTAGGCAACTCGTGTCTGTTTACCTGAATGCCATCATGATCGGGTTGCTCCACGGCGTGGAACCGGGTCACGGCTGGCCGGTGGCTGTAGCCTATTCCCTCCAGCGCCAGCAGCGCGCCTGGCTTGGATTGCTCACCTCGAGCATCCTTGCCTTTTTTCATCTCGTCTCTTCCCTCGCAGTGGTCGTTGTCTTCCTGCTCGTCAACCGGGTGGTGGACCTGTCATCCCTGGCCATCGTTCGGTACAGCGTGGTCGTCTTGCTTCTTTACATGGCCTACCGGGCCTATACCCAACCCCACGGGCATACGCATCACCATTCCCACCATGATCACCCCCATAGCCACGGGCACGAGCATTCCCATGTCCACCATCACAAGTCGCCCCAGTCCCTCTGGGACATGGCGGTATTCGCATTCCTCCTGGGATTCGTCCACGAAGAAGAGTTTGCGCTCCTGGCCCTCTGCCTGGGGGGAGTCCACTGTGTGGCTCTCATGCTGACCTACGCGCTCGCCGTGAGTGCGGCACTCGTCGGGGTAACGCTCTTGGCCATTCATGGCTACCACCTGCTGGAGGACCGGTTGAAGCAATACGAAGGATATATCCCAAAGGCCATGGCGGGCCTTTACATTCTCATGGCAGTCCTGTACCTCGTCCGCGCCCTCTGACCAGTTCGGCGCCTCTCAACTCTCCACTCTTAGCTCTCCGCTAAGGACCTGCGCCGAGCTTGTCGAGGCGTTGACAAAGGGGGGCGAGGGCAAAACATGAGTCAAGGGCAGACTTGACCCCTTCCGGGCTTCCAGCTCATTTAAGAAGACTATGAGCTTGGCATGAAACGAGAGGCCTTCCGATTAATTTCGATCACAGAATACGGAGGTCAGTCATGTCCGCAATAGCGACATCAATTGAAAACAATCACCGACTCATCATTCTGGCGCTGGTGGGTGTGATTGTTGTTTTTCTTGTGGCCTGTACATTTAATGATGGTTTACCAATTTGCCATTGGATATTTAATTGCGATCATTTGTTTCACCAATAGGTGCTTTTGTCGATAGTCCCGGAATTGCTCAGTTCAGCTCGAGGCCGTTAAGCTTTCCATGGCCGGGAGTGTCGATTTACAATGAAGGCAAGCTATACGTTCTTGCAACGGTTTTTGTATCCAGTTCTGTACATGTTTTTACGTCACTAACTGAGTGAAAGGAGATATCAAATGAAGAAAATTCACTGGATAGCGGGGGTGCTCATCGCTGCCATTTTGGTTCCCGGGCTGCTATTCGGAAAAAGCAAGGCCCAAGTCGCGTACCCGGAAGGATACCAGAGCTGGACCCGCGTTAAATCGATGATCATTCTCGAGGGCCACGTACACTTCAATGCATTTGGCGGCTTCCATCACGTCTATGCCAATGACAAGGCCCTTGAATCCCTGAAGAACCGTAAACCATTTGCGAAAGGCTCCGTTCTGGTCTTTGAGCTTTTTGAATCAATCGTAGAGAACAACGCCATCACTGAGGGACCTCGTCAGGTGATCGGAGTGATGGAGAAGGATCCCAATCGATTCACTGGAACCAAAGGATGGGGCTTCGAGGATTTTAAACTGGCCGACCCCAACCAACGCTCGGTAACCAATATGCGGGACCAGTGCTTTTCCTGTCACGAGAGTCAAAAGGCCAACGATTACGTTTTCTCAACCTATCGTAAGTGAGAGCGGCCTATGGCTGTGGCTGATACGGTTGTTGCGGCTTAATCTGAGTTGACCTGCCGCCAATAAACTAGGTCACGATGCATGAGAGTTCACCGGTAAGATGACCTGAAAAGGAGGACGTCTCATGAAACCGGGGTGACCAGAGCTTCCGGCCCACGTGTGGCACAATCGTTGGTGCACCACAAACTCAGACGCCTTCTCGGGCGGAGCATGGTCCGAGAGGGCGTTTTGCTTTGAAGGCAACGAAGGAGGGCATTCAAGTCAGCTCCCCGGTCGCGAAAGCGGAATGACGAGAGTACAGATGTTTGACAAAGCAGCTTATATGAGGGAATACCGACGCAAGAACCGCGAAAAGATCGCAGCTACGCTGAGGGAATGGCGACGTAAGAACCCCGAAAAGGTTAAGGAATACCGACGCAAGAACCGCTCAGCCACGGTCTCCGCAGGACGTGGTCAAGCTGTTCATGAAAGTGTACGGCACCAAACGGATGAATGACGAAGGTAAGCTAAATGTGAAAGGAGAGCAAGTCATGATCCGTAAGGTTGCCCAATACAAAGACCGGCCTAGCCACCGGCGGGTTAAACATCTCGCTCGTCGACTTCCAAGGGACGCCGCCAGGGCCGAATTACCTGACTTCCAAGCCGACATCCTTGATCGCCTGGGTGCACCGCTGGTTCAGCTTCTTCTCGTTTTTCTTCAGGCACTGGGCCAGGCGGCCCTCGCCGGGCCTGATATTCGCGCAGTATGTCTCGAGGTCGGCATCGCACTCGTTGGCTACGTAGGTGAGCGCCGCAACCGCGCGCTCGAGCTGCACGGCCGCGTCGTACAGCGCGTATTGACACCGCCCAGACAGCTTGTCCTCATGCGAAAACAGACAAGCAAGCACGCGGCCCTCGCCGGGCGTGACGGTGCTGCAATAGGTCCGGATCTCCTTGTTACAACCCTCGGCCACGGATTTGACGATCTCCTCTAGTGCCCAGGTGCCGTGTGTGGACACGATCACCAGCCCCAGCGTCGCACCCAACGCCATCAGCGTTTTCATCCTCTTCATCATTGCCTCCTCTGCGTGATGGTTTCTTGAAGGAACGGTCAATGCCCTTTCTTCGCGGCAAACGATGCACGCAACCCCAGGAGTGTCTTCCCGGTTCCTCCAAATACCATGGAGGCCTTGTGGTTGTATATCGGGGGCAAACCGGTTTTTTGTACCAGGCAAAACTCCATGGTTTGCATAGGCAAAAAACCTATGCCCCTGGGGCGCCCAAGAGGACCTTTCCCCACAAGAATGCGACGATTTGGGCTGACGGATGGTGCTCCTGGGTGCTCCTGGTGCGGCGTGTTCTGGTAGCAGCGTGGTAGCAAGAGCTGATGTCCCCTGTAGACCATAAACGACGGGTGGTCCTAGCCTAGCTTCTCAGCTTCCCATCTGAAATGACCTAGATCATGCAAATAGCTGCCACCTGTCATTGCTATCCCATCTGCTTTGGTGGACATTTTACTGAGGGCCATCCCCATCCGACGCTCCGCGTTGTCGGGTGTGCGACCGAGAGAGAGGGTAGCGGGACGACTCCCAAAGGCGGTACGATGAAACCGGGCCTACCATATAGGCCCCAGCTCTCTTCTGGCGGTTTTTGGTGGCGTACGAAGCACGCAGACGCCCTCTCAGGCTGAGCACGGCCTGGGGGGCGTTTTACTTCTTTTGAAGATAAGAGACTGCCACGATGATCACTTTTCGATGGCTTTTAACGCTTCCCGCAGTGATTGGGGTATTAAAGAGTTCTGTCTCATTCCGGTTAGCCGACTATGGAGGTGAGCTATGAGCTGTCCCTCAACCGGCCTTATAACGAGACACGAAATCAGCCGATATGCCTACTACAAACTGCTTACCCTGATCCCCGTGTCAGCTGCACTGATAGCCATCAGTCGGTACTCTGACGCGATCTACTGGCCGTTTGTCTACATTGGGCTCTGCCTGTTACATGCCGGCATCATGTTCACAATCAAGTGTCCACACTGCCCGTACTACAAAGCTGATGGAAAGACACATCAGTGTTTCATGTTTTGGGGGATTCCCAAGATCTACAAACCCCGGCCAGGCCC
>JAAXQN010000040.1 GCA_012974305.1 Candidatus Methylomirabilis sp. | reverse complement strand
GTCCCCTACCGTGACCAAGGCGCTGAAGCTGAAGCGGCGGCCACCCTTGACCACCTTTCCCACGCGGTTAATGTGGATGACGCGTTCGACCAGGTTCAAGGCTTGGCTATTGATTTGTTCGGTCGCCACAAATCTCCTCCATCAGAATGTCAACCCCTTTTCCCGGGCCCCGATCGCCAAGGCCTTGACCCGTCCATGGAATTTGTACCCGCCCCGGTCGAAGACCACTCGCCGGATCTCGTGCTTGAGGGCCTTGTCCGCTAGGATCTCCCCTACGACCTTGGCAGCATCGGCCTTTGTCCGATTTCCCCCCTTGCCCTTGAATTCCGGTGAGAGGGTGGAAGCGGCCGCCAGCGTCCGCCCCTCCAAATCGTTGATGATCTGTGCGTAGATATGGCGGCGAGACTTGAAAATCGACAGGCGAGGCTGATCAGGCACGCCAAGGACCTTTTTCCGCACTCGCCGATGCCGTCTCTGCCGGGCAAGCCGCTTCTTGGCCCAATCAATCGTGCTCACAACCCCCTCTACTTCGCCCCGGCCTTTCCGGCTTTCCGACGGATCCGCTCACCCACATACTTGACCCCCTTCCCCTTATACGGTTCCGGGGGCCGCAAGCCCCGGATCTTGGCGGCGACTTCCCCCACACGTTGCTTGTCAATCCCGAAGACCGTGATCAGCGTCGTGCCCTCCACGGTTGCCTTGATATCGGGAGGCACCATGTATACCACGGGGTTCGTATACCCGAGGCTCAACGTAAGCGTCTGACCCTGAACTTGAGCGCGATAACCGACGCCGGCCAGCTCCAGCTTCTTCTCAAATCCTTGGGTCACCCCTCGGATCATATTCGCGATCAACGCCCGCGTAAGCCCGTGGAGGGCCCGGTGGGGTTTTTGATCGGTCGGACGGGCGCAAAGAACTTTTCCATCTTCTACGCGGACACGGATGACCGGGTGCACGTCTAGCACGAGCTGCCCCTTTGGCCCCTGCACTTCAACGGAACCGTTGACCACGGAGACCTGAACATCACTCGGGATGGAAATGGGCAGCCGGCCAACCCGCGACATCACTTACTCCTGCAAAGCGTTCATGGTTCAGCGTTCAGGGTTCAGGAGATCTCCAAACTCCTCCATCCCTGAACTATGAACCCTCAACTCTGAACTGGTTTACCAGACGTGGCAGAGAACCTCGCCTCCTACTCCTTGGTTCCGCGCCTCCCGATCGGTCATGATCCCCTTGGAGGTAGAGATGATCGCAATCCCCATGCCGCTCAGGACTCGGGGAATCTTGCGGGACCGGGCGTAGATCCGGAGCCCCGGCTTACTGGTCCGGGTAATCCCGCGGAGGACCCGCTCGTTGCCGGAACCGTACTTCAGATAGACCCGAAGAATATCTTGTATGTCTTGATCGATGACCTTATAGCCCGTGACGAAACCCTCTTTCTTCAGGATCCGCGCAATCTCCACCTTGAGCCGCGACGACGGGATATCCACTTTCTCGTGCCCTGCCGTGTTTGCGTTCCGCAGGCGAGTAAGCATATCGGCAATCGGATCGGTCAACATTGAGCTACTCCGTTCAGGGTTCAGGGTGCAGGATTCAGGGACTTGTACAAGGTCATCGTGCTCACCCGACCCTGAACTGTGAACCATGAACTCTGAACTGGCAAGTTACCAACTGGCCTTGACAACACCGGGAACCTCTCCCCGGAGGGCCAAGTGCCGGAAGCAGAGCCGGCACATGGCGAACCGTCTGAGATAGCCCCGGGGGCGGCCACAGATCCGACACCGGTGATACTGCCGCACCCGAAACTTTGGCGCCCGCTGCGCCTTCACCACGAGGGACTTTTTTGCCACACTCCCCCTCCCTCAGGATCGAAAAGGAAATCCAAGTTGCTCCAGCAGGGCGCGGGCCTCCTCATCGTTTTGGGCAGTGGTGTGGATGCAGACATCCATCCCCCGGACCATATCGACCTTGTCGTACTTAATCTCGGGGAAGATGAGCTGCTCTTTGACTCCCAACGCATAATTGCCGCGTCCGTCAAAGGAATGAGGAGAGACGCCCCTAAAGTCCCGGATCCTCGGCAGAGCAATATTCAGAAACCGGTTCAAGAACTCGTACATCCGATCCCCCCGGAGAGTCACCTTGCACCCGATGGGCATCCCGGTCCGGAGCTTGAAGCCCGCCTCTGATTTCTTGGCCCGGGTCACCACGGGCCGCTGCCCGGTGATGGTCGCCAGCTCCCCGACGGCACTATCAATGACCTTGACATTCTCCACCGCTTCGCCCAGCCCCATGTTGATGATCACCTTCACAGGGCGGGGAACTTGAAAGAGGTTCTTGAATTCGAACCGCTTCATGAGGGCGGGAACCATCTCTCGATGATACCGCTCTCGAAGCCGGGACGGGGACTTGGGGGCAGCCGGAGACTTTGCCTCAGGTTTCGGCGCCTTTTCGCCCTTCTTTTTTGCCGTTTCCGCCATCGCCTTCTCCCTAATCCACGGTCTCGCCACACTGTTTACAGACCCGAACCTTTTTCCCATCGGCGAGGAAGCTGTGCCCGGTTCGAACTGGTCGGTCACAACGGGAACAGATGACCATGACGTTGGAGACGTGGAGGGGAGACTCCTTCTCGATAATCCCTCCCTGCTGGCTCACCCCTCCGGGACGGGTGTGTCGCTTCACGACATTGATCCGTTCGACCACCACCGTCCCCGCTTTCGGATTGACTCTCAAAACTTTCCCCCGCTTTCCCCTATCCTTTCCAGCCATCACCATGATCAGATCATTCTTTCGAATCGGAAGCACCGTCCGCACCGCCATGTTGTCCCCTGACCTTTTCCTGTTCCCAGCCGTTACATCTGAGCCCCCTCAGACCACCTCTGGGGCCAACGAGATGATTTTCATAAACTGCTTCTCTCGAAGCTCGCGAGCGACGGGGCCGAAGATCCGGGTCCCGAGGGGATTGTTTTGCTCGTTGATCAGGACCGCCGCATTCCGGTCGAACTTAATGTGAGACCCGTCGGTACGCCTGACTTCCTTCGCCGTCCGGACCACCACCGCCCGGACCACATCTCCCTTCTTCACCGATCCCGCAGGGAGGGCCTCCTTGACGTTCGCCACGATGACATCCCCGATTCGCCCATACCGTTTCGCGGAACCTCCGAGAACCTTGATGACCGAGATCCGCTTGGCCCCCGAGTTGTCTGCCACATCCAGAATTGTCCTGAGCCCAACCATGATCGATTCCTGCCGTCGCGCCACTCAGTGCGCGATGCGCACCGCACATATTTCATACGGCCTTTTGGACAACTTCGATAATGCGCCACCGTTTGTCTCGGCTCAGGGGACGGGTTTCCATGATCTTGACCTTGTCCCCGACCCGGCATTTCTGCTCTTCGTCGTGGGCCTTCACCTTGGTCCGACGGCGCAGCAACTTGCTATAATTGGGGTGGCGGAAAATCCGCTCAACGGACACCACCACCGTCTTCTGCATCCGGTCGCTGACTACGGTCCCTGTGAAGACCTTTCGCCCGCTTCGCTGTTGTTCCATCCTATTCCGACTCCTCGGGACTCCGGTCCTGGTCCCGGTCCCGCTCTCGCAGGATGGTCTCGATCCGAGCAATATCTCGTCGGAGCTGGCGAAGGCGTATGGGATTCTCCAACTGCGCCACGGCTTTCCGCATCCTTAGACGGAAGAGATCTTCTCTGAAATCACCTCGCTTTTGCTGGAGTTCCTCAGCGGTCAGCTCCCGGAGATCCTTGATTTTCATCAGCCCAGTGCCTCCTTGGACCGCGTGACGAACTTTGTGGCAATAGGTAACTTGTGAGCCGCCAGACGCATCGCCTCCCGGGCCTCGGCCTCACTGACCCCCCTCATCTCATAAAGAATCCGACCTGGCTTTACCACCGCAACCCAGCCCTCCACTGCACCCTTGCCCTTTCCCATCCGGGTCTCCGCCGGCTTGGCCGTGAGCGGTTTGTCTGGGAAGATCCGAATCCACACCTTGCCGCCTCTTTTCACATACCGGGTAATGGACCGCCGGCCCGCCTCAATCTGGCGGTTGGTCACCCAGGCTCGCTCCAGGGCCTTCAGGCCATACTCACCAAAGGCAAGCGCGGTGCCCCCTTTCGCTATCCCCTTTATCCGACCTCGCTGCTGTTTCCGGTACTTGGTCCGCTTGGGCATTAACATCACCGGCTCCTACTTTTCAGCGACAACCTTATCTTCGGCGCCGCGGCCTCTCCTCACGGACGTCTGGGACCGTGGGCCTATCCTCTTCCGCCACGGCCTCGGGTATGACCTCCCCGTGAAAGATCCATGTCTTGACTCCAATCCTTCCATAGCTCGTCCTCGCCTCGGCAAAGCCGTAATCGATGTCGGCCCGAAGGGTATGGAGGGGAACCCGCCCCTCCCGGTACCATTCGGTCCGGGCGATTTCCGCC
>JAAXQN010000120.1 GCA_012974305.1 Candidatus Methylomirabilis sp. | reverse complement strand
ACCTCTCACCTGACGGCCCTTCGGTGAAGGTCCAGGGTTTCACAAAGGAGCAGCACGCCAAACTCGGCGACTACGTGATCTGGGACCGGACAAGGAACGGCCCCGCCGCGCTCACGCGAGATGATGTGGGCGAGACGATGGCGAGGAAGGGGCTGGACCCAGCTCTGGAAGGCACGTTCAGGATCAAGCTGGTGGACGGCACGGAGATCCAAGTTACCACACTGTGGACACTTTATCAGACCCACCTCAGGGACTACGATCTGGATACGGTGGTTGAGATCACCCACGCACCGAAGGACCTCATCGAACAGCTCGCCCGGGACATTGCCACCATTAAACCGGTGGCGATCCACCAGGGCGAGGGGATCAACCCCTGGTTTCACGCCACCGAGATGAACCGCTCGGCCTATCTGCCGGTCATGTTGACCGGGAACATCGGCAAGCCCGGAGCCGGCTGCCATACCTGGGCAGGGAACTACAAAGCAGCCCTGTTCCAGGGATCCCCGTGGACCGGGCCTGGCTTTAAGGGCTGGGTGAACGAGGACCCGTTCCACGCGAACCTGGACCCGGCGGCGCACGGCAGAGACGTGAAAGTTCGCGGGTACACCAAAGGCGAGGAGCCCGCGTACTGGAACCATGGGGATATGGCGCTGATCCTCAACACACCGAAGTTTGGCCGGAAGAACTTCACCGGCGAGACCCACATGCCAACGCCAACAAAAGCGATCATCTTCAACAACGTCAACCTCATCAATAACGCCAAGTGGGCCTACGAAATGATCAAGAACGTCAACCCCAACGTGGAGATGATTGTTTCCATCGACATCCAGATGACCGCCTCCATCGAGTATGCGGATGTCGCATTGCCTGCCAACAGCTGGCTCGAGTTCGAGGGGCTGGAAATCACGGCAAGCTGCTCAAATCCTTTCCTGCAGATCTGGAAGGGAGGCATTCCACCGGTGTTTGACAGCAGGGATGATCTGATGATCCTGGCCGGCATCGCCAACGCCCTTGCCCAAGTGACAGGTGAAGGGCGCTTCAGGGATCATTTTAAGTTCGCTGCACCGAAACAGCGCGGGATCTATATCCAGCGCCTGCTCGATACCTGCACCACCACCGCCGGATACAAACTCGACGATATCATGGCCGGCAAGTGGGGCCCACCGGGGGGCTGTCTCTTGAATTTCCGCACCTACCCCCGCATCCCCTTCTACGAGCAGATCCACGACTCGGAGCCGTTCCACACGGACACGGGGAGACTCCACGCCTATGCCGATATCCCTGAGGCAATCGAGTACGGGGAGAATTTCATCGTGCATCGCGAAGGGCCGGAGGCCACGCCCTACTTGCCCAACGTTATCGTAAGTTCCAACCCTCACATTCGCCCACAGGATTACGGGATTCCGCTCACCGCGGAACACTGGGATGAACGCACCATCCGCAACGTCAAGTTGCCCTGGAGCAGGGTGAAAGAGACAAAGAACTTTCTCTGGGAGAAGGGCTTCCAATTCTACTGCCTCACGCCGAAGACGCGCCACCGGGTCCACAGCGGCTGGTCGAACGTGGACTGGCACATGCTCTACGACTCGAACTTCGGCGACCCTTACCGCCTCGACAAGCGTGCACCCACGGTGGGAGAGCACCAGCTTCACATCAACCCTCAGGCGGCCCGGAACCTGGGCATCAACGACGGCGATTACGTCTACGTGGACGCCAACCCCGCTGATCGCCCCTACATCGGCGTAATCCCCAACGACCCCTTCTACAAGGTGTCGCGATGCATGCTTCGGGTAAAATACAACCACGCCTATCCTTACAACATCGTTATGATGAAGCACGCCCCCTTCATCGCGACAGAAAGGAGTGTCAAGGCCCACGAGACACGCCCCGACGGTCGCGCTCTCTCGGCAAATACCGGCTACCAGGCAAACCTCCGCTATGGCTCGCAGCAATCAGTCACGCGCAATTGGCACATGCCGATGCATCAGACCGACAACCTGTTTCATAAGTCGAAGGTATTCATGAGCTTCATCTTTGGCGGTGAAGCCGACAACCATGCGCTCAACACCGTGCCAAAGGAGACCCTGGTGCGCGTCACCAAGGCCGAGGACGGCGGCCTTGGCGCTAAGGGGATATGGAAGCCGGCGACCACCGGTTACACACCGGACAATGAAAGCGACTTTATGAAGCGCTACCTGGCCGGTGATCTGACAAACATCAAGAAGACCGAAGGAAAGAGAGGGTCAGGGTGAGGGGAGAGGAGGCACTAAAACACGTCAGACCAGTGGAGAGGAAAGATCATGCCGTATAAAGACCCTGATCCCAACGACCCCGATGTCCTGGTGGGTGTCGCCCTACCGGCCCACGCGGAAGCGATTCGCGAGATGGCGTACGTCTTTGCCGAGGAGTTTATTCGCTTGGGCTACGACGGGAAGCACCTCCTGGGCCTATTCAAGAATCCGTTTTACGCCGCAGCGCACGGGGCCTATCGCGCCCTGGGAGAAGAGGCGATCGAGTCCATCATCGAGGAATGCATCGACGCCTGGGGCGGTGTCCGTTTCGTTACTCGTGAAGGCGGGAGGGAGACAGAACCATGAGCACAGTCTACAACTGGCATCTGGGCCGCAAGATGAAGTACCCGTACCAGGCGGCCTACCCTAAGAGACAGTTCGCCTTCGTCTTCAACATCAACCGCTGCATCGCCTGCCAGACGTGTACGATGGCCTGCAAGTCCACCTGGACCTTCAGCAAGGGCCAGGAGCACATGTGGTGGGCCAATGTCGAGACCAAACCCTATGGAGGCTACCCCCAGTTCTGGGACATGAAGATCCTCAGACTGCTCGACAAGGCGAACCAGGGAAAGCAGGACTGGTCAGGAAGGGTCTCGGACGATCCAAAGCGACCTTACGGCCAGTTCGATGGGAAGACGATCTTTGAGGCAGAGAGGATGCTCACGCCCAGCAGCACGCGGGTCCTCGGCTACCTGCCCACTGACGAGGAGTGGAACTTTCCCAACATCTATGAGGACAACCCTGTCGGGCCCCCGGGAAAACGATTTCAATACCACAAGACGGGCGTAAAGCTCCCCGAGCACAAGACCTGGTTTTTCTATCTGGCACGCATCTGCAACCACTGCACCTATCCCGGATGCCTGGCGGCGTGCCCGCGCAAGGCGATCTACAAGCGCCCCGAGGACGGCATCGTCCTTGTCGACCAGAAACGGTGCCGGGGCTACCGCAAGTGCGTGGAGGCTTGCCCCTACAAAAAGGTCATGTATCGGGGCAACACCCGGATTTCGGAGAAATGCGTTGCCTGCTACCCGCGGATCGAGGGAAAGGACCCAGAGAGCGGCGGCCAGCCGATGGAGACGCGCTGCATGGCCGCCTGCATCGGCCAGATGCGCCTCCAGGGCCTCGTCAAGATGAACGGGGACGGCACCTGGGCCGAAGACCGATACAATCCGCTCTACTATCTTGTCCACGTCGCCAAGGTGGCATTACCCCTTTACCCACAGTTTGGCACGGAGCCCAACGGCTACTATATCCCTCCCCGCTGGGTGCCCAGAGAATATTTGCGACAGATGTTTGGGCCAGGTGTGGACGAGGCGATTGAGCGCTACGCGTACCCAGACCGGGAGCTTCTGGCAGTCCTGCAGCTCTTCCGCCGCTCTCACCTGATTATTTTCCGCTACGAGGTCAAAGAGGGGCCCAAGATCTATGAGACGACGCACCGCGGCCGGAAGCTGACCGTGTACAACGACACGGCCATCGCCTATGGCCAGAACGGAAAGGAGATTTTTCGTACGACGGTCGAGGAACCTATTTACGTACGACCGGCTAAGCATGCGAACACGATATAAATGATAAGCATTCAGCCATCAGCATTCAGATTTCAGCATGCAGCTGGCTGCTGATCGCCGAGCGCATATTTAGGAGGCCCAAGTGCAAATTCCCGTTTCAAGGACAGACTCACAGGTGAGTGAATCCGATCTGGCTCTCTGCCGGGCTACTCTCTACAACGCGCTGGCGCTCGGATTTCGAGCGCCCACCGAGGAAACGCTAGCCCGCCTGGCCTCCCAGGAGGGTGCAGGTGCCCTGGCTGACGCGGCTACCGTGGTGGACGCAAACGAAGGGTCAGGGCTCGCCCCCACTGTGCGCGGTCTTCCCGGCAAAGGCCGTATATCCGTGACCGAGCTCTCGGCCTCGTTTCGGCGGCTGTTTGGACATACAGCGCGCGGGCCCGTACCCCCCTATGAAACCGAATACGGCCAGGAGGCACTATTCCAGCAACCTCACGAATTGGCAGATCTCACGGGCTTTTATCGAGCATTTGGCCTTACGCTGATCACTGGGGAACACGAAAGGGCAGATCACGTGAGCTGCGAGTGCGAGTTCCTTTCTTTCCTCGCTCTCAAAGAAGCCTACGCGCTGGAACAGCATGCTGGAAGAGACTCGCAAGGCCACACGGCTTTTCTTGCGCGATCACCTCGGCCGCTTTGTCCCTGCCTTTAGCAAGACGCTTACCCGTGAGGACCGGGACGGTTTTTATGGCACGCTCGGTGAGCTCTGCTGGCGGTTTACCACGCAAGAATGCACTCGACTGGGTATTTCCGTTGGTCCCGAGAGCTTGAGTCTGCGCCCCGCCACCGTCGACAGTGTGCCAATGGCCTGCGCCGACGGAACACAATGCGCGATGACAGACGGACCGTGCTACCCGGAAGAGGCCGGTTGATGGAACGGGAAAATGACCGCCTGCCTGTGCGTTACGAACCGCGCTTCATCGAGGAGGCGGTTTTTCTTGCCCTTCGCGAAGGTCCGGATGCCAGGCTATTTTACCGACAGCGCAATGCCCTGTATGAAGTAAGCGATCCGGACGAGCGTGAGCGGGCCTTCCAGAGTTTTCACCAAGCATGGTTTCCTCGGCTAGGATTAGCCGATCAGATCGAAAAAGCAATCAACGAACAGCCACTCCTTGCACCCGCCGTCGGACTCTGCCTTGTCATCTGTGCTCCGGCAAGGAGAGAGGAAGGAGCCGACCTCCTCGTCAGCCCTGAAGAAGGGCTAAGCCCGAAGGAGCGGCGGACAGTGCGAATCCTCTTGAGACCTGAATCCCTCCGTGATCCTCTAGCCCTATTGACGTTCCTCCGTCACGAACTCCTCCATATCACGGACATGCTTGACCCGCACTTCGGCTATGAGCCGGTACTGCCCGTGGCGGAAGCCGGGCCTCCCCACGACCGCCTGGTCCGGGATCGATATCGCGTCCTCTGGGACGCAACAATTGATGGCCGCATGGTTCGGTGCGGATGGGCCCCGGAGTCAATCCGCATTCAGCGCCTCAATGACTTCGGCCATACTTTCCCCATGTTCGAGGAAAAGACTGGTCAGGTGTTCGGTCGGTTTTTTGACCAAGAGCTACACAAGCATGCGGAGCTCGTTGCCTTTGCCCAGGACCCTAGGGCGGCTGTAAGAGTCTCACGGGAGGCGCCGCATCCGGGTGGCCGTTGCCCCCTCTGTGCTTTTCCCACGTATTCCTTCAAGCCGGAGCCTGAAAGTCTACCCGCGGAAGTCATCGCCCAAATCACGCGAGACTTTCCCCAATGGCATCCGGCTGACGGCCTGTGCTTGCAGTGCGCTGACCTGTACATGGCCCGCATTCAGACCGGGACTGCTCATTCTGGATTCCCGAATGCCGTTGACCTCCCGATGCCTCCCGCACCTTAACAACCTGCGCGCAAAATCGACAAAAGACAGTTCCGGGAGAAGATGATGCAATCCGATCAGGAAAATAGCGGTCAAAACCCCACCCCACCTGAAGGCCGCCCTGGGTCCCATGCGCAAGAAATAGCTGTGCCCTCCACGATAGCCATCACCCTCAGAAACACGCTCGTGAACTATTTCAGAAAAATGCGCGCAACGACCATAAGCCCGCCCAGGGTCAGCCCGTCCGAGATTCTCTGGTCATGGGTGGGTGGCTTCTGCGGTATCGGTGCGGTGTCATTTATCAATTTCAACCTTATTGAAAAGACAGACCTGCTCATGGTCATCGGATCGTTCGGGGCCTCAGCCGTGCTTATCTATGGTGTCATTGACAGCGACCTTGCCCAACCCAGAAACCTTGTAGGGGGACACCTCGTTTCCGCTCTTTCCGGAG